>CAYOZY010000105.1:0-9344 GCA_964408525.1 uncultured Sphingobium sp. | reverse complement strand
AGATACCAGAACAGCACGGCAATCGCGAGCAGGCCAAGGCCCGCCACCAGCATGCCGGTGATCGCGCCCGAACGGAAGGCGAGCGTCAGCCCGTCCTGCAACGACCCGCGCGCGGCTTCGGCGGTGCGGACATTGGCGCGCACCGAGATGTGCATGCCGACATATCCGGCAATGCCTGAAAGCACCGCGCCGATGACGAACGCAACGGCGGAAAGCGTGCCAAGCCGCCACAGGACTATGGCGGCAACGACGACGCCGACCATCGCGATGGTGCGATATTGCCGGCCGAGATAGGCCTTCGCGCCCTCCTGAATGGCGGCGGCGATTTCCTGCATCTTTTCGTTGCCCGGAGATGCTTTGAGCACCTGCTGGCTGGTGAACAGGCCATAGAGCACGGCCAGCAGGCCGCATCCTATGGCAATCAAAACGACTGTCATATGGTTTTCCTCTCCCCCGCCCTGATGTTCATGCCTGCCGCTCCGTCGGGGTGAACCGTGCGGCATTATGATGATGGATTTGATGCAGGAAGCCGGTGCGCGGGTGGCAGGTGTGGGTGCGCGAATGCGCATGGGCGCTCGCGATGGGCTCTCCTGCATTCAGCGTCATGTTGGTCATCGGATGGTCCCGACCCCGGCTGATTTTTTCTGGTGGTAAACCTATCGACGCAATTCGTCGCGTCAAGCCGGTTAATCGGGGGTTCAGGCGTTGCCTGCCCCATGTTCGTGGCCGAGCCGGGGAGGGAGAGATACCGGACGCCTACCTATCGACAGGCTCAGCCCCTCTCCTGCATGGCACATGCCGACCTCGACCAGCGCTACGCCCATGTCATCGCCCAGCGCACGAATTTCCTCGCCATTTTCCGGGTCGGCGGCGAAAATCAGGCAATAATCATCGCCCGCTGTCGCCGCGGCGAGGCGGGCCGCCTCATCCTCCCCGCGTACGGCGACATAGGCGGGGGAGAGCGGCACCTGCGCCAGATCGATCTCCACGCCGCAGCCGCTCGCCCGTCCGATCCGGTCCGCATCGATCAGCAGGCCGTCCGATATGTCTGCCATCGCGGTCACCAGCGGCGCCAGCGCCCGCCCCAATGCGAGAGGCGGCATGGGTCGGCGATAGGCGTCGATCAGCGCCTCTCGCGCCGCGCTTTCCGCGTTCAGCGCTCCGGTCAGGGTAGACAGACCCGCGCCCGCATCGCCGATGCTCCCGGAAACATAGAGCGCATCGCCCGGTCTTGCCCCGCTGCGGCTCGGCGCGCCACAGGCCGGCGCTGCTCCAATGGCGGTCAACCCAAGCGCGCGCGGCGCACCGGCGGGCATCGCCACGGTATCGCCGCCCAATAGCGGGACATTGAAATGCGCCAGAGCCTTGCTCAGACCTAACGCAAATGCACGCGCCCACGCGCTATCCCCGGTGAGTGAAAAGCCCAGCAACACACCCAGCGGGTCAGCCCCCTTTGCCGCGAGATCGGACATGTTGACCGCTACCAGTTTCCACGCGACCGTCTCAGGCGGATCGTCGGGCAGATAATGCACACCCTCGATCAGCATATCATGGGTGAGGACGATCTGCTGCCCGCCGACATTCAGCACTGCCGCATCGTCCCTCAGGCCGCGCGCGGCCGGGCTGGTGGCCAATCCGCGCATCAGGGCGATGAAATCACCCTCTCCGGCCATTCACCCCCGCACGTCCTTCGCCACGGCGTCGAGCAACCCGTTAACGAAACCGGCTTCGCGCTTGTCGTAAAAGGCCTTGGCGACATCGACATATTCGGAAATGACGCTGCCGGTGGGCACGTCGATCCGCGCGAGCAGCTCATAGGCGCCAGCGCGCAATATCTGGCGCATCGGCTTGTCGAGCCGCTCCAGCGACCAGCCCGCCGAAAGCTTGCCCGAAATCAGCGCGTCGATCTCTTCGCGCCGTGTATCGACACCCGCCACCACATCGTCGAAGAAGCTCACCTCCGCATCGGCATAGGTCACATCCTCGATGGTCGCGCCGAGGCGATGCTGGTGAAACTCATGCAGCAGCACGGGCAGCGGAGTGTCCTCCATCTCCTTTTGATAGAGAGCTTGCACCGCCGCGAGACGGGCGACGGAGCGGGATTTCGCGCGTTCTGTCCCCTTGGTGTTCATGCAGGCTGTTTAATCCGCATTTGTCCAAGAAAATCGCGCTTGCCGATCGACACGCCCTGATGCCGCATGATGTCATAGGCGGTGGTCGCGTGGAACAGGAAGTTCGGCAAAGAAAAAGACATCAGGAAATCCTCTGCGGTGAAGTCCAACCGAATTCCCCTATCAGGAGCCGAAAAAACCATATCGCGTCCGACAAAACTCTCCACCTCCTCACGGGTAATCGCCATGAGCGCGCTGACTGTGGCGTTCGTCTGGACCCGTAATTCAGCGAAACTGGATGCTGGCTGCGAGCGATCGGGCGAAAGGCTGCCCTTGCGGACACCTTCTATCGCGCCGATGCTGTGCGTCGATGTCCATTTGATCTGCCAGCCGAGCGGCAACATGTCCTCGCCAAAATGCGCACTGAGCAACTCAGTTTCGGTCAAGCCCTTCTCTGCACAAAAGGCTTCGGCCTTTTCGGTGAGGCCGCGCACGGCGCCCAAAATCTGGAGATAGGTCGGTATCGTTGCGTCATAGAGTGAGAAAGCCATGGTTATTCTCCTTTTGGGGTGGCCGGCGCATTTTCCAGCCGGTTGGCGACGCTGGCGGCATGGGCGGGCAACCCTTCGGCATGGGCAAGCGCCACCGCCGCCGGACCTATGGCATCGAGCGCGGCCTTGTCGAGCGCGAGGAAGCTGGTGCGTTTCATGAAGTCCAGCACCGAAAGGCCGGACGAAAAGCGCGCGCGCCGTCCGGTTGGCAGCACATGATTGGGGCCAGCGACATAATCGCCTACCGCTTCGGGCGTCATCCGTCCCATGAACACCGATCCCGCATGGCGCACACGTGCGAACAGCGCATCGGGATCGTCCACTGCCAGTTCCAGATGTTCGGGCGCCAGACGGTTGACGAGCGGTATCGCATCCTCAAGGCTGGGCACGGTGATGATGGCACCATTGTCGTCCCAGCTTTCGCGCGCCACCTTTGCTGTGGTCAGCAATGGAATCTGGCGTTCTATCGCGGTGGCAACCTCGCCGGAAAAACAATCGCTGTCGGTGAAGAGGATCGACTGGCTGGTTGGATCATGCTCGGCCTGAGAGAGCAGGTCGGCGGCGATCCATTCAGGGTTGTTCCGCTCGTCCGCCACGACGACGATCTCGGATGGTCCAGCCACCATGTCGATGCCGACGACACCGTAGAGCTGGCGCTTGGCCTCGGCGACCCATGCATTGCCGGGGCCGACGATCACATCGACAGGCGCGATTTTCGTGGTGCCATAGGCAAGCGCGGCGATCGCCTGCGCGCCGCCGATGCGCCAGACCTCACTCACGCCCGCGAGCTTCGCCGCCGCCAGCACCAGCGGGTTCATCTCGCCATCGGGTGTCGGGGTCATGATGACGATGCGTTCCACGCCCGCGACCTTTGCCGGGATGGCGTTCATCAGCACGCTTGACGGATAGGCTGCCCGTCCGCCCGGCACATAAAGCCCTGCCGCTTCCACCGCGCTCCAGCGTGCACCGAGCCTGACCCCGGCGGCGTCCGTCTCGTCGCGGTCCTGCGGGCGCTGTTTCTCATGATAGGCGGCGATGCGATCCGCCGCCAGTTCGAGGGCGCCGCGCAATTCCGGCGCTACGCCATAGAGCGCCGCATCCATTTCGTCCGCTTCCACCCGCCATCCGGTAGTATCGAGGTCGTGCCGGTCGAACCGCTGCGTCAGGTCCGCTAGCGCGGCATCGCCCTCATCCCGCACGCGCCCGATGATGGCGCGCACGGCATCGGCAACATCGGCATCGGCTTCGCGGCGGGCGTTGACCAGCGCATCGAACCGCTCGGCGAAATCTGCCGCGCGCGCATCAAGCCGCTGCATGCTGCCCGCCTTCCACTGCCCGGCGAAACGCCTCGACCAGCGGCACCAGCTCGCCCGCGCGCATCTTGAACGCGGCGCGATTGACGATGAGGCGCGCCGAAATCTGCATGATGACGCTCGTCTCGACAAGGCCATTGGCCTTGAGCGTCGCGCCCGACGACACCAGATCGACGATCCGGCGCGACAGGCCCAGCGAGGGCGCCAGCTCCATCGCGCCATTGAGTTTCACACATTCCGCCTGAATACCCTTTGCTTCATAGTGGCGGCGGGTCAGGTGCGGATATTTGGTGGCGACGCGCACATGACTGAGCGCCGAGTCCTGATCGGCATCGTCCTGTTGCACATCGTCCTTTGGCTGCGCGACCGACAGTCGGCAATGCCCGATGCCGAGATCGACCGGCGCATAAATCTGCGAATAGTCGAATTCCTCGATCACGTCCGAGCCGACGATGCCGATCTGCGCTGCGCCATGGGCAACAAAGGTCGCGACATCGAAGGCGCGCACACGGATGATCGATACGCCCTCCCGGTTGGTGGCAAAGCGCAGGGCGCGGCTCTTCTTGTCGTGGAATTCCGCGTCCGGCTCGATCCCCGCGCGCTTGAGCAGCGGCAGGGCTTCGTCCAATATGCGCCCCTTGGGCAGAGCGATGATGAGCGGCGCGGTCATGATCGCCGCGCTTAGCCCGCGCGGGAACAAAGGGCAAGAACAGTCGCTTTTCGGGCTGTCACCTGATATCAGGTGGACGGAACCGAGGAGAGAGACGATGCAACGCTGGATGAAATGGACCGCAGTTGCCGGGGGTGTCGCCGCGCTGGCGCTGCTGGTGTTGCCAAAGGCCGCGACGAGCGCACTGCCGGTGGGGGCGGTCGCGCCTGACTTCACGACTCGCGGCGCGCTTGCGGGCAAGGTCTTTACTCTGCACATGGCCGATCATCTAAAAAAAGGCCCGGTCGTGCTCTATTTCTTCCCCGCCGCCTTCACGCCGGGATGCACGGCCGAAGCGCATGAATTCGCCGAGGCCGCGGACGACTTCAAGGCGGCGGGCGCAACCGTGATCGGCATGTCGGCGGACCCGGTGGACAAGCTCGCGCGATTCTCGACCGAGGAATGTCGAGACAAGTTCGCGGTGGCTTCCGCAGGTCCCGCCATAGTCAAGGGTTATGACGTTGCCCTGCCAGTAGGCGGCATGACCAACCGCACATCCTATGTCATCGCGCCCACGGGTCGCATTGCCTATGTCCATAGCGCCATGAACTACAAGGATCATGTGAAGAACACGCTGGCCGCCGTTCGGGCGATGCAGACGAAATAGCGCTCGTGCGCCGCGCCTATTTCTGGCAGGCGGCGCAGTAGAAGGTACTGCGCCCTCCGTCCGCGCGGCGCAACACCGGCGCCGGGCAGGTCGGGCAGGTCTCGCCCTCGCGGCCATAAACGCGCCATTGCTTCGAGAAATAGCCCAGTTCGCCATCCGGCCGGGCATAATCGCGCAAGCTAGACCCCCCTGCCGCGATTGCGCTTGCCAGCACCTCCTTTATGGCCGCGACCAGTTGCTCCAGTCGCGCCGCCGCAATATTTCCCGCTTGTGTTCCAGGCGCGATGCCGGCCATGTGCAGCGCCTCGCAGACATAGATATTGCCCAGCCCGGCGACCACGCGCTGATCGAGCAACGCCGCCTTGATCGGCGTCGCCTTGCCGCTGAGCGCTGCCTTTAGAGCCGCTCCGGTGAAATCCGCGCCCAGCGGCTCCGGCCCCATGCGCATGAAGGGTGGGTAGGCGGCCAGTGCCTCCGTGCGGACCAGATCGACAAAACCGAAACGGCGCGGATCGCACAAGTTCAGCCTGCGGCCTTCGTCCGTCTCAAGCGCAAGATGATCGTGCTTGCCGATTTCTTCCGGGTCCACCCGCCAGCGCCCGGACATGCCAAGGTGAAAGATCATCGTGTCGCCGCGATCCGTGTCGATCAGCCCATATTTGGCGCGGCGCCCCAGTATCGTCACCCGTGCGCCGGTCATCCGCTGGCGCAAATCGGGCGGAAAGGGCAGGCGCAGGTCCGCGCGGCGCGGCTCGACATGCGTCAACACGCGCCCCTCCAACACGGAGCGTAACCCGGCAACGGTGGTTTCGACTTCGGGAAGCTCTGGCATCGCATGGCTGCTTAGCCGCTTCCCTCGCGCGCGAACAGAGGCTAGGGACGCTCTCATGAACGAAACGGTTTCCTTCGGCTATCGCGATGTCGCGCCCGATGAAAAGGCGGGCATGGTCCGCTCGGTATTTTCGGGCGTGGCGGGCAAATATGACCTGATGAACGACGCGATGTCGATGGGCGCGCATCGGCTGTGGAAAGACAGTTTCGTCGCCCGCGTAAAGCCGCGCGCGGGCGAATCAATCCTGGACATGGCGGGCGGCACGGGCGACATTGCCTTTCGCCTTTGCAAAAGCGGCGCGCATGTGACGGTGGCTGACATCAACCCGGAAATGCTGGCCGTAGGGCGGGAACGCGCCGGGAAGCGGGGTATGGAAGGGCTGGTGTGGTCAGAGCAGAACGCCGAAAGCCTGAGCTTCGCGGATCGCAGCTTCAATGCCTACACCATCGCTTTCGGCATCCGCAACGTCACCTATATCGACAGGGCGCTGGCCGAGGCGCATCGCGTGCTGAAGTTCGGCGGGCGCTTCTTTTGCCTTGAATTCTCGACCTGCACATGGCCCGGATTTGCCGATGTCTATGATACCTATTCCCATCGCCTCGTGCCCAGGATCGGCAAGATGCTTGCCGGAGACGAGGAAAGCTATCGTTACCTGATCGAGTCGATTCGTCGCTTCCCCCCCATGCCGGAGTTCGAGCGCATGATCCGCGCCGCAGGCTTCACCCAGACGAAGGTCGAACCGATATTGGGCGGGCTGGTCGCGATCCATTCGGGCTGGAAGGTCTGAGCGGACGGCGCATGACAAGGCATGTCACTCATCTCTGGCGCCTGCTCAAATGGGGGCGCACACTCGCCCGTCACGGCGCGCTGATGGGTATCGAGCGCGACATCAACACGCCGCGTCCTGTGCGTCGTCTCGTGCGCCTTGCCCGCTTTGGCGCGCGCGTGCCGAAGCAGCCGCATTATGCCGAAGCCTTTCAGGCCATCGGCCCCGCCGCGATCAAGCTGGGGCAGACGCTTGCCACCCGGCCCGATCTGGTGGGCGAGCATGCGGCGAGCGATCTGCTCATGTTGCAGGACGCGTTGCCGCCGCTTCCTTTCGCGGCGATCCGGGGGCAGGTCGAAAGCGCGCTGGGCGGGCCGCTGGAGAGTTTCTTCTCCCATTTCGACGCAACGCCGGTCGGCTCCGCCTCCATCGCGCAGGTGCATCGCGCTGTCACAAGCGACGGGCGCGATGTTGCGGTGAAGGTGCTCCGCCCCGGCATAACCGAGCAGTTCGCGCAGGACATCCAGACCTATGAATGGGCCGCCGCGCATCTGGAGCAACTGGGCGGCGAGGCGAAGCGCCTGCGTCCACGCCTCGTGATCGCGAACCTCAAGCGCTGGACCGCGCGCGAACTGGACCTGCGGCGCGAAGCCGCCTCCTCGTCCGAACTGGCCGAGGCGATGGCCGCGGAAGAGGGCTATGTCGTGCCCGCGATCGACTGGGATCGCACTGCAGGCCGCGTCATGACGATGGAGTGGATCGACGGCATCAAGATTTCGGATCGGGACGCGATTGTCGCGGCCGGGCATGATCCGAAGGCGCTCGCCTCCCGCCTCGTAAACACTTTTCTGCATCAGGCGATTGCCGAGGGCTTTTTCCACGCTGACATGCACCAGGGCAACCTGTTCGTGACGCCGGACGGCAAGATCGCCGCGATCGACTTTGGCATCATGGGGCGGATAGACCGGCGCGCGCGGCTGTGGCTCGCCGAAATTCTCCATGGCCTTATCACCGGCAATTACCGGCGCGTGGCCGAAATCCATTTCGAGGCGCAATATGTGCCCGCCCATCATAATGTCGCCGAGTTCGCGACGGCCCTGCGCGCGGTGGGCGAGCCGATGCGCGGCAAGCCGGTCAGCGAACTTTCGGTGGGGCAGATGCTTGACGGGCTGTTCGCCATCACGCGTGATTTCGACATGGAAACCCAGCCGCATCTCCTGTTGCTGCAAAAGACGATGGTGATGGTCGAGGGCGTCGCGACCGCGCTCGATCCTGAGATCAACATGTGGGAGACGAGCGGTCCTTATGTTTCGGCGTGGCTGCGCGACGAGCTTGGGCCGGAGGCGAAAGCCGCGGACGCGCTCGTTGAGAACTGGCGGACCCTGACCCGTCTGCCCGCGCTCCTCCGCCGCATGGAAGAGCGCTTTCCTGACCCCGGCGGCGCACCCCCGCCTCCGCCCGTCGCGGAGGTAAGGCTGATGCAGTGGAGCGGCGGCTGGCTATTGCGGTATGGCGCGGTCGCGGCCACGGCGGCGGCGCTGGGCGCGGCCACGATGAAGCTGCTAGGGTAGCTTTCCCGGACAAGGAAGCCATTTCCCCGCCATGTCGGGCATGGCGGCCGGTGGCATTGCGGTCCCAGCCGATATTACTCCGCCGCGACGCCTGCACGCGTGAACATGTCCTCGCCGCCATCCTCGTCGCCCACATCCTCGTTTGCGACCTTGCGCTTCCTCCGGTCGAAGCTGTCCCACACCTCGTTCCAGTTGCCGCGCGTCGCGGCCTTGCTGTATTCGGTGGCGCGGGTTTCGAAGAAGTTGGCGTGCTCGACCCCGTTCAGCAGCGGCGCGAGCCAGGGCAGCGGATGATCCTCGATCATGTAGATCGGCTGAAAACCGAGCTGGCCCAAGCGCCAGTCGGCGATATAGCGGATATAACGCTTGATCTCCTTGGCGGTCATGCCCGGCACCGGTCCCATCTCGAACGCGAGGTCGATGAACGCATCCTCCAGCCGCACCGTCTTCTGGCAGCAGTCGATGATGTCCTCTTTTACCGCCTTGGTGAGGCAACCGCGCTCCTTGACGAACGCGTGGAACAAGCGGGTGATGCCCTCGCAGTGCAGGCTCTCGTCGCGCACCGACCACGACACGATCTGGCCCATGCCCTTCATCTTGT
The DNA here is from genome assembly GCA_964408525.1 of uncultured Sphingobium sp. Taxonomy (GTDB): domain Bacteria; phylum Pseudomonadota; class Alphaproteobacteria; order Sphingomonadales; family Sphingomonadaceae; genus Sphingobium. The sequence goes on along the minus strand of CAYOZY010000105.1, from coordinate 283 downwards.
TCTGGCGCGGGAAGTTCATCAGCATCGCGAACGAGGCGAACAGTTGCAGGCCCTCGGCGAAGCCGCCGAACATGGCCAGGGTGCGGGCGATGTCCGCGTCGGTCTCGACGCCGAACTGGCCCATGTAGTCGTGCTTGTCCCTCATGGCCTCGTATTCCATGAAGGCGCCGAACTCGGCCTCGGGCATGCAGATGGTCTCGAGCAGCAGGGAGTAGGCCGCGATGTGGATGGTCTCCATGTTGGCGAACGACGCCAGCATCATCTTGACCTCGGTCGGTTTGAA
>CAYOZY010000104.1:0-9364 GCA_964408525.1 uncultured Sphingobium sp. | reverse complement strand
GCCTGCGGGTGGACGGCAATGATATTCTGGCGGTGTGGGCCGCCACGCAATGGGCGGCGGACAGGGCGCGCTCCAATCTCGGCGCGACCCTGATCGAATTCGTCACCTATCGCGCGGCGGGACATTCGACCAGCGATGACCCGGGCCGCTATCGCCCCACCGAGGAAGCTGCGCTCTGGCCTCTGGGCGACCCGGTAGAGCGTCTCAAAGCGCATCTCGTTCTGATCGGCGAATGGGATGAGGCGCGGCACGAGGCGCTTGTCGCATCGCTCGAAGCCGAAGTGAAGGCCGCGATCAAGGCGGGCGAAGCCATCGGCACGCTCGGAAAATCCAAGCCTCCGGTGGATGAAATGTTCGAGGACATATTCCGCGAGCCGGACTGGCGCCTCGTCGAACAGCGCGCGCAGATGGAGGCAGGCGAATGACCGCGATGAACATGGTTCAGGCGCTGAACTCCGCGCTGGACGTGGTACTGTCGCAAGACCCCGATGTTCTGACCTTCGGGGAGGATGTCGGCTATTTCGGCGGGGTATTTCGCGTTACCGACGGGTTGCAGAAGAAGCATGGCCTCACCCGCTGCTTCGATACGCCGATCTCCGAGGGCGGTATCATCGCTACAGCGCTGGGCATGGGCGCCTATGGGCTGCGCCCGGTCGTGGAAATCCAGTTCGCCGACTATATCATCCCCGCGCTCGACCAGCTCATTTCGGAAGCGGCGCGGCTGCGCTATCGTTCGGCTGGCCAGTTCTGGGCGCCGATTACTGTGCGCTCCCCCTATGGCGGTGGCATTTTCGGCGGGCAAACGCACAGCCAGTCCCCCGAAGCGCTCTTCGCGCATGTAACCGGCCTCAAGACCGTGATCCCGTCCAACCCCTATGACGCCAAGGGGCTGCTGATCGCCTCTATAGAGGATGACGATCCGGTGATCTTCCTCGAACCCAAACGGCTCTATAACGGGCCGTTCGAAGGCTATCCGGACCGGCCTGTAAAAAGCTGGGCGGGTGAGCCGACCGCAGAAGTGCCCGAAGGACATTACACCGTGCCGCTTGGGAAAGCGGCGATCGTGCGGCCCGGCGAGGCCGCGACCGTGCTCGCCTATGGCACGATGGTGCATGTCGCGCGCGCGGCGATAGAGGAAGCGGGCGTCGACGCCGAGCTGATCGATCTGCGCTCCATCGTGCCGCTGGACATCGAAACCATCGTCGCCTCGGTGAAGAAAACTGGACGCTGCGTCATCGTGCATGAAGCGACGCGCTTCGCCGGATTTGGCGCAGAGCTTTCGGCGCTGCTTCAGGAGCGCTGCTTTTATGAACTGGAGGCGCCGATAGAGCGCGTCGCGGGGTTTGACATGCCCTATCCGCATGCCTTTGAATGGGACTATTTTCCGGGGCCCCGCCGGGTGCGCGCCGCCCTCAACAGAGTGATGGAGGCCGCCTGATGGCCCGTTATGTATTTCGTTTGCCCGACATCGGCGAAGGGATCGCCGAGGCCGAGATCGTCGCATGGCATGTGAAGATCGGCGACCGCATCGAGGAAGATGCGCCGCTGGCCGACATGATGACCGACAAGGCGACGGTCGAGATGGAATCACCGGTTGGCGGCACGGTCTTGTCGCTGGCGGGCGCAGAGGGCGATGTGATCGCCATCGGTTCGATGCTGGTCGAAATCGAGGTTGAGGGCGAGATCGGAATTGAAGCATCGGAGGGAGCAGGCCCGGAGCGAGCGGACCCGAAAGAGGCAGTCCCGCCCGCCATCGCACCGACGCTAGCTCCAGAACCGACTTCGACCCTTGCTCCGGCTCCTGTGCCTCCGTCCGTTCCTACCCGCGCGCCAGCCGCGTCTTCGGTCCCGCCGCCTGCGGCTGATGACGATGGGCATCAGAAGGTTCACGCCTCGCCCGCGGTGCGCAAGCGCGCGCGCGAACTGGGCATAAACCTCGCCCGCGTCCAGCCCCTTTCGGGCGACCGTATCCGCCATGCCGATCTCGATGCCTATCTGGGCTATGGCGGCGGCACGGGTCGCGGCGCGCGCATGGCCGACGAGCAGATCAGGGTCATCGGCCTGCGCAAGCGTATCGCTCAGAACATGGCCGAGGCGAAGCGCCATATCCCGCATTTCACCTATGTCGAGGAGATCGACGTCACCGCGCTCGAAGCGATGCGCGAGGAGATGAACGCCGGTCGGGAACAACGTCCCCGTCTTACCGTCCTGCCGCTGATGATCGCCGCGATCTGCCGCACGCTGCGCGATTTTCCGATGCTCAATGCCCATTATGACGACGAGGCGAATGTCGTCTCCCGTTTCGGCGCGGTGCACATGGGCATTGCGACGCAGACCGGCGCCGGCCTGATGGTGCCGGTGTTGCGCGGCGCGGAAAGCCTCAGTGTGTGGGACATAGCGGCGGAGATCGCGCGTCTGGCGGATGCTGCCCGCGCGGGTCGGGCGAAGCGCGAGGAGCTTTCCGGCTCGACCCTTACGCTCAGCTCGCTCGGCCCGCTGGGTGGCATCGTCGCGACTCCGGTCATCAACCGGCCTGAGGTAGCGATCCTCTGCCCCAACAAGATCGTCGAGCGGCCAGTAGTGCTGAACGGCGAGATCGTGATCCGCAAGATGATGAACCTCTCGCTTTCCTGCGATCACCGGGTTGTCGATGGCCATGATGCCGCGAGCTTCGTGCAGGCGCTCAAGCGGCGGCTCGAAACGCCAGTGTTCATTTTCGCGGACTAGAGGATGGGGTCAGGGCTCGGACGGCGTTCCGCGCGAGCGCGTTATTTCGCGGGTGGATCGCTTCGCATGAAGAGCATTTTGATGCCCTGCCAGATGACCGAGATCGAGAGCATCTTCATGGCTTCGCGAAGGTCGCCGGGCCGCAGCACGGCGGTCATCGGCACCTGACCCATCATCTTGCCCTTGATGTGGATATTGCGTCCTTTGGCCGAAATCGACTCCACTTCCATGAGCAGGATGCCTTCCGAGCCTAATAGTTTCATCGTTTCGCACTCCCGATCTTTTTGGTCCGATCCTGTCGTCGGCCTGCTTCCAAAAGCGAGCGCATGCTGCTCCGACGCGCCACAGGATGAAAAGATGCCTGTATTTCGGTTTCCGCGCAATCAATTTATGATGTATACGTCTGTAATTCGCGCAAGCTTCCAATGCCCGCTCAGGTTCTCAGGCGCACCCGGAGAAACTCGATGAAGCGCTGGGTCTTGGCGGGCAGCAGGCGGGTCTCGGTGATCGCATAGACTGAGAGGGGCGTGCCCTGCCAATCGGGCAGGATGCGTTGCAATCTGCCGCTCGCCACCTGATCGGCGACGATCTGTTCGGGGATCAGGACGATGCCCTGACCGAGCGTCGCCAGCCCACGGATCATGGAATTGCTGTTCAGCATGAAGCGGCCCTTGACCTCCACCTCGGCCGTCAGGTCGCCATGCTTGAGGCGCCATGTGCTCGCTCTGGGCATATGAATACATTCATGACGCGCCAGATCCTGCGGGCTGGCGGGTGTGCCGTTGCGTTCCAGATAGTCCGGCGCAGCGAACAAATAAGGGTTGAGCCGCACCAGCGGACGGGCGATCAGCCCGGAATCCTCCGGCTCCCCCATGCGGATGGCGACATCATAGGGTTCCGCGACCAGATCGACCAGCCTCGGAGTGAGATCGAGGTCGAACCTGATGCCGGGATAGAGCCGCGCAAATTCGCTGATCGGTTCCGTCAGATAGATATTCGCGAAATCCACCGGCAGGGACACCCTCAGCACGCCGGTTGGATTGGCGACCATGTCTCCCAGTTGTTCGTGCGCCAGCGCCGCTTCCTCGACGATGTGCTTGCATCGCTCGAAATAGATCTGTCCCGCTTCGGTAAGCTCCACCCGCCGCGTCGTGCGGTTGAGCAGGCGAAGCCCGACCGATTTTTCCAGATTGCTGATGCGTCGCGACAGCGTTGAGCTGGGCATGCCGATCGCCTCGGCCGCGCGCACGAAGCCTTTCGCCTTCACCACTTCGACAAAGAGGGCCATGTCATTCAGGGGGAACATGATGCTATTCCATATATGGAATAGTGAATTTAGTTCAACACTCTTTATCCCACTCATGGGATCGTCGATAGTGCATCCATAAACGGGCCGGATACTGTGCCGGAGTCGAGCGACGACGATGAGGGGAGCGCCGGGATGAGTCGCGTTTTGCGATTGAAACAGATGGTGCATGGAAGCGAATTTCGTGCCGCGACGCTTCGAGACGAAGGGCGTTCCGGGGCGATGGACCCGGTGCTGGGTGTCGACCATGCATGGATGGGAGCGCCCACCTTTCCGCCGCATCAGAATGTCGGGTTTTCCGCGGTTTCCTATGTGTTTGCCGATGCCGAGACGGGCCTGTGGAACGAGGATTCGATCGGCACCAAAAATCTTATCAGGCCGGGCGGGTTGCACTGGACCGCGGCAGGACGCGGCATCGTTCATGAGGAAGTTCCGGCAGAGGGAGGCAAAATGGCGCACCTCTTCCAGATTTTCGTCAACCTTCCCGCCGGGAAACAATCGGCGCCGCCTTTCGCCGTAAGTCTGGAGCCGGAGGATGTGCCTGTCGTCAAGTTGCCCGGTGCGCGGGTTCGGGTGCCGCTTGGCGAATTTGACGCGGCACGCTCGCCCATGACGCCGCCGACACGCATTACCCTTCTGGACATTACGCTGGAGGCGGCTGCCTCTCTGGTCGTGCCAGTCGCGGCCGGCCAGAACGCCTTTGCCATGCCGGTAAAAGGCCGAACGACAATCAACGGCGTCGAATTTGATGCCAGCGGATTGGAGATACCGGCCTATCCGGCGACCGATGCCGGGCAGGAGGTCATGATCGAAGCGCCGCATGGCGCCGCGCAGGTGGCGATATTCGCCGGAACGCCGATCATGCATCAGCTTTGATAGCGGAGAGGCCACCCATAATATTCAGTTCATTCAACAGTTTGTTTTAAATGGAGGAAAATATGAGTCAGGAACGTTTTAGTGGAAGCAACGCGGCGCTTATTCTGATCGATCATCAGACTGGAACGATGAGCTGGGCGCGGTCGATCGCCTATGAGGCGCTGAGGGCCAATGCCGTCATGCTCGCCAAGTCGGCCAAGATCCTGGGAATGCCGATCGTGCTGACGTCGAGCATGGAGGACTTCATCCAGGGGCCGCTGCTCAGCGAGTTTCAGGAAATCTGCCCGGATGCCTTCGCCAGCCGCATCAAGCGCATGGGCATCGTGAACGCTATGGAGGACGAGGCCTTCGCCGCCGCCGTCAAGGCAACCGGACGCAAGAAGCTGGTCGTCGCCGGCGTGACCAACGATGTGTGCACCGTGTTCCCGGTCATGACGATGATCGAGCAGGGCTATGATGTGCAGGTGGTCGCCGATGCCGGCGGTTCGCCGACCGAGATGGCCGACCGCGCGGCGCTCAACCGTATGGAGAAGGCAGGCGCTACCATCGTCAGCTCGAACATGGCCATCGCCGAACTGGCGGGCGACTGGGGCACGGAAGAAGGCGGTCAGGTCGTTCAGCTCATCGTGCAGGTGCTGATGAACTGACGCTCACAGTTTCGGATACTTTATAACGACGCGGAATCGCCCCCCCCGGTTCCGCGTCTTTCTTATCGCTTGTATCAGCCGCTTGCCGATGCGCCCGCCGCCATGGCGGCAATACACAGCAGGCCCGCCAGAATCGCGATATTCTTGAAGAAATGCTGGATCTCGTTGGCGGCCAGTTCGGGCGGCGCGGCCCAGAAATTATGCATGACCGGCGTCATGATCGCCGTCAAAACCAGCAGGGCCAGCGCAGCGGGAACGACATTTTCCCCCAATACCAACATCCCGCCGCCGAGAATCCAGGCGATGATCGTGATACCGAGAAGCAGCGCTTGCATGGGCACCCGCTTAGCGGCCATCAGCCCGGTCACGAATTTGAAATCCTTTACGAGGCCGACTGCCATGATCCAGTAAAACAGGCCCATGACGATTCGGGCAACGGCTGGTCCCCAGGTTATCATCGTGTCCATTTCATTCCTTCCCCGATATGGGAACCCGCAGTGAAGCGAAGGCAGGTTCCTCGACCTTTCATAAAAGTGCATGCAGTTTATAGAGGCAAAGCGATCGCGCGACAATGACCAACTGGAGCCATCGACCGGGCCGCCACGCGCAGGGAGGCTACAGCGCCGCATGCGGCAGCTTGCGTCTGGACGAGAGGCGGAGCGGCAGCTAGTGAGCTCCCATGCACGACACGCAGGCAAAGCTCATCATTCGCGAGGCGAAAGCCGCCGATGCCCGCGCCATCGCGGCGCTCTCCCGCCGGGTATACGGGCGCGCGGAGGGCTTTTCGACCGCGCAGGTGCGCGGCCAGATCAACAATTTCCCCGAAGGGCAGTTCGTCGCCGAATATGAAGGCGATGTCGTCGGTCATTGCGCCACGCTGATCGTCGACGAGGATCTGGCGTTTGCTCCACATAGCTGGGACGAAATCACCGGCGGCGGTTTTGCTACGCGCCACGACCCCGATGGCGAAATCCTCTACGGCATGGAGGTGTGCGTTGACCCTGACTATCGGCGGCTCCGCATCGGCCAGCGCTTCTATCGCCGGCGGCAGGAACTGTGCCAATATTTCGAGCTGGACGGCATCGCTTTTGGCGGGCGCATGCCCGGCTATGGCCGCCGCAAGCGGACCTATCCCGATCCGAAGCATTATCTTGATGCGGTCATCGAGAAACAGGTGCGCGATCCCGTCATCAACTTCCAGTTGATGCAAGGGTTTCAGGCACGTGACGTATTGCCGGGCTATGACCCGACCGACCGGGACAGCCGGGGTAACGCCGTGCTCATGTTCTGGCCCAACCCGCTCGCGCCGGAACGCTCCGGCACCCGAAAGGTCAGGGGGAGCAAGCGTCTGCCATCGTCGGTGCGCGTGGCCACGGTGCAGTTCCAGATGCGGAAGATCGCGATGATCGACGAGTTCGAGGAACAGGTCGAATATTGGGTCGATGTCGCAGCGGATTATCACGCCGATTTCGTGGTTTTCCCGGAGCTTTTCACGCTGGAGCTGCTGTCGATCGAGAGCAGGAAGCTTGCGCCCGCCGAGGCTATAGAGAAGGTCGCGACCTATACCAAACGCTATGTCGCCTTCATGGAAAAGCTCGCGGTCAGCTACAACATCAACATCATTGGCGGGTCCCATCCCACCAAGATGGAAAGCGGCGAGATTCGCAACATCGGCTATGTGTTTCTGCGCGATGGCGGCGTTTATACGCAGGAAAAGCTACATCCGACTCCTTCCGAGCGGCAATGGTGGAACATCAAGGGCGGCTATGGCGCCAGCGTGATCCCGACAGATTGCGGACCTATCGGCGTGATGATCTGCTATGATAGCGAGTTCCCGGAAATGGCGCGCCACCTGACCAATCAGGGCGCACTCATGCTGTTCGTGCCTTTCTGTACCGACGAGCGCCGGGGCTATTTGCGCGTGCGCTATTGCTGTCAGGCGCGAGCGGTCGAGAACCAGTGCTATGTCGTGACTTCGGGCGTCGTCGGCAACCTGCCCAATGTCGAGAATATGGACGTGCATTACGCCGAAAGCGCGATCCTGACGCCGAGCGACTTTCCCTTCGCGCGCGACGGTGTGGCGGCGGACACCGCGCCCAACACGGAGACTATCGCCATCGCCGACCTGTCATTGGACGATCTGCTTACCAGCCGTCAGTCTGGCGCGGTGCAGAACCTCAAGGACCGCCGCTTCGATCTTTACCGGGTGATGTGGAAAAAGGGATGAATGTCGCGGCCGACATGTGACCGGGAACATGAATAAAAACACCAGGGCGGGCGCCGGATTGTCGCGCCCGCCTCATATTCCGGCCAAAACCTATTGGTCGATGTTGCGCTTGAAGGTTTCAGGCAGGAACAGCAGCCCGACTACCACGGTCAGCGCCGCCACCAGAACCGGATACCACAGGCCGTAATAAATATCGCCGGTGGCCGCGACCATCGCGAAGGCCGTGGTCGGCAGGAAGCCGCCGAACCAGCCGTTGCCGATATGATAGGGCAGCGACATCGAGGTGTAGCGGATGCGGCTGGGGAACAGCTCGACCAGCATGGCCGCGATCGGGCCGTAAACCATCGTCACCAGCAACACGAGGGCGACGAGGATCGCAACCACCATCGGCTTGTTGATGGCGTCCGCATCGGCCTTGGCGGGATAGCCCGCGTCGGCTAGACCCGCCTTCAGTTCGTCCTGAAAGCCGGTGATCGCCGCCTTCTTGTCCTCGCCGGTCATGTCCGAAACCATTGGCACGGCGAAAACCGTTTCGCCAACCCTTACCTGCGCGGGGCTACCCGCCGGAGCGTCGGCATTGCCATAGCTGATGCCGGTCTTGGCCATATAGGCCTTGGCGACATCGCAACCATTTTTGTCGAACTTGTTCTTGCCGACGGGGTCGAACTGGAACGAACATTCCTTCTGATGCGCGACGATGGTCACTGGCGCCGCCGACTGGGCATGGGCCAGCGCCGGATTGGCGGCGGTGGTCAGTGCTCCGAACAGCGGGAAATAGGCGAGCGCCGCGATCGCGCAGCCGCCGATGATGAGCGGCTTGCGGCCGATCTTGTCGGAAAGCCAGCCGAAGAACACGAAGAACGGCGTGCCGATGGCGAGCGCGATGGCGATCAGGATATTCGCGGTCGCCCCATCGACCTTCATCATCTTTTCAAGGAAGAACAGCGCATAGAACTGGCCAGTGTACCAAACCACCGCCTGCCCCGCGACCGCGCCCAGGAGCGCGATCAGCACCCATTTGAGGTTGCCCCAGTTGCCGAAAGCTTCGCTCAGCGGCGCCTTCGAGGTCTTGCCCTCTTCCTTCATCTTCTGAAAGACCGGGCTTTCATTGAGCTGCATGCGGATCCACATGGAAACGGCGAGCAGCACGATCGAGATCAGGAACGGAAGGCGCCATCCCCATGCGGCGAAGCTCTCCTCGCCCATGAACGTGCGCAGGCCGATGACCACGAGCAGGGCGGCGAACAGGCCGAAGGTCGCCGTCGTCTGGATCCAGCTCGTGTAAAGCCCGCGCTTGTGGTCGGGCGCATGCTCGGCCACATAGGTTGCGGCCCCGCCATATTCGCCCCCCAGCGCGAGACCCTGTAACAGGCGCATGATGATGAGGATCACCGGCGCGGCAACGCCTATCGATTCATAACTTGGCAGCAGGCCGACCGAGAAGGTCGACAGGCCCATGATGCCCATGGTGACGAGGAAGGTGTTCTTGCGTCCGACGATATCGCCGATCCGCCCGAACACCAGCGCACCGAAGGGGCGCACCGCAAAGCCCGCCGCGAATGCCGCCAGAGCGAAGATGAA
>CAYOZY010000103.1:4660-9396 GCA_964408525.1 uncultured Sphingobium sp. | reverse complement strand
TTGGGTCGACTGGCGCGCCGGAAAACGGCCTGACCGGATGGATGGAGATGCGCCTCAATCATCTGGAGAATGTTCTCAAGGATAGGAAATGGCTGGTGGCAGACCGCTTCACCGCGGCCGACTTGCTGATGGCGGATGTGTTGCGTGTCGGCAAGGTTCGCGCCTTCGGCAACCGGCCCGCGACGGAAAGCTATGTGGCGCGTGCGACCGCTCGCCCTGCCTTCAGAAAGGCGTTGGAAGACCAGATGGCGCATTTCGCTGCGTCTGATCGGGGCCAGGAGGCGTCAGCATAGAGTCAGGATTCGTTGCAAACCTCGCGCTTCATGAATTCGCGGAGTGATCTCCGGTGCGTGACACCGCCTCATTGGAAGAGGCCAAATTTTGCTTTTCCTCGCGCGCCTGAGCCTTTCTGCGCCGCAAATTCTGTCGCAAGGCCTCGGCCAGCCGCTTTTTACGATCTGTTTCCGTTTCGCGCATATAGGAGGGGTTAACCAGAAATGGCGGCATCGCTCAAGCCTCACTTGACAATGCAGCCATAGCGGGGCCATAGGCCCGGCTCCGGCCCGATGCGGCACCACCCGCCCGGCCGAAGAAGTGGGTATGCTGCCGTAGCTCAGTGGTAGAGCGCATCCTTGGTAAGGCTGAGGTCGTGAGTTCAATCCTCACCGGCAGCACCACCCAGTCTCGCGACGCGGAGATTTTTCCGCTTGCGCTAGAGGCGCGCCCAGAAACGGGCCAGTTCTGCGGGATTTTGGGTACTGCCCGTGGCGAGTACCGCAAACGCTTTGACGGGCAGTTCGATGATCAGCCGGTCGACCTCTATGATGATCTCGACCTTCAGTGTTTGCAGCAGGTCCGCGGCTATCGAGGGCGCTGCGAGTTGGTCAGCTTTCGATTTGTATAGCTTCTGTGCCTGCTCGGTGAGGGGCATGGTTTCGCTGAGCTCTGCGGAAAGTCTCAGCGGATCGCACAGCAGGCTGGCAATTTCAGTGGTGACGATGCGCTCGAGATCGCCAGCCGGCATGCGACACGGCTCCTGCGCGATGGCCTCGCTATGTTTCGATACACAATAGCGATAGCGCTTGCGGCCTTTGGCGGTATCCCTGTTGGCATGGGCGGGATGCATCGGCAGCCCCTGCCTATCCTTGATGAGACCGGCCAGGATGCTGATCTGTCCTGAGCGCGGCTTGCAACCCATGGGTTGCAGCAGAGCCTGAGATGCTTCCCAGACACCTTTGTTCGATATCGCCGCATGCTCTCCGGGATAGACATGATCCCCATGGCTAATCTCGCCGATATAAATCCGGTTGCGCAACAGGTGCGTGAGCGCACCCGGTCGATAGGCCGTACCACCGGTGAGGCGTCCATCGCGCATCTTGCGCACCTTCGAAACGAGGCCTTTGGCCTTGAGATCCTCAGCCGTGCGCTTCTGCCTTAGCTGCTCCCAAGGAACAATCAGGCTTTCCATGGGAACGATGATGCTCTGAGGAGAGGCTCAAGCCGCAGCCATGTGATCAATGAGTCCTGACCCTAAGCAAGCTCCAAAACAGGGTTAACAGAAGATGATTGCATTTCATGCATTTATGCAGACGCCATTTGCGATTGCCGGAAAGCCCCACCCATCCTAAATTACTATCAAACAAGAAGAGAAAAAGGACGAGATGCTTCGAGGCTTTTCGCAGGAGCATGAAATGAAGAATATATCTGAACTGGGCTTTACCCTGTTTGCGGGGGCCGTCTCGCTGGTTCCGCCCGCCATGGTCTATCTGACGCTTTTCGGATGACGGGACCGCATCAAATGGGCTGTCGCGCAACAGGCGCAGCAGACCGCCACTATATTCAGCCCCTGCCGCCGATATGGTGACAGGGGCTGAATGATTTTAACGGTTCACGTTTCGCGTTTTCAGCAGCATGACCACCGGACAGTCATAGGCCACCCATTTTCAGGATGCGCTGATATTGCGGCGCGGTCACGGGCGATACAGAGAGGCGCGACTGTCGGATCATCACCATGTCGGACAATGCAGGCTCGGCCTTCATGGCCTTCAGCGTCACCGGCTGCGGCAGTTTTTCCAGCGGGGATACATCGACGGCGATCCACTTGCCGCTGTCGTCTGTACTGTCCGGTGCCGCCTCGTCGACAATCTCCATGATCCCCACGACCTCAAGCCCGATATTGCTGTGGTAGAACAGCGCGCGATCCCCCTTTTTCATCGCTTTCATATGCGATTGGGCGAGATGATTGCGCACGCCGTCCCATTCGGCGCGCTTTTTTGCCACCAGATCGTCCCAAGAAAAGCAGTCCGGCTCCGATTTCATCAGCCAATAGTGCATGCGCCTTCCTCCTGTGATGCCTGAGTCAGCCCTGTCTCAACCAGCACCGCGCGAAACCGGGCGCCTATCCGCCCAAAATCGCCCGGACCGCGCTAAGCGCACCCGCCGCCTTGCTCGCGTCCGGTCCGCCTCCCTGCGCCATGTCGGGTCGGCCTCCGCCACCCTTGCCGCCAAGTGCCTCAACACCCGTGCGAACCAGATCGACCGCGCTGAAACGGCCCGCCAGATCGTCGGTAACGCCTGCCGCAATCGAGGCGCGACCGTCGGTAACGGCAATCACCACCGAAATCCCCGAACCCAAACGCTTCTTGTTCTCATCGATCAGGCCGCGAAGTTCCTTGGGGTCCAGCCCCTCGATAATCTGGCCGATGAACGCCACCCCGCCGACATCTTCCGGCGCTGCCACGCCGCCGCCCGCATCACCGCCGCCCAGAGCCAGCGCCTTCTTGGCCTCGGCCAGTTCGCGTTCGAGCCTGCGAAGCTGGTCAGCCAATGCTGATACGCGCGCGGGCACTTCCTCCGGGGTGGTGCGCAGTGTCGCCGCGGTCGCCTTGAGGGCATCTTCGCGTTCGTTCAGCCATAGCCGTGCCGCTTCGCCGGTGAGTGCCTCTATGCGCCTCACCCCGCTCGCCACCGCGCTTTCACCGATGATCTTGAATAGGCCGATATCGCCCAACGCGCGGACATGCGTGCCGCCGCACAATTCAACCGAATAGCTGGCCTCGTCCCGCGAACCCATAGAGAGCACGCGGACCTCATCGCCATATTTCTCGCCGAACAGGGCCATGGCGCCAGCGGCGATGGCGTCATCCGGCGTCATCAGTCGGGTCGCAACCTCGCCATTGGCACGTATCTGGGCGTTCACATCGGCTTCGACCGTCGCGACCTGTTCCGGGCTGAGTGCTTCGGGATGCGAAAAATCGAAGCGCAGCCGGTCCGCCGCGACCATGCTGCCCTTTTGCGTGACATGAGCGCCGAGGCGCGCGCGCAGGGCGGCATGGAGCAGATGGGTGGCGCTATGGTTCGCGCGGATACGGTTGCGACGATCGGTGTCCACGGCCAGATGCACGGTATCGCCGACGCTGACCGCGCCGGCATTGATGGTGAGCCTGTGCGTGTGCAGCCGCCCCAGCGCCTTGCCGGTATCTGTGACGGTAGCGGAAAACCCCTCCAGGCTGTTTATCGCGCCCGCGTCCCCGGTTTGCCCGCCGCTCTCGCCGTAAAATGGCGTCTGGTTGGTGAGCAGGGTGACATCCTCGCCCGCCTGCGCGTGCTCGACGCGCTCGCCATTGCGAACGATTGCAACGACTTGCCCCTCGCCGGTGGTGGCGCCATAGCCGGTGAACTCGGTCGCGCCAGCCTCCTCGGCAATATCGAACCAGATCTCATCCGAGGCTTTCTCGCCCGAACCTTTCCAGGCGGCGCGGGCGGCAGCTTTTTGTTCGGCCATCGCTGCGTCGAAACCCGCCCGGTCGACCATGATGCCCTGCGCGCGAAGCGCATCCTCGGTGAGGTCATAGGGAAAGCCAAAGGTATCATAGAGGCGAAAAGCGGTTTCTCCCGGCAAGATGTCGCCCGTTTTCAGGTCGCCTGTGGCTTCGTCCAGCAACCTGAGTCCCTTGTCGAGCGTCTGGCGGAAGCGGGTTTCTTCGCGCAGCAGCGTCTCCTCGATGAGCGGCTGGGCGCGGAGCAATTCGGGATAGGCACCGCCCATTTCCCTGACCAGCGCACCCACCAGCCGGTGCATCAATGGCTCGGCCGCGCCCAGAAGATGCGCATGGCGCATGGCGCGCCGCATGATCCGGCGCAGAACATAGCCGCGCCCCTCATTGGCGGGCAGCACACCATCGGCTATGAGAAAGCCCGAAGAGCGGAGATGATCAGCAATGACGCGATGGCTGGCCTTGCTGGCGCCGCCCGTATCGCTATGCGTCAGGGTGCCCGATTCCGCGATAAGCGCGCGAAAGGTATCGGTATCGTAATTGTCATGCACGCCCTGAAGCACGGCGGCGATACGCTCCAGCCCCATGCCGGTGTCGATGCTCGGCTTCGGGAGCGCAAGCCTGGTGCCATCGCTCTGCTGGTCGAACTGCATGAACACCAGATTCCAGACCTCGACGAAGCGGTCGCCGGGCGCGAAGCCGGGAGGGCCGCCGGGGATATGATCCCCATGATCGTAGAATATTTCCGAACAGGGGCCGCACGGGCCGGTATCGCCCATGGACCAGAAATTGTCCGAAGTAGCGATGCGGATGATGCGGCTTTCGGGCAGGCCCGCGATCTTGCGCCAGTGACCAAAGGCCTCGTCATCATCATGATAGATGGTGACAGTGAGGCGATCCGCCGGGACGCCCCATTCGTGCGTGATTAGCTTCCATGCATGATGGATCGCCTGCTCCTTG
>CAYOZY010000103.1:3917-4650 GCA_964408525.1 uncultured Sphingobium sp. | reverse complement strand
AGCTGAAATTACCCAGCATTTCAAAGAAGGTGTGATGCCGCGCGGTATAGCCGACATTATCGAGATCGTTATGCTTACCCCCCGCGCGCACGCATTTCTGCGAAGAGGCCGCGGTGGTGTAGGGGCGACTTTCGAGGCCTGTAAACACGTTCTTGAACGGCACCATGCCCGCATTGGTGAACATGAGGGTCGGGTCGTTATGCGGCACCAGCGGCGCGGACGGAACCGGCATATGCCCCTGCCCCGCAAAATAATCGAGGAAGGACCGGCGGATGTCGTTTGTCGATGTCATGGGACAAGGCGATTAGGCGAGCGCGAGGCCGGAGACAAGCGCCAATCGGCACGAGAATCTGTTGGGCGGCAAGACATAAGCTGCCCCGCGCAAGTCCCAACAGACCCCGGCTGTGCCGCGCCGACCGGCGGCGATGCTTTTGCTGTCAGTCCGCGTCGATGTCCTCTTGCGCGTCAGGGCCGGTCATCATGGCCTCGGAGACCGCATCGGTCTTGCCCCGGATGGCATTTTCCAGCTTTGTGCACAGCTCTTCATTTTCCTTGAGAAACGCCTTGGCGTTTTCGCGGCCCTGACCAATGCGCACGGAATCATAGGAGAACCATGCGCCCGACTTCTCAACGATCCCCGCCTTGACGCCGAGATCGAGGATTTCGCCGATCTTGGAAATCCCTTCGCCATACATGATGTCGAATTCAACCTGCTTGAACGGAGGCGCGACCT
>CAYOZY010000103.1:0-3907 GCA_964408525.1 uncultured Sphingobium sp. | reverse complement strand
CGACAATATCCTCGCGATCCTTGATCTGGCCGGTCCGGCGAATATCAAGCCGCACCGAGGCGTAGAACTTCAGGGCATTGCCGCCGGTCGTGGTTTCGGGGTTGCCATACATCACACCGATCTTCATGCGCACCTGGTTGATGAAGATCACGGTGCAGCGCGAACGGGAAATGGACCCGGTGAGCTTGCGCAACGCCTGGCTCATGAGGCGCGCCTGTAATCCAACATGGCTGTCGCCCATTTCGCCCTCGATCTCGGCGCGCGGCACCAGCGCCGCAACCGAATCGATGACCAGCACGTCGATCGCGTTCGAGC
The DNA here is from genome assembly GCA_964408525.1 of uncultured Sphingobium sp. Classification (GTDB taxonomy): domain Bacteria; phylum Pseudomonadota; class Alphaproteobacteria; order Sphingomonadales; family Sphingomonadaceae; genus Sphingobium. The sequence continues at coordinate 3,592 of CAYOZY010000103.1, read as the reverse complement.
GCACCAGCGTATCGACAATTTCCAGCGCCTGCTCGCCTGTATCGGGCTGCGACACGATCAGTTCGTCGATGTCAACGCCCAGCTTTTTCGCATAGACCGGATCGAGCGCATGTTCGGCATCGACAAAGGCCGCGGTGCCACCGGTTTTCTGCGCCTCGGCAATGGCATGAAGCGCCAGCGTCGTTTTGCCGGAGCTTTCCGGGCCGTAAATCTCGATGATGCGCCCGCGCGGCAAGCCACCGATCCCCAGAGCGATGTCGAGGCCCAGAGACCCCGTCGATACCGCTTCGATTTCCATCTTCTCGCGGCTGCCCAGTTTCATGGCGCTGCCCTTGCCGAATGCGCGATCGATCTGGGAGAGCGCCGCCTCCAATGCCTTCTGCCTGTCCATATTCCCCGTCTTTTTATCGGAATCGATGAGTTTGAGCATTGCGGTCATGAGCCTGTCTCCTGCCGAGTGCAATATGCGTCGGTTCGAAAGCTTGTGTATCCTATTTGTTCTCACAGAACAAGAGGGGAACAAATATTTTTCGCCGCTCAAGCCGGAGCATCATGCGCGGGCAGATTCGCTCGTGGCAAGCATGTCGGAAATGGTGCCGATGGTATAGGGTTTGGCAAGCATCGGCCGCGCGGCATAGGGCGCCGGAATTTCCGAGATCGACCCGCCGGAGCTGAGAATATAGGGGATGTCGGCGGCCTCCAGCATTTCGGCGACCGGCCAGACGGCTTCGCCGTCAAGGTGGCAATCGAGAATGGCGAGATCGAACCCGCCCTGGCGAACCATGGCGCAGGCTTCGTCGACCGTGCCGACTACGGCCTGCACATGATGGCCGAGGGTTTCGACAAATTCCTCCAGCATCATCGCGATCATCGCCTCATCCTCGACGATGAGGATCGACCGGCGAACGGGGGAAGATGCATAGGATACCATAAAGAGACATTACCATCTACAGGGCCCCGTCAGACCGGACCCGAAAAAGGGGAAACCCGCCTGACCCACCGCTCCGGCCAGTTTCCGGCTGGATACCTCAAAAAAGCGACAGGACGGGACACCCCCATACCGCAATTAAAGCTGACCGAATCGCGCAGCATCCGCAAGCGCGCGACGAGCGGCTTGTCGCGTCTTTGCTACGTTTCGGCACTATTTGCGAAGGCGTCGGCCACCGCTTCCGATAGCTGGGCTACGGAGAAGGGTTTAGGCAGAAAGGCGATATTCTCTATATCTATCGACTTGCGGAGCTGCTCTTCCGCATAGCCGGACATGAAAAGCACGGGCAGATCGGGTCTGGCGCGCCGCGCCTCGCGCACCATGGCGGGGCCATCCATATTGGGCATCAGGACATCCGAAACGAGCAGGTCGATCGTTTCGGTCTCCGACAGCACTTCAAGCCCCTGTTCGCCGTCCGATGCGGTGAGCACGGTATAGCCCTGCCGCGTGAGCGCCCGCTCCGCGACCGCGCGCACCATGTCCTCGTCCTCGACGAGCAGAATCGTGCCGGTTCCCCATGTGCTGCGCGGCGGCGGAGCCGATTTTATCGAGGCCGCGACCTTTTCTCCGGCGTCGGGCACATGCACGGGAAGATAGATAACGAAGCTGGCGCCATGTCCGGCTTCGGATTCGGCGAAGATATAGCCGCCCGATTGCTTGACGATGCCGTAGACGGTCGAAAGGCCAAGCCCGGTGCCCTTCCCTACTTCCTTGGTGGTGAAGAAAGGCTCGAAAATCTTGGGCAGCAGATCGGGCGGAATTCCCATGCCCGTGTCCGATATGCGCAGCCCCGTATAGTCGGCGGGCGGCAGAACGGTAGAGCGCATCTCGCGCACCTGTGCGCTGGGCATGGCGAAAGTCTGGATCGAAAGCGTGCCGCCATCGGGCATCGCGTCGCGCGCATTGACCGCGAGATTGACGATCACCTGCTCCATCTGGCCGGGGTCGGCGCGCACCATGCCGAGATGGCGCCCGTGGGTAACTTCCAGCTTCACCTTCTCGCCAATCAGGCGCTTGAGAAGGCTGGAGACATCCGCGACGATGTCCGGGAGCTGCAACACTTGCGGACGCAAGGTCTGTTGCCGCGAAAAGGCAAGCAACTGCCGCGTAAGGCTGGCCGCGCGGTTGGAGTTGGACTTGACCTGCTGAATGTCGTCATAGTCGCTGTCGCCCGGCGTGTGGCGCATCAGCATCAGGTCGCAATGGCCGATGATGGCGGTGAGGATATTGTTGAAATCATGCGCGACGCCGCCCGCGAGCTGCCCCACCGCCTGCATCTTGGTCGCCTGCGCCACCTGCCGCTTGAGGCGGCCTTCCTCGCTGTCGTCCTTGAGCGTGAGCATCACCGCCGCCTCGCCCAGCCCGCGCACGCCGGCAAGACTGAGCGCCACGGGCTCCTCCGGCTGATTGCGCAGGCGCACCGCAATGTCGCCCGTCATCTGCGGGCCGACGGCGTAGCGCCGCACCGCAGCCGCCAGCGCCGCCTGATCCTCAGCCACCACGAGGTCGCCGGGATAGGCGGGCTTGTCTCCTTCGGGCACATTGGCGGCGCGGGCGAAGCTATCGTTGAGGAAGAGCAGCCTCCCGTCCCGGTCGGTCATCGCAATTCCGAAAGGAACGAGAGCCAGCAACGCCTGAAAATAGGAAAGCGACGAGCCGCTCGCGCCGGCGTCTCCGGGCTGGTCGATCAGCAGGATGAGCGCCGGGCCTTCCGGCTGGTCCGCGCGCAGCAACACGCGGAAAATGGCGATGGGGAGCATCCCCGGCGCCTCGCGGAGGAAAAAGATGCGCCCCGCCTCATCGCGGCGGAAATAGGCCGCCAGATCGCGCCCTGTCAGGTCCGCATCGGAACGACCGGCGGCGCGCAGCACAAAGGCTTCGTTGGCGCCGCGAATCCGACCCTCCGCCCCAATGATAGCGGCCATCAAACCGGCATCGCCAAAGAGCGAGCCAACCTCGCCGGTCATCATCCGCGTGAATTCGTCGATGATGCTGAACTGCCGCACGGGGCGGAAATGCCAGAGCAGAAAGTCGTCGGCGCGGCCCGTGCGCATCACCGCGACATCGCAGCGCAACGCGCCGCGCACTATTCCCTCGCACTGCCCCTCTCCATCGCGCCACGCCGTGCGTCCGGCCTCGGCGAGGCGGGATCCGCCTTCGCCATCGAGCTGCAAGGATGGCGGTGCGGGATAGGCGGGGAACCATTCGCCATAGAGATCGCTGGCGCACACCAGCCGCCCGGTCCGGTCGGTAATGGCCATCGCCGTTTCGGAAGCATCCGCCGCGGCGCGCGCAACCGACCAGTCGGGCGCAGCCTCGCGCGCAGCAACGGCCTGCGTCTGCGCCGGACGAAACATATTGAGCAGCGCCGCGCTGCCCATGGTCATGGCGGCAAAACCGGCGGCCAAAGCCCAGTCTCCCACCGCCCATGCTATCGCACCGGCGCTCAGCGCCGCTGCCACGATCAACAGTGGCAAGGCGGCGCGGCTGTCCTTTTCGGAAGCCAGCGAAATGATGTCCTGCTTGTAATTATTTCCCGCCGCGCCAGCCATATCGGCTCATGTCTCCGCTGCCTTGTTATCCGTGCGGGGCGCCAATTTCATC
>CAYOZY010000102.1:0-9475 GCA_964408525.1 uncultured Sphingobium sp. | reverse complement strand
CGAGGACGAATATAAGGCGACCTGCACCAAGATCCGCGAGGACGGCAAATATGTCGATTCGGGTGAGAACGACAATCTGATCGTGCAGAAGCTCACCGCCAATCCGAACAGCATCGGCGTGTTCGGATTCAGCTACCTTGAGGAAAACCGCGCGACGCTGAAAGACATTCCGCTCAACGGAGTCGAAGCGACCTATGAAAAGGTGGCGAGCGGCGAATATCCCGGCGCGCGCCCGCTCTATATCTATGTGAAGAAGGCGCATCTTCAGGCCATTCCGGGCCTTCAGGCCTATGTCGAAGAGTTCGCCAAGGGTTGGGAGCCGGGCGGTTACCTGACCAAGCGCGGCATGGTCGCAGCGTCTGAGGAAGTTCGCACCAAGAGCGCCGCGACGGTCAAGACCCTGTCCGTGCTTGACGGCAGCGAACTCAAGTAACGCAGATAACGAAGGCGCGGGTCGTCAAAAGGGACAAGGTTTCGTGAGCGGATTTGCCATCGTCACCATCATCATTGGGTTGGGCATCATCGCCTGGCTCAGCGGTCGGGCCAAGGCGGCCCGACTGGCGGCGATGGCTGCTCCAGCCGAAAACGCATCCTCTTCGCGACGACCCGTGCTTCACTCGCTTCCCGGCTATCACGGCTGGTATGTTGGGCTTTGGGTCGTTCTGCCCGCGCTTTTGTTTCTCGGCATATGGGGCAATGTCATGCCCCAGCTCGTTACGGAGCGGGTGCTGGCCGATCCGGCAGCCTCCAGCCTGCCGACCGACAGCTTCTCGCGCGGCGCGATTTTGGGAGAGGCGCGGAACATGGCGCTGGGCAAGACGACCATCGCCTTCGACACTCGTTCGCGCGCCCTCGTCGAACCCTATCGTCAGGCGAACAGCTATTATTCCATGGGAGGCGCGCTCGTGGCCATCCTGCTCGCCTTTGCGGGCGGCGCCTATTCCTTCACACGTATACGCACAGATTTCCGCGCGCGCACCCGTGTCGAACGTGTGGTAATGATGACGCTGCTGGTGGCATCGCTCATCGCGATCGTCACGACTGTCGGTATCGTTCTCTCGCTCCTGTGGGAATCGATGCGCTTCTTCTCCATGGTCAACCCCATCGACTTTCTGTTCGGCACCAAATGGTCACCGCAATCCGCCGCGATGGGCTATGGCAATGATGATGCCTTTGGCGCGGTGCCGCTGTTCTGGGGCACAATCTTCATCGGTGCCATCATCGCGATGATCGTCGCCATTCCGCTCGGCCTGATGAGCGCGGTCTACCTCACCCAATATGCAAGGCCCGCTGCGCGCGCGTGGCTCAAGCCGATACTCGAAGTGCTCGCCGGTGTGCCGACCGTGGTCTATGGCTATTTCGCGGCGCTCACCATCGCGCCCAACATGCGCGATTTCGCCGCATGGATCGGCATATCCGGCGCTTCGTCGGAAAGCGCACTGGCCGCGGGGCTGGTGATGGGTGTGATGATCATTCCCTTCGTCTCCTCAATGGCGGACGACAGCATCAACAGCGTGCCGCAATCGATGCGCGACGGCAGCCTTGCCATGGGCGCCACTACCAGCGAAACCATCCGTCAGGTGCTCATTCCCGCCGCGCTTCCGGGCGTGGTCGGCGGGGTGTTGCTCGCCGTGAGCCGGGCCATCGGCGAAACGATGATCGTGGTGATGGCTGCCGGTCTTGCGGCCAATCTGACGCTCAACCCGTTTGCCAGCGTGACGACCGTGACCACGCAGATCGTCCAGCTTCTGACCGGCGATCAGGAATTCGACAGCGCCAAGACGCTCGCCGCCTTCGCTCTGGGGTTGGTGCTGTTCATCGTCACCTTGCTGCTCAACATCGTCGCGCTTCAGGTCGTGAAGCGCTACCGGGAGGCCTATGAATGAGCGCGACCATGGCCGTTAACAACGGCTCCGCCAACGCTGCTCCGGCGTATCGGTCCCCGACCGAATGGGCCAGCCGGTCGATGCAGAAGCGCATCGCCGCGCGCTATGCGTCGGAGCGCCGCTTCCGCCGCATGGGCTTCATTGCAATCCTGCTTTCCGCAGGTTTCCTCGCCTTTCTCGTTCTTTCGATGTTGAGCAGCGGCCTTTCCGGCTTCGTGCGCACGGAAGTCGCGGTGAAGTTCGATTTCCCTAAGGCGCCGATCCTTGTCGATCCCGCCATGCTGCATGGTGCCAACGCCGATCAGGCGCTGGCTAATGCCGGATTGCCCGCAATCACCGACAGCGCGGCGCAAGCGGCGCTCGGTAAGGAAGGCAGCGAGTTGATCGCGCCCCATGCTTGGCTGACCGTGCGCGATGCCATAAAGGCCGATCCGGGCATCCTTCAGCGCAGCGAAACCCTCCACCTGCCGGCCTCCGCCGCCATCGATCTGGCGGCCAAGCGCGATGGCACGCTGCAGGCGGAAGCCGCCTATGCAAGGCTCAAGCAGGCGGGGCTGGCGTCAAGCGCGCTCAATACCGATTTCCTGACGTCCAGCGACGCCACCGACCCGACACAGGTCGGCATATGGGGTGCGTTCAAAGGATCGGTTCTCACCATGCTGGTAACATTGCTGCTCAGCTTTCCGGTAGGCGTGCTCGCCGCGCTCTATCTTGAGGAATATGCGCCGCAAAACCGCTGGACGGAAATGATCGAAGTGTCGATCAACAACCTCGCCGCCGTGCCCTCGATCATTTTCGGCCTGCTGGGGTTGGCCGTATTCCTCAACATGCTTCACATGCCGCGCTCGGCCGCGTTGGTCGGCGGCATGACGCTGGCCCTGATGACCATGCCCGTCATCGTCATCGCCGGTCGCAACGCTATCAAGGCCGTGCCGCCCTCGATCCGCGACGCAGCGCTCGGCATCGGCGCTTCACCTGTTCAGGTGGTGTTCCACCATGTGCTTCCCCTCGCCCTGCCCGGCATATTGACTGGCACGATCATCGGCATGGCCCGCGCGTTGGGAGAAACGGCGCCCCTGCTGATGATCGGCATGCGCGCCTTCATCGCAAGCCCGCCGGACGGTGTGACCGGGCCTGCGACCGTGCTCCCAGTTCAGATATTCCTCTGGTCGGACGAGGTGAGCCGCGGTTTCGTGGAGAAAACCTCGGCGGCCATCATCGTGCTGCTCATGTTCCTGCTCGGCATGAACAGCATCGCCATCTATCTGCGCAACAAATTCGAAAAGCGGTGGTAATTTCCCTGATGACCCAATCTTCCCCGTCCGCAAAGATGACCGCCCGCAATGTGAACGTCTATTATGGCGAGAAGCAGGCGATCAATAATGTCTCGATCGACGTCGATACCGACAATGTGATCGCGTTCATCGGCCCTTCGGGCTGCGGCAAATCGACTTTCCTGCGCACATTGAACCGCATGAACGACACGGTGCTCAGCGCGCGCGTGGAGGGAGAGATCACCCTCGACGGTCAGGACATCTACGCCAGCGGCATGGACGTGGTGCAGCTGCGCGCGAGGGTCGGCATGGTGTTTCAGAAGCCGAACCCCTTTCCCAAGTCGATCTACGACAATATCGCCTATGGCCCACGCATCCATGGCCTTGCGAGCAACAAGGCGGACCTCGACATCATCGTCGAATCCTCGCTGCGCCGCGCTGGCTTGTGGGAGGAAGTGAAGGATCGCCTCAAGGACAGCGGCACGGCTCTATCGGGCGGTCAGCAGCAGCGCCTGTGCATCGGCCGGGCCATCGCCGTGGAACCGGAAGTCATCCTGATGGACGAACCCTGTTCCGCGCTCGACCCGATCGCCACCGCCAAGATCGAGGAGCTAATCCATGAACTGCGCGGCCGCTATGCCATCGTTATCGTTACACATAACATGCAGCAGGCCGCGCGCGTTTCGCAGAAAACGGCGTTTTTCCATCTCGGCACTCTGGTCGAATATGGCGACACTTCGGAAATATTCACCAATCCGAAGCAGGATCGGACCAAGGATTATATCACGGGTCGCTACGGCTGATCCCATAAAGGTTGAAGGAGCACATTCATGCCCGACCAGCATACAGTGAAAGCGTTTGACGAGGATATAGACAAGCTGCGCGGTCTGATCTCCGAAATGGGCGGGCGCGTGGAAACCGCGCTCGAAGAAGCGATGACTGCGCTCGTCGAGCAGGATGCCAAAAAGGCGAAGCGAGTCGTCCTGAACGATGAACGCATAGATGCGCTGGAGGCGGAAGTCGAAAAGCTGGTGATCCAGACCATCGCCCTGCGCGCGCCCATGGCCAACGACCTGCGCGAAGTCATCGCCGCACTGAAGATCGTCGGGGTGGTCGAGCGGATCGGCGATTATGCGAAAAACATCGCCAAGCGGGTGCCGAAGATCGGCGATCATCGCACGATCGAGCCGATCTCGCTATTGCCTGCCATGGCGCAGATCGCGGGCGAGATGGTGGGCGATGCGCTCAATGCCTTTGCCGCGCGCAACGCAATGCTGGCAGAGGCGGTGATCACACGCGATGCTGTTGTCGACAGCTTTTACAACAGCATCTTCCGCACGCTTGTCACCTATATGGTCGAAAACCCGAAGACCATCAGCGAATGCGCGCACCTGCTGTTCATCGCCAAGAACATCGAACGCATCGGCGACCATGCAACCAATGTCGCCGAGATGGTCTATTATGCCGCGACCGGCAACTATCTGCCCGAACGCGACAAAGACAGCGGAAGCGAAAACTGAGCGGAGTATCGATATGAGTCGCGCGCATATGCTTTTGGTAGAGGACGATGCGGCTCTTGCTGAACTTCTCGTCTGGCATTTCCGCAAGGAGGATTTCGACGTCGCCCATACGGTGGATGGCGAGGAAGCGCTCATCCTGGCGCAGGAACATACGCCCGACATCGTACTGCTTGACTGGATGGTCGAGAACCTTTCGGGCATCGAGGTATGCCGCCGTCTGCGCCGCAATTCCAACACCGCCAACGTACCGATCATCATGCTCACCGCGCGCGGCGAGGAGGAAGACCGGGTTCGAGGCCTCGAAACCGGCGCGGACGATTATGTAACCAAGCCCTTCTCTCCGCGCGAGCTGGTGGCGCGGGTTGGCGCAGTGCTGAGGCGTGTGCGGCCCGCGCTTGCAGGCGAAACGCTGACCTTCGCTGATATAGAGATGGACACCGTAGGCCACAAGGTGAGACGCGGCGGCGCAGCCGTATCCCTCGGCCCGACGGAATATCGTCTGCTCAAGCATTTCCTCGAACATCCCGGCTGGGTGTTCTCGCGCGAACGGCTGCTGGACAGCGTATGGGGCCGCGACAGCGACATCGAGCTGCGCACCGTCGATGTGCATATCCGCCGCCTGCGCAAGGCGATCAATCTGGGCGGGCACCGCGACATCATCCGCACTGTCCGCTCGGCTGGCTATGCGCTGGACGCCGAAGCCGCACACTGAACGGAAAAGAGGCCGATCATGACCGGCCCCTGTTCTTCCTGACTTGATCATCAGATCATGAGAGGCATGGGCAGACTCCTGCCTGCCCGACCGGAGTGATCGCTAGAACGAAACCTGCGCCCGCGCGCCCAGCACGTCTACTCCATAGGAACGGCTCGTTCCATTGGCCACGGCGGCGTTGCCATATTCCATATGGCCATAGTTCACCATGAACCGCAGATAATCGACCGGCGTCCAGATGAGCGAGGCCATATAGCCGTCCTGCGTTCCGCCCACTATGCCCGCATCGTTGAGATCGAGCTTGTCGTAGCGCACATTGATTTGCAGCGCGCCCATGCCGCCCGATCCGACCGGGTTCTTCACCTTCACGCCCTTGAAGATGCCGCCCTTATAGTCGCGGCTGTCATCGGTGAGGAAGAAGCCCGCCTCGACAGACCCGCCGAAGAAGGTCGGATCCGCAAAGCCGGTGCGCGCAACCTTCTGCCAATAGGTCTCACCCGCCGCGTGGAAGCGACCGGAGATGATCGCGGCCTCCGCACCATAGCTGGTTTCGCTCGTGGCGCCGGTCATATTGCCCGTATCAATGAAGCGCGTATCTGTGGTGTGAACCAGCGGGCGCTGGCGATAGCGCACCGAGCTGATCGCATCGCCCAGATCGCGCCAGTGGCCCGATACGCCGAAATGAAGCTGATTATTGCCCATTTTTGGTGCATAGACGAGACGCAAATCGCCGCCGACGCTATTGTTTTCGTCATTAGCGAGATCATTGACATTGTCCGTGAACACACCCGCCTGCGCCAGCAGATCGCCCGCATGATATTGCGCGGAAAGACCGACCCGCCGCTCAAACCCGAAAGCATCGGTGAAGGCGGAACGCTCCATGAAGCTGGTGTCGTTGGAGCTGGAAAGCTCCTCAAGGCTCTGGAAATTATTGTGCTGGCCGACCGCAAGCGTCAGCCCGCCGTTCTTGTAAGTCATGAAGGCATCCGTCAGCTCGGCGTCGCCCGCCGCGAAATCGATCTCGAACTTGTAGCCGAAGCCGCCGGGAACCGTTCCCTCCACGCCCAGACGCGCGCGGCGCAGTTCGTTGGAAAAGCCAAGCCCCTTGTCGTTAATGCCGCCCGGCGCGTTGACGCTGGCAAAATCATAGAGCAGTCGGCCACGCGGCTTGAACGACCAGCCTTTTGTCTCGTCGCTGATTTCCGGCGCGCCCTTGAACTTGATCGTCGGCGCGTTCGCCGCCTTGGAGGCGAGTTCAGTCGCCTTGTGCGCGTTTGCGGATGCTTCGGTTGAGACTGTTTCCGCCTTGCCGATGCGCGCTTCCATGGCTTCCACCTGAGCGCGCAGCGCAGTGATTTCAGCGCGCAATGCCGCGGCTTCCTCGGCGCTCAACCCTTGCGCCTGAGCGGCAGCCGGGGCAGCATAGGCCGTTGAGGAAATGCCAGCGCAGCCGGCCAGTAGAAGTGCGCGCATCAAAGTTTTCGATGACAAGGGAAACGTCCTTTCCGTATGAATTGAGACGCCGCTATTTCGTTTTCATGACAGGTAAATGACAAAAATATTTCAGTTTTGAGACATTTGCGTGGGCCGCACAAAAACAACGAAAAACCGTCATATCCCAGCAGGAAAAATCACTCCCCCCGCAACCATCAACACTATGTCAGCGGAAAATGACGAACCGGCGATGAAAGAAGATGAGGCGGGGGGCATCGCGCCACAGCGTGACTATTTCTCGATAAGCCGCACCAGCTTGCGTTCAACGGGCGCAAGCACGCCCGCCAGTTCCTGCCCGCGCTTCAGCACCGCGCCCGCCTCGCCGATCAGCGCCCACATGCCCTGACGATTGCGCAGCGACGGGCGCTTTTCAATCCTATATTCCGGGCGCTCCGCGGCGCGGCGAAACGCGCTGAAAACAGCCGCATCCTTGCTGAAATCCATGGCATAGTCGCGCCAGTGACCCGCTGACACCATGCGGCCATAAAGGTCCATGATGCGGGAGAGTTCCTGACGTTCGAAGCCGGTCTGCCCCGGCTGCCTGTGTTGCGGGAAGGGAGTAATCTCTCCCATCAGGCGCAGCCGCGCTCCTCTTCTGCGGGAGGCGCGCTGCCTTTGGATTGTATGCGGCCGTCGCGCTCACTCTTCATCTCGGCGATCAGCTTGGTGAGGCGATCAACCTCGCACTGAAGAATTTCGAGCTTTTGCGTCTGCGGATCGAACACTTCGCTGCACGGTGTGCCATAGGGCAGAAAGTCGCGCTGATAAGCGGTGACATCGACCAGCATCTGGCGCGCAGGTATGCCGACCATGGTCGCGCCATCGGGCACATCTTTCGTAACGACCGCATTGGCGCCGACCCGCGCGCGCGCGCCGACAATGATCGGCCCCAGCACCTGGGCACCCGAACCGATGATGACATTGTCGCTTATAGTCGGATGACGCTTGCCGCCTATGCCATTGGCCGGGTCCGTCCCGCCCAGAGTCACATGCTGATACATGGTGACATTATCGCCGATCTCGGCCGTTTCGCCGATCACGACAAAGCCATGATCGATAAAGAAATTGCGCCCAATCTTCGCGCCGGGATGAATGTCGATATTGGTCAGGAAACGGGAAAGATGGTTCACTAAGCGCGCCAGCAGATAAAGTCGCGCGCGAAACAGACGGTGCGCTATCCTGTGCCAGAATATCGCCCATACTCCCGGATAGAGCAGGATTTCGGCGCGCGAACGCGGTGCGGGGTCCCGCGCCTTGATCGACTCCAGATATGCAAAGAGCGCGCCCATATTTGGCCCTGTTCCCTGTTGTTATTGCGCCTAATATAGTCTGGCTCGACGGACATTTCCAGTATTGCGCGCAAAAGCGTCAGGAAGGCTTATAGCCGAACGCCTTTTCGGCCAGCGCCACGACCTCTGGGTCGGCATCGGGCATATCCATCGGCACCATCTTTTCGAGCCGTTCGACGATAGCCGTTATCGCCGCGATGCGGCCCGCCTTTCGGTCATTGCCATCGATGACCGTCCACGGTGCCCAGCGCGTGTCGGTATATTTGAACATGTCGTGCATGGCCTCGAGATAGTCGGCGCGGCGCGCGCGATTGCGATAGTCTTCCGCGCCAGTTTTCCAGCGCTTCCAAGGATCGTCGAGGCGCTCGGCGAGCTGTTTGTCCTGCTCTTTCTGGCTCACATGAACGAAAAGCTTGATGATGTTCGTCCCCGCGTCGATCTGTTGCGCCTCGAACTCGTTGATCTCGTCATAGCCGCGCTTCCATTCGCGCTCGGAACAAAAGCCTTCGACCCGCTCGACCAGCACGCGGCCATACCAGCTCCGGTCGAAGATCGCGATGTCCTGCTCGGCGGGCAGCCTGTTCCAGAAGCGCCAGAGGAAATGGCGCTGCTTTTCCTCCGGTGTCGGCGCGCCGATGGGCCAGACCTCGTAATAGCGGGGGTCCAGCGTTGCGGTCAGCCGCTTGATGACGCCGCCTTTCCCGGCAGCATCCCAGCCTTCGAACAGGATGACGCTTTTCTTCCGGTGCACGATATGCGCGACCTGAACGCGCTCCATCCGTTCCTGAAGAGCGCGCAGAGCCTTGTCGAAATCGCCTTCGAATTTCGCGCCTGCCTCAAAGTCGGAGAGATCGAGTGCCATGGCAAAACCCTATCGCGGCCAAGAGGCCCCTGTCGAGCGCGAAGAACCTTGCGACCTGCCCCATAAGGGAACAGGTCAGCTCTTTTGAGGCTCCACGACCCGGATATGCAGCTCGCGCAGCTGCTTGAGCGCGGCAGGCGACGGCGCGCCCATCAGCAGATCCTCGGCGCGCTGGTTCATCGGGAACAGCGTGATCTCGCGCAGATTCTGCGCGCCGCACAGCAGCATCACGATACGGTCCACGCCCGCCGCCATGCCGCCATGGGGCGGCGCGCCATATTGAAAGGCGCGATAAAGCCCGCCAAAGCGCTCTTCGACATCGGCCTTGGAAAGGCCCACCTGCTCAAACGCCCTCACCATCGTTTCGGGGTTATGATTGCGGATCGAACCGGACGCGATCTCATAGCCGTTGCAGACCATGTCATATTGATAGGCCTT
>CAYOZY010000101.1:5272-9637 GCA_964408525.1 uncultured Sphingobium sp. | reverse complement strand
AAAAGAACGCAGGATGTAGGTGCAAATGTTTTTATTGGAAATTTGGACCCCGAAGTCGATGAGAAGCTTTTGTACGAAACTTTCAGCAATTTCGGAATGGTGATTAGTACTAAAATTACTAGGGATCCTGAAACTGGAGATAGTAAAGGTCACGGATTTGTGAGCTATGATAATTTTAGTAGTTCGGATGTTGCTGTTGCCCAAATGAATGGGCAATATTTCTCAGGAAGGCAGATAAGAGTCGAATACGCTATCAAAAAATAATCGAAAGGGGAAAAACATGGAGGGTTCGCTGAGAGATTGCTTGCTGAAAATAAGCCAAGTGGTATCAGTAAGATGCCTTCTTTAACTTTTAGCGCTCCAAATTCGTGCCGATCCTTCTTGTGAGGCATGACAATGTCGGAGGACGCGACGGTTACATCATATCCGATACTGGCGATTTCTCTGGTCACAAGTGCGCTGAAACGACCGATTGCGGAAGTCGCGGCGGTGGGTGTGACCCATAGGAGCGACGGGCGCGCGGCGGGGCGTGATACGCGCATCATGACAGCAGTGCCGCTATCGAGCGGTCCCAGCTAATCCCTCGCGCTTCCCAGAGATCGCGTGCGCTTTCTCCCATATGCACGCACTCCGTCCGGCTGTCCGCTATGAGGTCCATTGCCTCGGCGAGTTTCGAAACTTCCGGTTCGCAGACCCACCCCGTCTCACCGTTCAGCACTATGTCGAGAACGCCACCGGAATCCGTTGTCGTGAGCACGGGCTTGTTCGCCAGAAACGCTTCCGCAGTCACATAGCCCACGGAATCTTCCTGAAAGGGCAGATAGGCGGCGGCGAGGCAGCGATTCATATAGTCGGCAAGCACCGATCGCTCCACGAAACGCAAATCGAGCGTGACCCTGTCCTCCAGGCCGTGCTGCGCCACCAGCCGCTCCAGCCGCGCAACATCCGCTGGTGTTTCGGGCGGGCCAGCGACGATCATCCTGATGTCGGACTTTGTTCGCGCCAGTGCTTCGATGAGAAGATGCTGCCGCTTTGCGCCGTTAACGCGCCCGCCCGCGAATATGTAATTTTCCCGCGCAGCATCGGTGAACAGTTCGGGGTCATTGACAGGGATCAGCAGCACCGGGGCATCAATTCCCATATAATGCGCAAGGCGCTGACGGATCGGTTCGGCCACGCACGCCATTTTCTGTGCGTTTACAAACGCAGCTCTGTCATAGGCGATGATGGCGCGCCGCAAGCGCATGCCTTCGTCGGTGTCGGGAATGTTGCTTTGGCCACTGTCCCATAAATCATAGGCCTGACGGTATTGATGTACGAGCCAGATGCGCATGTTGCGATGGCGGATGCCGTAGTTGGGAAATTTTGTGCCGATCACCACGTCAAAATGATCGAGGTTCAGCAGTTGGCACATCAACGCTTCATCGAGCAGCCGGGAGGGGGGCTCCCAGCTCATGGGGATGCGCACCAGTTGCGCTTCATGCCCCATTTTGTTGAGGTTGAGGGTGAGATGATGGGCCATCTCCTCGGCGCCGCCCCAAATGAACGGGACATGGGCGTTGAGAACCGCGATCTTCATTTTGCGTGTCCTCGCCGGGGCGGAGGCAGCAGGGTGTCTGAAACCGTCCGCCATGGGGCGGCTTGAGGTTCGGCAACGGGTGGAATCTCAAGCAGTTTTGCTTCGATATTCTGTGCCTTCAATGCCATTTTCTGCTTATCGGTCGAGACAAAATTTGCAGTTGCCTCCTCATACCCGGCCCAGAGAGCATTGTTCAGCCAGCCAGGCGACACTGCTTCGCAAGCAAGACTTGTTGGCTCGCGGCAGAGCCAAATGATTTTCCGGGGATGGGGCATTAAAAGTGCGGGCGAGGAAAGGCAAATTGCGACGTCGGATCGATCCGACAGCGGCATAAACCGCATGGCGAGCAGTTGCCCCGCACGGTGGCGCGCATCGTCATTATAAGGGATTACAACATTTTCCGTCTCATGACCCAGCGCGGCGAAGCTCGTCTGCAGAGCGGCCAATAATTCGCCATTGAGCGGGCCGTTCTCTCCCAGTGTGTCGCAGAGCAATATTCTCATTGTGGAGGCTCGCCCACCGAAGTCGAATCCGAAGCGCGACGGCTATCGTACATTCGTCCCCGCGCAAGCGGCCGCGCCGGGTTTCCCGCGACAATAGCGCCGGGAGGAACGTCATCCACGACAACCGCCCCCATGCCGACAACCGCGCGTTCGCCGATGACTAGCGGCTTGCCTGGGCGTCCGTCGCGCAGGATCGCGCCCGCCCCTATGTAGCAGTGGTCACCTATCACGACATTGCCGTTGCATTGCACACCGGGAGCAAAGGTGACGAAATCCCCAATCACGCAATCATGTTCAACATAGGAATAAATGTTCGCATGAAAAAAAACACCGATCTTTATGTTCGATGTTATCATTGTATTGCTGCAAAGAATTGCGCCTTCGCCAATCTCGACATCGTCAAATATCTTTACGGAGCCGCATGATATTTTTTTTGGGATAGCACCACGAATGATGAGTTTTTTTGCTATGTCTTCTCTCATGGCGGAATTGGCGATAGCGATATTGAAAAACTTTTGTTCTTTTCTTTCGAAAAATTGATCTTCGGACATACATTCGATGCCGTTGACTAGTGCTTCACCAGCCTCTTTTTCGATGAAACAGCACATTTCTTCGGCGTCGAGGGCTTGGCGAACCAAGGGCATTACGCCGCGTCCGAAGCCACCGGCGCCAGCCAATCCGAACAAGGATTTCATTTGCCCCCCTCCCTGTTGATGGGTTCTTTCGACGGTAACGGAGGGACTGTCAACCCTTGCGCCATGCAATAGTTCGGCGTTGATTTCATCTTTGGCGGCCCCTATGATGAAGCCTGATGGGTCGACCGCGATTAGCTCTATATTTTTTAGTAACACCATGTCCTGAGGCTTGATAGCGGTGCCCAAATCATCCTTTTTTTCTGATACAGTTCCGCTGCTCCTTGGAAGCTCTCAAGTATTTCAGCCAGCCACAGAAGAATTGCGTGACGGGAGCTTGATTTTATTTGACGATGCTTCCCGCGGCTCGAAATTTACGGCGAAGGGATGGGGTGCGGCTGAGCCGGGCGGAACATGGAGTGTCGCCCGATCGTCCAGCCTTGCATTTCTGCCTGTCACGGAAGGGGGAAAGCCGTTTTCGTCGATCACCGCCGCGATATGCTTCGTTGCGTTCACGCCGGCGGGGCACGGGCAGCGGATATCCATAAGTTGCGATGGGGAAGTGATCGCGAATGTCGCGGTTACTGAGGGAGACGCGCGACCACATATCGTGATGTTCGAATTCGTAGACAGGGCATCACCTGTCAGCATTGAGTTTGGTCTGCCTGACTGCATCGCGCCAAGTCAGGTTATGGAGTCGCAGGACGGGCGGCTATTGGGTATCCAGTTGCGCTGGCTGTCGCTCGCCGTTGGCGATCAGCCTTTGCTGGCCGGTTCGGAGCTGTCGTCGGCCGTGCTGGTCGGGTGCGAAGCGAATGAGTTCGCTGTCGCTTCTGCGCCGCATAAAAGTAGAGAAGGCGTTTCGGTGGCGGCCTCTCCGGTCAGACCAGACTGGACCTTCTGGCCGCCGACGTTGACGCGACCCTCCAGGGAATTGTCGGTTATCGATTTCCGATCGCCGCAGTTGGATCACATCGAGGGTTTCGAAGGCTGGGAGGCTGCGGGGCGCTGGATTACGTCTGAGGGCGCACGGTTCTCCTTTTCTGAAAAGCACCTGCGAACCCTTCGGTCAGGTGGACCTTGCAATCTGCTTCTTGTGCTTGAGCCTTTCGCGCCGAAAGGCATCAGCCCCGACATCTTCCTGAATTTGGCGGACAGTGTGGCTTATCATCATCGGTTTCGGGCGAATGATGGTTCTCTCAGGATATTGAGGGCGGGGCGGATCAACATTCCTTCCGACGGAGCGCTGAAAGTCGAAATCGCGGGCAAAAATCTCGCGAGACCCTTTGACATTTCAGGAGAGGCGGACAAACGGCAATTGCTTGCGAGACTCCGGGCGGCGGTGCTGGTTCCCTGTTCTTCTCCGTTGCCGCCCTTTACCTATGGTCTGGAGGTTGCTGAGGCGGAGCCTGTAGACTGTGTTCCTCGCGAGTTTCAGCATGCATCCGCTCCCGTTCCTCAGAACGCGATATCGGGCGGACTTGCGGGTGATGCGCAGCTCGACGCAACGGCGGCGAGAATCCTCGATGGGCTTGCCGCTCATGTACAAGACCTGCGTGTCGACAGGCAGCGTGATCTGGAACATTTTCGCGATATTGCCGACGAAATAAAAGCCAATGCAATGGAAAAGTTTAACCTCTCTGCAACCCCA
>CAYOZY010000101.1:0-5262 GCA_964408525.1 uncultured Sphingobium sp. | reverse complement strand
TGCCGACGAAATAAAAGGGCTGTCCGAGAGGCTTTCCACAATGGAACGAGGAGTTGAAGCTCTTGGCAAGCGTCTGACCAAATTGTCATCGCAAGTGTCCGTGCTACCCGGTCTGACCGGCTCTTTCAGCCGCTTGGAACAGGATATTGCCGGTGTAAGAGAGGCAGTGAGTGAGCACGGCGCGTCGGCGTCGGAACTGTTGGGCAATGCGGCCAGTCATTCGAATGCATTGCAGAACCTGATGAAAGGTGTGACGGACAGTCTTTCGCATATCAATGCGCGCCAGTTCGCGCTCCACCGGGAGCTTCAAAATGCGCCGACCCGTACCGTCGCCTGGCCGGACGGTTTTGCCCAGGTCAACTGGCAGGCGCTGTCGTCTCGTTCAACAGACGAGATGGCTCTTTTGCAGGCCGCCATTCGGAAGCTTGATGTCATTGCGCGTCGCGAGATAGTCATCGCCGATGAAAATACGCTGATGCTGCATGCGGAATATGGTTATGTTCTGGTGCCCAGAGACGACATGCGGCTCGTCCTGACCATTCATGATGCCACCGGCTTTTATGAGCGCTCGACGCAAGCCGTTTTCGCTCACCTGCTTCGCGCGGGGATGACGGCAGTTGATGTCGGTGCCAATGTAGGGCTGCATAGCTTGTGCCTGGGTCGGCTGGTGGGGACGACAGGGAAGGTTTGGGCGATTGAGCCTGCGCCGCGTATCGCTGATCTGCTGAAGCGAACAATAGCGATCAATGCTTTGGACCAAGTCGTCACGATATTACCGGTCGCGGCCGGTCGGGAACCGTCGCATGAAGTTCTGCATGTCGGCATTACCAGCGGCCATTCCTCGCTGTTGCCGCTGGCTGAGCAGGCGGGCGAACTGAATGTGCCGGTCGATCGCCTGGATAATCTGGTTCCCGATGCCGTCGACCTTGTGAAAATCGATGCGGAGGGGATGGAACTCGCGATAGTGGAGGGGATGAGTCGGCTTCTCGAAAATGAATCGCTCGCGATTGTCGCGGAATTCGGTTTTGAGCATTTGCAGAAATCCAATATCACGGCAGAGGAATGGTCTGGCTTTTTCAGAAAACAGGGGTTCGAATCTTTTCGGATAAACGAAGGAGAAGGCCCTGTGCTCGTTGAGACATGGCCTGAGCATGCCGGGGATGGAAATTACCTCTTCATTCGAGATAGAGAGAGAATCACCGAGCTTTTGGGATCCTGATTGGCGATAAAATGACTGAAAACAGAGAAAAGACCATCCCGGTTTATCAGCCGGATCTCTCCGGGAACGAGAAGAAATATGTCACCGAATGTCTGGATACCTCCTGGATTTCGTCGATAGGGCGGTTCGTTACGGAGTTTGAGCAGGGCATGGCGGAGGCGCTCGGTGTCAAGCATGCTATCGCGGTCAGCAATGGGACGGTGGCTCTTCACCTTGCCCTTCATTGCCTCGATATTGGCCCCGGTGACGAAGTGATCGTCCCCACTTTCACCTATATCGCATCGGTCAATACGATTGCCCAAACCGGCGCGACGCCGGTATTCGTCGATTGCCTAAGGGATGACTGGCTGATCGATCCCGATGATGTGATCCGAAAGATCACGCCTCGCACAAAAGCGATCATGGCAGTCCATCTATATGGAGCGATCAGCGATATGGATCGCCTGCGCCAGTGCGCCGGTGCGCATGGCATTGCGTTGATAGAAGATTGCGCGGAGTCCCTCGGATCGACGGTTAACGGAAGATCCTGCGGTGGTTTGGGCAGGGTGGGCACGTTCAGCTTCTTCGGCAACAAGACGCTGACGACTGGTGAGGGGGGGCTGGTCACGACCGATGACGATGCACTTGCGGAGCGCATGCGCAGGGTAAAGGGGCAGGGGCAGGCTCCCAACCGGAGATATTGGCACGTTGAACTGGGTTTCAATTATCGCATGACCAACATTTGCGCCGCTATTGGACTTGCGCAGCTTGAGAGGCTTCCCGACATTCTGGAACGCAAGCGGGCGATAGCACAGCGCTATCGTACATTGCTGGATAATTTGCCGGTCGAATTCCAGACGGTGCGTCAAGGCGTGGTGAGTTCGGAATGGCTGATAAGCCTGTTGCTCCCGGCGAACGCCGACAGGGACGCCGTTATGGAATATATGGCGCAGCGCGGGGTGGAAACGCGGCCGCTTTTCTACTGCGCCCATCAATTGCCCATGTATGCCGAGGACACGCATTATCCTGCATCGGAGGAAATCTCGCGCAGGGGGATAAGCCTGCCCAGCTTTCCTGCACTCACCGATGAGGAGATCGGTAAGGTGGCAATGACGCTGGAAACGGCTCTTGACCTTTAGGGCCATTTGACCCGTTTCCACCGCCGCTTATCTTTCTACAGGTTTATATAGTCGGTAGTTCCGTTATCCCACTGGATGATCTGCTGGTATGCGTGGCCTACATTGTCATAGAGGAACGCCGTCAGGACGAAGGGCTGGGTGCTGTCCTCATCATAGTTATAGAAGATGCGGGTGCCATCGTCGTAGAACACGTCCTGCGTGTCGAGGCGGCCCTGACTGTCATAGGTGAACCATGCCTGTGACCAGACCTGCGAATTGTCCTCGTCGAGGTTGATATAGGTACGGGTGCCATTGTCGTAGAACACGTCCTCGCTCGACAGGCGGCCCTGATTATCATAGGCGAACCAGTCCTGGCTCCAGCTCTGGTTGCTCGCTTCATCGAGGTTGATGAAGGTGCGGCTGCCATCGTCATAGAGCACATCCTCGCTGGAGAGGCGCGCCTGCGCGTCATAGGCGAACCAGTCCTGGCTCCAGTTCTTGCTGCCGTCCTCGTCGACATTGATGAAGGTGCGGGTGCCGTCATCATAATAGACGTCTTCATTGTCGAGGCGGTTCTGGCTGTCATAGACGAACCAGTCCTGCGCCATCGCCGAGGCATTGGCCTGATCGAAATTGGTGAAGGTGTGGCCACCCGCATCGAAGATCTGGTCAATGCTGTCGAGCTGCCCTTGCGTGTCATAAACGGTCCAGACCTGCGTGGTCGAAGCCACATCCTCCGGATCGAGATCGACCACCACCCGGCTGCCGTCGTCGTTCGATGTGTCCTGCTGAACCAGATGCCACAGCCCGTTGTAGGTGTTCGCAATGGACGCCCAGCTGTTCGCTCCGCTGTCGTGGATCGTCTGTTGAGCGGCCTCGAATGCATGGCCGCCAAGATCGAAACCCGTGGGAAGCGCATCTCCCTCGAACACCACCAATATATCGTTGCCCGCGCCGCCCGATACGCTTGCATCGGCAGTATCATAAACGATCCGGTCGTTCCCGTCCCCGCCGTCAATGGTGTCGGCGCCTGCGCCGCCAACCAATATGTCGTCACCAAGCCCGCCATAGAGTGTGTCGCCGCGAGTAGAACCGATGAGGGTGTCCGCGTTGGAAGAACCGTTGATGGTAACGGCGATAGGTGCAGTTTCGAATTGCCAGCCGGTAAGGTTCACCGTGGCGCCCGGCGTCGCGTTGACAATCACGCTTCCGTTACCGCGCAGCAGAGCGTTCGCGCCCAACGCCTGAGCGATGTCGGAGCCAATAGTGAGTTGCGCGCCGGTAGAAGAACTGACGCCGTTGTTATTCACCGTGCTGATGACAAGATCGATGCCTTCGACGTTCTGAAGAGTGCCGGCGAACGCAACGTTGCCGGTTGCTGTGAGATAATCGGTGCCGCTTCCACCGTCGAACAGATCATCGGCATAGCTTCCTTGACCGGAGAGCGAGGCCTGTTCGGTGATAGCCAGAAAATCGGTGCCGCCACCACCGTGCAACTGATCCGCGCCAGCCACGCCGCCGAAGAGATATTCCGTATCATTGCCGCCGAGGAGAACATCGCTTCCGCCGCTGCCGAGAAGGCCTTCAGTCCCTGCGTGGTTAGTATTGGCACGAAGGGTTGAACCGTTAGAGCCACCAGCCGCGGCCAGCATCAAAATATCGCTGTTCAACACCTGTGTCGGACTGGATGTTGGCGAAAGATCGAGACTCCAGTTGGTTCTCGTAAGATTCGGCATCGTTATATCGCCGACGCTGCTGGCTTGAAGTACGACGATATCACTGCCCTGTCCGCCGTTGATGGATACTCCGGTCATCTGCGACAGGGTAAACAGCGCCTGAAGACGATCCCCGGCGGAAGTTTGCATTTCAAGCGTTTCGAAGCCGCTCACAGTCGAAGCAAGGAAACTTGCCAGATATGTAACCGGCGCCGCATTATGCGAAAGACCATTGGTCGATATGCGCAAGATATCCGTGCCGAGGCCGCCATCATATACGCCCTGGTGAAATGGATTATACTGCGTGGGCGGACCGGATGCGGTGACAATCACAGTATCGTTCCCGTCACCGGCATTTATCTGGTCCCATCCATCGGCACCCGCGAAGATGAGATCATTGCCGCCAAGCCCGTCAAAGAAATCGCCGAAGGAAGAACCGAAGAGCATGTCGTTGCCGGCGGTTCCGGGGTCATTCTCAATAGCCTCCTCACCGACAAAGGAACTGGCGTCCAGAGAAGAAAGCGCGACATTTTTCAGGGTGAGGGTATACTGCACTCCGCCGTAGACATGGGTGATGACAGTATCATTGCCGACTTGGCTTAAAAACGGCTGCAGCATCTCCATATTGGCTACTACCGTTGGCACCGCGATTTTATCCTGCCCGACAGTAAAATCCATAATCACATCGTTGCCATGGCTGGCGACGAATATGTCGTTCCCGGCCCCTCCGGTCATGGTGTCGTTGCCGTCATAGCCCCAGAGGGTGTCGTTCCCGGCTGCGCCATTCAAGGTGTCATTGCCTTCGTCGCCGAACAACGTGTCGTCACTCGTGCTGCCGGTGATTGCATCATTCCCAATTGTGCCGAATACCTCGAACTGGATATTGGAACCGGCGGCGATGGTGATCTGGCTCGCATCGAAGCTGGTCGATTCCATGGTGTAGCCGATCGTTCCTTCACCCTCGATGAGGGTGACATCAAACTGGTCGGCGACGGACTCCGTGATATCGAGATAGGTGGCTGGCCTTCCAGCTAATGTCGGCCCGGAGAGAATCTCCGGCAGCAATCGGATATGCTCTATCGAGTTGGCGGTGCCGTTGAACGATACATAGCCGCCGAAGATCATCGTGTCTGTGCCGGTGCCGCCATCAAAAGTCGAACCGGCGAAGTTGTTGAATTGCCCCTGACCATTGATTGCCGCGAGAAAATCATTGCCTCCTCCGGCGCTCAAA
>CAYOZY010000100.1:0-9710 GCA_964408525.1 uncultured Sphingobium sp. | reverse complement strand
GACCGATATTACGAACAGGCCGAATACCAGCGCGGGCGCGGCCTCCGAAAAGAGCCACTGGCACCAACGGGCAAGGCTCGCATGCTCATGCACCAGTGCCATGAACTGCGAAGCGTCCGCGGTGCGGCCCAGCAGGGAATTGCCAATATAGACCGACGCCCAGAGGATGAAGGGCGTGGTCGCGGGGTTGCTGAGGAATGTCATGGCGGCGGCGAGCGGGATATTCGCTCTGAGTGGCAAGGCGAGGAAGGCGGCCCCTGCAAGTTGCAGCCCCGGTATCATCAGGAATATGCCGACCAGCAGCCCCAGCGCCACGCCGCGCGGCACCGAGCGGCGGGTGAAGCGCCACAGCTCCGGCGCAAGTATCCTGTGCGCGACCGGCGCCAGGATGCGGCTGTTCTCCAGCGATTCGCGCGTCGGCGCGTTCGCGTGCCACCAGCGGGACAGTCTATTGCGCATCAGCCATGCTCCTTGAGCAGTCGGCCCTGCTCACGCTTCCATTCGCGCTCCTTGGTGGTCTCGCGCTTGTCTGCGGCGTTCTTGCCCTTGGCGAGCGCCAGTTCCACCTTCGCCCTGCCCTGCCCGTTGAAATAGATAGACAGCGGCACCAGCGTCATGCCCTTGCGCGCCACCGCGCCATGCAGCTTGGCGATCTCGCGCTGATGCATCAGCAGCTTGCGCGGGCGCTTAGGCTCATGGTTGAAACGGTTGCCATGGCTGAACTCCGGAATATTGCTGTTAATGAGCCACACTTCCTCACCCGCGACCTCCGCGTAGCTTTCGGCGATCGACCCCTCGCCGAAGCGCAGCGATTTCACCTCGGTTCCCTGAAGCATGATGCCCGCCTCGAACACCTCATCGATAGCATAGTCAAACCGCGCACGCCGGTTCTCGGCGACGGTCTTTACCTTCTTGAACGTTTCGGGGCGCGGGCGGGCCATTTTCTCTCAGCGAACTTTCTAACCGAACCAATATGGGAACGCCTGCGGCTTATACCAGCCCGGCGATCTCCAACGCCCGGTCCACCGCCGTCTGGCTCGATGCGCTAGGCCATGTGATCGGCAGGCGCACATCGACCGGCATGCCGGGGCGAACGCGGGACAGCGCATATTTGACCGGGCCAGGTGAAGAATCGCTGAACAGCGCATCATGCAACGGGTAGAGCCTGTCCTGCAAAGCGAGCGCTTCGTCCCATTTTCCCGCCGCCATCGCCGCCTGAAACTGTGCACACAGGCGCGGCGCGACATTGGCGGTCACGGATATGCAGCCCACGCCGCCCATCGCGTTGAAGCCCAGCGCGGTTTCGTCATTGCCCGAAAGCTGAACGAAGCCGGGGCGGCAGGCGAGGCGCTGCGCCGTCACGCGGCCCAGGTTGCCGGTCGCGTCCTTCACGCCGACGATGCTCTGGAACTCCTCGGCAAGCCTGTGCATCACCGGCACGCCGATGTCGGTGATCGTACGGCTGGGAACATTGTAGAGGATGATCGGCAGGTCGCAGCGCTGCGCGAGATAGGCGAAATGCTGATAGACGCCTTCCTGGCTCGGCTTGTTGTAATAGGGCGTGACCACCAGCGCGGCGTCGGCGCCGGCAGCCTGCGCAGCATACATATGCTCAAGCGCGATGCGCGTGTCGTTGGAACCGCATCCGGCGATGACCGGCACCCGCCCCGCCGCCTGCTCGACGCACAGCGCGATGACGCGATTATGCTCCTCGATCGTCATCGTCGCGCTCTCGCCGGTCGTGCCGCAGGGCACAAGCGCGCTGCTTCCTTCGGCGACCTGCCAGTCAACAAAGGCTCGAAATGCCTCCTCGTCGAGCGCGCCATCCCGAAAAGGCGTCACCAGAGCGGGTATCGACCCCGAAAACATGTAAAAACTCCTTCATCCCGCCCGTTCATCAAGGCATAAGGTGATTCATGCCATGATTGATGTCATTCGCGGCTTGAGTTCAAGAAGGAACACGAAACCGGCAATGTCCACTGCGCCACGACCCCGGATCAAAATCCGTCATCTGCCGATGCTGGGCGCAATGGTGATTGCGTCGGTTGCAGTTGCGCAGATAAGCGGCGTTCGCAAGGAAATTGTGCAACCAATCCCGCCCGGAGCCTCCTCCGCGCTGCCCCAAGGCTCGCCGGACTGGAGCGAAACGCGGGCGCTAGTCGCGAAAAGCGCCGATGCACCGATCATTGCGGTGGTTGATGAATGGAAGCGTCTGGGGCAAAGCGACGCTCTGGGCTTTGCGAGCTATTCCGCCTTCATCATGGCGCATCCCGGCTGGCCGGGGGAGGACCGGATGCGCAAGCTGGCGGAGGCATCGGCCGATCCCCGCAGCCATGGCCCGTCTGCCGTCATCGCCTTTTTCAATCAGTTTCCCGCGCGCTCAGCGACCGGCGGCGCACGCCACGCTTTCGCGCTTTCTGCGGCCGGACGCATGGACGAGGCGCGGATGCAGGCGCGTCAGGCCTGGCGCATGGGCGCGATGAACCCGGACGACGAGGCGCAAATACTGGCGCTGTTCGGCTCTACGCTCTCGCCAAACGATCATGATGCCCATGCCGATGCCGCGCTGTGGGCGCGCAACCCCTCCTCCGCCGAACGGGCCTTGCCTTATGTCTCGGCCGCCGCCCGCCCGGTCGTCGCCGCGCGCATCGCAATGCAGCGCCGTTCCGCGGATGCGGCGGCGCTCGCCCAGTCCGCCGAGCTCTTCGCAAAGGGCAATGCGGGTTATATCGCCGACAGGGCGATGTGGCTGCGCGACAGCGGCAACAGCCTGCTGGCCCGGTCGCTCCTTGCCGATCGCGAGGCATTGCTGGTGCGCCCGGTCAATGCCGAACGCTGGTATGAGGTGCTGCTGCTCAACGCCCGCGCCGCGGCCAATGACGGGCAGTGGCAACTCGCCTACGCCATCGCCAGCAAGCTCGACGACGCTTATGCACCGGGAACGGACGTGAGCGCCCGCCCCATTGGCGAGCGCGACGATTATACCAGCCTTGCATGGCTCGCGGGGATGACGGCGCTCGATCGGCTGGCCAGCCCGCGCGACGCCATGGCGATGTTCGACCGCTATGCCGGCGGGGCACGATCTCCGCAGACCATGTCCAAGGGCCGCTATTGGGCCGCGCGCGCCGCGCTGCTTGCCCATGACAAGGCCGAGGCGGATCGGCATCTTGCCCTCGCCGCGAGCTATCCAGATCAGTTTTACGGCCAGCTCGCGCGCGAGCGCCTTGGCCAAATCGTTCCCGCGCCCACGCCCTTCAGCGAGAAGGCGACCGTCACCGAAAATGACCGGGCGGCCTTCGAGGGCAGCTCGCTGGTGCGGGCGGCACGTGCGCTGGGCGCGGCGGGCCGGTGGGAGGATCAGGGCAAGTTCCTGCGCGCGATCGCGGCGAATGTAACGACCGATGTGGACCGTGTTCTCGCCAATGAACTGGCGGGCAAGATCGGACGGATGGATCTTGGCGTGATGGTCGGGCGGCGGGCGCGGGCTGACGGCAGCTCCGGCTATGCGCTGGCGAGCTTCCCCAGCCTTTCCGTGCCGGATGGGCATCAGGACAACTGGACGATGATCCACGCCATATCACGGCAGGAAAGCCAGTTCGATAAGGCGGCCATAAGCCACGCGGGCGCGCGCGGCCTGATGCAACTCATGCCCGGAACCGCGAAGGAACAGGCTGGAAAGATCGGCCTTTCCTATATGCCCGGAAGCCTGACCAGCGACACCAGCTACAATATCATGCTGGGCAGTTCCTATTTCCAGCGCGTCCTATCCTATTTTGGCGGCAGCTATCCACTTGCCGTCGCGGCCTATAATGCCGGCCCCGGCAATGTGAACAAATGGCTACGCGCCAATGGCGACCCGCGTACAGACGATATGGACATGGTGCGCTGGATCGAGGCAATCCCGATCTACGAGACCCGCAATTATGTGCAGCGTGTGCTCGAAAACGCCGTGATCTATGACAGCATCCGCGCGCAGAAGAACGGCGCGGCGCTGCCCCCTGCTCCGCTTTCGCGCTATCTGGGCAAGCGGGACATCGGCTGATACCAGTCCTCCGATGAGCGACAGGACCAATTACATCACGCCGCAGGGCTTTGCCGCATTACGAGCCGAATATGACCGACTGCTGGGCGATGAGCGCCCGAAAATCGTCGAGATCGTGAGCTGGGCCGCGGGCAATGGCGACCGCAGCGAAAATGGTGACTATCTCTATGGCCGCAAACGGATGCGCGAGATAGACGGGCAGCTCCGCCGCCTCTCGAAGAAGATGAAGGATGCGCGCGTCATCGACCCGGCGCATCAGCCCGACAAGAGCCGAGTGTTCTTCGGCGCGACCGTCACCATGGCCGACGAGGACGACGAGGAGCGCACCCTCACCATTGTCGGCAATGACGAGGCCGATGCTGGCGCGGGCAAAATTGGCTGGGATGCGCCGCTGGCGCGCGCGCTGCGCGGGGCGGTCGTCGGCGATGTGCGCCGCGTCAGCCTACCCGGCGGCGAGCGGGATTATGAGGTACTGGCTATCCGTTATCCGGAATGAGGCTATTTTGCGCAATTTTGCGTGACATTTCCCTTCAACTCCGCTACCGGCGCCATCTGCACTCCGGGGCTTGCCCTGAAATGCGCCGTCCGAGACAGTTGGTGAAGGGAATTTGCCCTTCTTAATTTCCAGCCTAGACGGGGACAAGTTTCTTGCCGGTCCGGCGCGTTTGCGCACTGCTTCCGGTTCCTGCCTCCTTCCGCCCTATGGGCGAGAGTGCGGGTTTTTGATCCTTACCCCTTCGGACAAACAAGCGGTTCCGCCCCGGCAGGATCGTGTTTTCGTCCTGCCGGATGGTCCGGCCGGATATATTTGGAGAATGGCATGGATCGTACCCAGAAAGTTGAGGTGGTATCTGCGCTGAACGTAACATTTGGCGAGGTCGGGGTTGTCGTGGTGACGCGCAATCTGGGCCTGACGGTGGCGCAATCCACCGATCTTCGCCAGAAGATGCGCGATGCGGGAGCCTCCTACAAGGTTACGAAGAACCGCCTCGCCAAGATCGCGCTGAAGGACACGCAGTACGAGCAGATCAGCGACATGCTGACCGGCCCGGTTGCGCTGGCCACTTCGGCCGATCCGGTCGCTGCCGCAAAGGTTGCGATCGATTTCGCCAAGACCAACGACAAGCTTGAGATCGTTGGCGGCGCGATGGGCGAAACCCTGCTCGATGCGAATGGCGTCAAAGCCCTCGCCTCGATGCCGTCGCTGGATGAACTGCGCGGCACGATCGTCGGCCTGCTTGTGGCACCGGCGACCAAGCTCGCAACCGTCACCCAGGCACCGGCAGCGCAGTTGGCGCGGGTCTTCAACGCCTATGCGGAAAAAGAAGCCGCATAAGCGGGACTATCGGATTTTTCTCACTCTAAGATGAGGGGCACAGGCCCCGCCCAGAAAGGTATATAGGTTAAACATGGCAGATATTAACGCACTGGTCGACCAGCTGTCGGCTCTCACCGTCCTCGAGGCCGCCGAGCTTTCCAAGGCTCTGGAAGAAAAGTGGGGCGTTTCGGCCGCCGCCGCTGTTGCGGTTGCCGGTCCGGCTGTTGCCGGCGGCGCGGCTGCTCCGGCTGCTGAAGAGCAGACCGAGTTCGACGTCGTTCTAACCGGCGACGGCGGCAACAAGATCGCCGTCATCAAGGAAGTCCGCGCCATCACCGGCCTGGGCCTGACCGAAGCGAAGGCTCTCGTCGAGGCCGCTCCGAAGGCGGTCAAGGAAGGCGTGAACAAGGCCGAAGCCGAAGAGCTGAAGAAGAAGATCGAAGCTGCCGGCGGCACCGTCGAGCTGAAGTAAGAGGTCTTTCGGACATCGTTCGAAAACGCGAAGGGCGGTTCCTGCGGGAGCCGCCCTTTTTGCATGAAGGCGATCAGCCGGCGATAGCGACCAGTGCAGCAAAGCCGTCCGAAATGCGTCCGATCGCCATTTCCGGTGCGAGATACAGGCAACCGCCGGGCTGCGCATTTTCTTCCCCAACCACGATTTCCCCGGCAAGGGGCACTATCCAAAGCGCGGCATCGGCCTGCTGCGCGCGCGTGGCCTGTATATCGCGGCTGTAGACCACCTGGAACTGCGGGAAGCAGACCAGCTCCTGCTCCGCCTCGCTCGCCGGGTCAATGCGCCTGATCTGGTCGGACGCATAGGGCGCCGCCACCGAAACGGCCAGACCGTCATCGAGATGAAGCTCGCGCGGGCGCCCATAATCATAGAGCCGGTATGTCAGATCCGCGTTCTGCTGAAACTCCACCAGCGATATGCCCGCACCGATGGCATGCACCGTTCCCGCCGGTATAGGATAGAATTCTCCGGCGCTCACCGGCCTCCAGTGCATCAATTGCTCAATCGATCCGTCGAGCACCGCGTCCTTCAACGCGGCGTCATCGAGCGGGCGCACCGTTCCCAGACCGACTGTCGCGCCGGGTTCGGCATCGAGTATATACCAACATTCATTCTTGCCGCTGACATGGCCGCGCGCGCTTGCCTGCCCGTCATTCGGGTGGACCTGAATGGAGAGTTTCTCGCTGGTGAAGATATATTTGACCAGCAGCGGCAGCGCCGCAGGGCTTCCGTGCGGCTCGAACCATATCTCGCCGATCCGCTTGTCGCCAAGGCCCGCAAGCGCCACAGCGGTGTCGAAAGGGGGCGGAAGAATGTTCCGCCCCCATGGCTTTTCAACACAATGCCGTTCGAATCTCATCTCTGCTATAGGCTAGCGCCTATTTGCCGCGCTTGCCCGATTTTTTTGGAGCCATCGCATCGAGCCATGCGATGATCTCCGGCTTCAGGCGTGCGCGCGTCGCCGCGCGGGTCTTGATCGCCGCAATCGCCCGGTCCGTGGTCTTGCGCGAATCCGCGGTAAGATGCTTGTCGGCATAGGCGCTCAGCTTGTCCGCCATAGCGAGATCCGCCGACCCGCCGCCCAGCCGCGAGATCGCCCTGCTGCGCGCGGAAGCGTCGATCAGGTCGAGATACTGGTCGAGATGCGCGAGCGCGAAATCCACCGCCAGCATGTCATGATCGAAGGAGACGGAGGAGATGATGTCGGCGCTGGTCGTCTTGCCCGGCTCGTCGGTCATCGCCAGCTCGAGCGCCTGCGCCGCCAGCTTCTCGTCCCGCGTCCGCCCAAGCAGGCTGAAGAGCTGGCTTTTCTCCAGCGCGCTCGGCGCCCCATTCGCCATGGCGCGAAGCTTGTCCCATGTCGCCTGATCTGCGTTCTTCGCAACGATGCCGAGCCAGACGAACTTCAACGGCCCGTCGAGCGCCGCCGGGCTGGCGGCCAGCGCATTGAAGCGGGTCCGCGCTTCGGCAACGACGACCGGATCGCCCATAGCGCCCAGCGTCGCGACCAGCGATTGCCGCAACAAGGGAACCTGCGGCCCTTCGCCTGCCTTGGCGTCATAGCCGACACGCGCCAGCACCGGCGCCAGCTTCGCCGAAGCATAGCGGAGCAGGCGCGCCTGCGTCGCGGGGTCGCCCTCGAACATGCCGTGGGTCGCATCCAGATACCCCGGAAGCGTCGCGAGGATCACGTCGCTGGCGTCGGTCGGCACGGCATCGATCAGGTCCAGCGTCCGCGCGACCGGCTGATAGCCGCCCATGGCGAGCTGCCAGTTGTCGGCTAGCAAACCGCTCTGGTCGATCGACGGCAATTTGGTGAAATCCTTGGCCAGAGCCGTGACGTTCGCCGCCGGATAGAGCGAGCGGTAATAGCCCGCCTGCCCGACATTGATGACATAGCTGCCGCAACCGGGAAGATCGAGCGAGGCGCTGCCTTCGAGGATTGTCGAACGGACCTCGCCGCCCAGCGTCTGCGCCTTGATCGGCACATGCCAGCTCAGCGGAGAGCCGTCCTTCTCGTCCTTGGCGTCGCGGCTGAATTCGCCTTGACTGAGGCTGAGCTTCGTCATGCCGCCTACGCATTGCGCGCTGTCGACCTTGACGAGCGGGATACCGGGTTGGCTCGTAAAATCATGCGCGATGGTCGAAAGCCCCTTCGCCCCGGCATTTTCGATGGCGGACCAGAGATCGCTCGTCACCGTATTGCCATAGGCGTGGCGCTTCATATAGGCGCGCAGACCCTCGCGCCATGTATCCGCGCCCGCGAAACTCTCCAACATGGTGATGACCGCTTCACCCTTTTCATAAGTGATCGAATCGAAGGCCTGACTGGCTTCCTCGACGGTGCCTACAGGCTGCACCACCGGGTGCGTGGTCTTATAGGCATCGAGCGCCATCGCGCTCTCGCGGCCATCGACGCGGGTGAGCAGCGTTTCCCATTCGGGCTTCATCTGGGCCGTCACCTTGGTCGCCATCCAGCTCGCAAAGCCTTCGTTGAGCCAGAGATCGTCCCACCATGCCATCGTCACCAGATTGCCGAACCACTGATGCGCTATTTCATGCGCGGCGATTTCATAAACGCGGCGTTTCGCGCCCTCCGAAGTGGACTTGGGATCGACCAGCAAGGCGCGCTCGAAGGTGAAGATGGCGCCCCAGTTTT
Source organism: uncultured Sphingobium sp. (assembly GCA_964408525.1). Classification (GTDB taxonomy): domain Bacteria; phylum Pseudomonadota; class Alphaproteobacteria; order Sphingomonadales; family Sphingomonadaceae; genus Sphingobium. Next base: position 1,177 of record CAYOZY010000100.1, on the reverse strand, counting down.
CCATGGCGGAGAAGAACTGGCTCTGGCCCGGTCCCGCAACATTGTCGAGCTTGGGCAGGGGGAAAGGCGTGCCGAAATAGTCGTTATAATAGGGCAGTATCTCGACGGCGGCATCGAGCGCGAGCTGCGCCTTGGCGACATTGCCCTTGCCGGTGATGACGCCGACCTCCACCCCGGCCGATGTCGTCGTCTTGCGTTCAAGCTCGCCCATGCCGAGGAACAGCAGATAGGTGGACATTTTGGGGCTGGTGCCGAAGGTGACGAGGCTGTCCCCGTCCGCCTGCTCCACGCTCGAAGCGATGGGCATGTTGCTCACCGCCATCTGCCCCTTGGGCACGATCACCGAGAGATCGAAAGTCGCCTTGTAGCTCGGCTCATCCCAGCTCGGCACGAAACGACGCGCATCGGGAGCCTCGAACTGGGTGAAGAGCGCGCGCTTGTCCGCGCCCTCGCCATCCTTGTAGTCAAGCGCGAACAGGCCGTTCGCCTGTTGGCTGATGATGCCGGAATAAACAAAGGCGAGGCTGTATTTCCCAGGTTTCAGCGTCTTGGGGAAGGTGATGGTGGCGGTCTGCGCCTTTTCATCGACCGCTACCGCACCGACGAGCGCCTTTTTCTTGCCCGCGCGCGTGGCGGTCGCCGAAGCGAAGGTCAGATCGGCGGCGTTCAGCGTGATTTCCTTCGTCGCCTGCTTCACCTCGATGTCGATGCCGGCATCGGCGGAAAATTTCAGATTGGCGGCATCGGGCACCACCTTGATGCGATAATGGCTGGGCACGGCGACGCGGGGAAGCTGCGTCGCGACAGTGGCGGCGGGGCCGTCTCCGGTCTGCGCAAGAAGCGCGGGCGCGGAAAGACTCGCCAGCGCGAGCGCAATCGGCGCGGCGGCGCGGGAAAAGCGTTTGATATTATGGGAATTGGTCATTTCATCATGCTCCGACAAGCAATGGGTGAACACAGCAATCTGCGCATGGCAGCAGTGATTGGGCCGTTTGCGACGAACGGTCAACCGGCGCGATGAAAATGCTATGTGATGGTGCCCGGTGAACCGCAGATGAACGGAGGCACAGTGGCGAAAAAACCGCAGGATAGAGAAGAAAAATGGCGCACTCGGAGCGATTCGAACGCCCGACCCTCAGATTCGTAGTCTGATGCTCTATCCAGCTGAGCTACGGGT
>CAYOZY010000099.1:7701-9798 GCA_964408525.1 uncultured Sphingobium sp. | reverse complement strand
TGGCGGGCGAGCATGGCACGGAGCGAGTCCGTATCGGGATAGAGCGGCGTGCCCGCCTCCAGCCCGCAAGCGGCATGAGCGGCGCGCCATTCGTGAAAGCTGCGCCGCGCCATCGTCGCGAACAACAGGCTTCCTTCCGGACGCAACAGGCCGCACAGCCGGTCAAGCGCGCGAGGCAGATCGGCGAACCACTGAAACGCGAGGCTTGAAGCAATCAGATCGAACCATGGCGCATCAAAATCAGGTGCTTCCCCATCCATCACCATGAAGCGCGCGCCGATGTCCCCTCCTCGTTGCGCTATCGCGATCATCTCCGGGGCGATGTCGGTCGCCACAATCTCGGCATCGGGAAACAATCCGCGCAGATGGCGCGTCAACATTCCCGTGCCGCACCCGATTTCGAGGATGCGCAGGCGCTCTCCGGACTTCGCGGCCCGCGTCGGCAATTGCTGGCGCGCGAGACCCGCGAGAGTCGCCGCGACGACGCGCTGCACCCCGGCATGAGCATCATAATGCTGCGCCGCGTTGCCAAACGCCCTGCTGATCCGTTGCGCGCGTGACGCACTCATGATGCGGTTCCGTGACTTCCCGATGATCCCAGGATTTCCTAAGTGACGAAATCCTCCTATGCCCCTATGCGCATTTGTGCCGAAGGTGAAGCGCCGATCATGTCAAACTCCGCCGCCCTCGCCCTGCCTGCTGATCGCAACCGCCCGATGGACATCGCGCGCGGTTTCGCGGTGATGGGCATAGTGCTGATGAACATCATCGCCTTCGCCAAGCCCGAAGCCGCCTATTTCAACCCCGATGCATGGGGCGGGCGAAGCATGGCGGACCGGATCGCATGGGCGCTGTCCTTCATTCTGGTCGATGGCAAGATGCGTGGGCTTTTCTCGCTGCTGTTCGGCGCGAGCATGGTCCTGCTGATGGACCGCACCGAAATGACGGGCGGAAACGGCCGCACCCGCCACATCGTCCGCTGCTTCTGGCTTGGGCTGATCGGCTATGCGCATTATCTCTTCATCTGGTGGGGCGACATATTGAGCCTCTATGCTGTGATCGGCCTTGCCGCCCTGCTGTTTTCGCATAAGCAGCCGATGCAGCTTGTGAAGCTGGCCTTTCTTGCCTTCGCACTCCAGTTCGCGCTGCTTACCTGGAAAATCATCAGCATCGATCACGCGCTGGAGCTTGCCCAAATGGCGGATGCCAGCGCCAGCGACACCGCCCGCGCCGCGCGCATGCTGGCCAGCATGGGCCAACCGGGAGCTCAGGCAATAGGCGAGGAAATCGCGCTCTATCGCGGCGGGTGGGGCGGCATGGTGGCGGAGAAAGGTGCAGGCTATCTGGGCTGGAGCATCGCGGGTCTCAAATATATGAGCCTTGATACGCTGGGCTTCATGCTGCTCGGCATGGCAATGCTGAAGGGCGGCTTCCTGACCGGAAAATGGTCACGCGATCAGTATATCGGTACCGCCCGCCATTGCTTTATCATCGGCGTGCCTCCGATGATCGGCCTCGCCATCTGGACATGGGCCAGCGGCTTCGACACGGCGACGACCTTCTCAACGAACTTCGCCTGGTCATTCCCGTTTCGCATCCCGCTCACCGTCGGCTGGGCGGCGCTGATCCTCGCGATTGCCACTCGCGCAGAACCGGGCGCCTTCCTCACCCGTGTGGAAGCGGTCGGGCGCATGTCGCTCAGCAATTATCTGGGCACCAGCCTTGTGATGACGGCTATTTTCTATGGCTGGGGGCTGGGCCTGTTCGGTTCGGTTTCGCGAGCCCAGGTCTATCCGTTCGTGCTGCTTGTCTGGGCGTTCATGCTGCTCTGGTCGCGCCCATGGATTGCCCGGTTCCGTTATGGCCCGGCCGAATGGCTATGGCGCAGCCTGACGCTTGGCAAACCGCAACCGATGCTGCGGGATAAGCGATCAGCCGCGTGACAGCGCGGTGAGCGAGGCAGTGGGGCGGCGCCCGAAACCGGAAGAAGGCTTGCTGACGGTAAGCTGCTGGCCCGAATGTCGTTCCAGCTCGTTGAGCGTGCGGGTGAAGCAGCGGCGCAGATCGGCCACATCGGCGACAAGGTCTTCCGGCCCT
>CAYOZY010000099.1:0-7691 GCA_964408525.1 uncultured Sphingobium sp. | reverse complement strand
AGCTCGACGCAACGCCGCGCCGTCATCTCGATCTTTTCAGCAAGATTGCCGAGCGCAACCGAGCCGAACTGCCGCGATTCGCCCTTGAGCGTGTGCGCGGGAATCACCAGCGCCGCCGAATTGCGATCGCGCATCGCGACCTCGACTTCCTCGACGGACTTGATCCCGTCCTCGCGAAAATAGCCGAGGATGCGCGTGAAGGCCGCGCCGAGCTGGCTGCGAGCGCGCTCATACTCCAGCGGGTTGATGAGATTAGGGTCCATCACGAGATCTTGAGCGTGCTGTTGCATATGGCGCGGGAAACTAAGCGATAATGGTTAATCAAAAGTTTTTCAGGGCGTATCGCGGGTCAATAAAATATATCCGTTTCCGTGATCCTCCAGCCGCCAGCCGCGTTCCTGCGCCAGCGCGGCGAGTTCGCGCGGAGCCGCAGGATCATCAGCCCGGACCAGAACCGCATCATGCTCGCGCATCGCCCGCGCCGCGCGCAAAGCGGGCCAGGGACAGCACATGCCGCGCGCGTCCACCTCGAACGGAGCACCCGCCCCGGCGCTCATTTCCCGAACGGATTTTTGGGGCTGCGCAGCGTCAGACGCACCGGCACCGCGCCGAAGCCGAGGTCGCGGCGGATGCCGTTCACCAGATAGCGCTGATAGCTCTCCGGTAGCTGGTCAAGCCTTGTGCCGAACAGCACGAACCCCGGCGGACGCGTCTTCGCCTGCGTCAGATAGCGCAGCTTGATGCGCCTGCCGCCCGGAGCCGGGGGCGGGTTGGCTTCCAGCGCGCCCTCGAACCAGCGGTTCAGCGCTCCGGTCGAGACACGATGCGACCACACCCGCCGCACCTCGAAAGCGGCAGTGAGCAGATCGTCGATCCCTTTGCCGGTTGCGCCCGAAACGGTGAGCAGCGGCACTCCGCGCACCTGCGCCAATCCATCGTCCAGCGCCTTTCTCACGCCCTGATAGAGCGACGACCCGTTTTCCGACACATCCCATTTGTTGAGCGCGATGATGAGCGCGCGTCCTTCCTGAAGCACCTTGTCGGCGATGCGCAAGTCCTGCGCCTCCAGCCCCAGCGTCGCATCGAGCAGCAACACGACAACCTCGGCGAAATCGACCGCATGAAGGCCATCCGCCACCGCCAGCTTTTCCAGCTTGTCCTGAACCTTGGCGCGCTTGCGCATGCCCGCCGTGTCAATGAGACGCACGGTGCGTTGCCGCCCCTCTTTGTCGGTCCATTGATGATCGATCGCGATGCTGTCGCGCGTTATGCCCGCCTCAGGCCCGGTAATCAGCCGATCCTCGCCGATGATACGGTTGATGAGCGTCGATTTGCCCGCATTGGGCCGCCCGACGATCGCCAGCTTGAGCGGGGCGGCATCGAGCGCGTCCTCGTCGTCGGGGTCGATCTCGGCGGTGATTTCATCCAGACCCGCCGCCGTGATTTCCGCCTGCGCCTTTTCGATATGCGGCAAAAGTGCCTGAAACAGATCGGCCAGCCCCTGTCCATGTTCGGCGGATAGCGCCACCGGCTCGCCCAGCCCCAGCGACCATGCTTCCATCAGGCCGTCTTCCGCCGCCCGCCCTTCCGCCTTGTTGCCCGCAAGGATGACCGGGGTGTCGCTGCTGCGCAGCCAACGCGCGATTTCCTCATCCAGCGGCGTAAGCCCTGCCCGTGCATCGATCAGGAACAGAGCGACATCGGCCGACCTGACCGCTGCCTCGGTCTGGCGGCGCATCCGCCCCGGAAGGCTCTGCGGATCTTCATCCTCATAGCCCGCGGTGTCGACGATCCTGAAATCAAGGCCGAGCAGATGCGCATCGCCCTCGCGCCGATCGCGCGTGACGCCGGGCTGATCGTCGACCAGCGCCAGACGCTTGCCCACCAGCCGGTTGAACAATGTCGATTTGCCAACATTGGGCCGCCCGACAATAGCTATTGTGGGCAGCATGGCAGCCCGGTCCTTCCGTTTTTGTAGGGAATTCACAGAAAGCGAATTCCCGGTTCCGCACCGGCCCGCAATCCCGACAGCGCCTCAGCGATAGGCGGTCAGCTTGCCGTCATCGGCTAGGATAAAGAGCATGGAGTTGGCCGCAACCGGGCTGAGCGACATCCGGTGCCCCAGATCGCTCTCCGATACCACCGATCCGTCCGCCGGGTTCACTGAAACCATGTCGCCCTGAGTCGAAACGACGATCAACCGCCCTCCCGCCGCGATCGGGCCGGTCCATCGGATCGAGCCCTTGCGGTCCTTCTGATCCTTCCAGCGCCGTAACTGGCTGATCCAGCGTATCTTGCCCGAAGCCCGCGCGATGCACAGCAGCTTGGCATCGTCCGTCACCACGAATACCCATTCACCGACTACCGCCGGGGTCGAAATGCCCGCGACGTTGATTTCCCACAGGCGCTGACCGGACACCAGCTCATAAGATGCCATGCGTCCGCCCTGCCCGATGGCGAAGATGCGGCCGCGGTCAACAACCGGATCGGCGTCGATATCCGCCAGCGCCGCCACCGACGTCGAGATGCTGGTGCGCGACAGCGCATCGCCCCAGAGGCTGCGGCCATTTTCATAGCGATAGGCAGTGAGTTCACCGGAGCTGAACCCCGCGATCACCGTGCCCTGCGCGGCGGCGGGCGCGGCAACGCCGAACACGCCCGTCGATTCGACCGTGCCGGATTCGTTCCAGTGCATCTCGCCCGTAAGCTGGTCGAGCGCGTAGATCTGATTGTCCTGGCTCATCACATAGACATGGCCGTTTGCCAGCGTCGGCGAACCGCGCAGCGGGCCACCGGGCTGCTTTTTCCACAGGACAGAGCCGTTGGCGGCATCGAGCGCGGCGACATCGCCCACGCCGGTCGTCACGAACAGCCGGTTGCCCAGCACGGACACACCTCCACCGAACAGCGAGCGGCCATTGCCCTCCGCCGGCATCGCCGTCTGCCACAGGCGCGCGCCACTCTGGGCGTCCATCGCGATCACGCGCGCATCCGCGTCGATCACATAGAGCTTGCCATCGGCAACCACCGGCGGCGCAGCAAGGCGCGCGCGCGGGCTGCTGCCGGCGATGCTCACCGACCACGCCTCGCGCGGCGAAGCAGACAGCGCGACATGCCCCATCAGCTTGGCGGAATTGCCGCCGGGTTGCGTCCATTCGGTGTTGGCGTAAGGATCGGGCAGGATCACGGGCACATCGGCAAGCGCCGGATCGGCCTCAGCATCGCGCTCGGTGGAAAGAATCGAAACCCGATCGCCCACGACCGGCGTTTTCGGGCCTTTATTCTTCCCTCCCCCCACAATGCCACAGGCTGCAAGCGATGCCATGGCCGCCAGCAGAATCGCGACGCGAGCTATCCCTGTCACCGGGCGCATCAATGGTTCATTCCCCCGTGGCTGCATCGCCCAAATCATCCTTTCCATTCCGATCCTCTTCCGTCTCGACGGCATCCACCCCCAATAGCCCTGCCATCTGTCTCGCGCGTGAACGGAGCGTCTCTGGCGCCTTTTCGTCCTTCGCTATCGCCGCGAACAATGGCGCGGCCATGTCCTTCTTGCCCATCTTCATATAGGCGATAGCCGTCATTTCACCGGCGCTGCCGAACCAGGGATTGCCCTCGACCGCGAGCGGCTTGAGCCTTTCGATCACCTCAGCCGGCTTCAACTGGTCGAACTGGAGGGCAACCTGCCGAACCGTGGCTAGATCGCGATAGGGCTGGGGCAGATCGTCATCGGAGGCGATCTTGCCATAAAGGTTGGCCGCGCTGCCGACATCATCGTTGCGGGCTGCCACGCCAGCGCGCACAAGCATCGCCATGGCGCGATAGCCCGGCTGGCTTGCCTGGGCCAGCGCTTCCAGATCCTTGGCGTCGGGGGCGCCACCACGACCGGCCGTCTCGATCGCCTTCTGCGCCTGCTCGGCGATTTCGCCCGACTGCTGCTGGCTATGGTGATTCCAGTAAAGCCAGCCGCCAAAGGCCGCCAGACCGACGACGATCAGCCCGACGATCCAGCGCCCGAAGCGATTCCATATTCCCAACAGTTGATCCTGCCGGACGGCATCATCCACTTCACGGAGCAGGGCTTCATTGAGGGGCGGCGTTTCGGCCAAGGGGATGTCTCCAGAAGATCGGGGAAAGGCAATATCGGCCCGGACCTTAGCGGCAGGCCCGGTGCGCGCAAGTCACTTTTTGGGAAGATAGATCTGCTCTTCTCCCGGAAAGGAGCGGGCGCGCACTTCGGCGGCATAACTGGCGGCCGTGTCCGAAATCAGGCTTGCGACATCGGCATAGCGTTTGACGAAGCGCGGCACCCGCTCGAACATGCCCAGCATGTCCTCCGTCACCAGCACCTGTCCGTCGCACCGGGCCGAAGCCCCTATTCCGATGGTCGGGATGGCGAGCGCCTCGGTCAAGGCTACCGCGATCGGCTCCATCACCCCTTCGATCACCACCGCGAAGGCTCCGGCATCCGCCACGGCCTTGCCGTCGCGCATGATCTTGCCGTGCTCCTCCTCGCTTTTGCCGCGCGCGGCATAGCCGCCCAAGGCGTTCACCGCCTGTGGTGTCAAGCCGACATGCGCCATCACCGGGATGCCGCGTCTGGTCAGGAAAGAGATCGTCTCGGCCATTGCCTCGCCGCCTTCGAGCTTCACCGCGGCGCAGCCCGTCTCCTTCAATATACGCGAGGCGCTCTCGAACGCCTGGGCGGGCGAGCCTTCATAGCTGCCGAAGGGCATGTCGACGATGACGACGCTGTGATAGCTGCCGCGCACCACCGCCGCGCCATGGGCGCACATCATGTCGAGGCTGACGGGGACAGTCGAAGGAAGACCATATATCACCTGCCCCAGCGAATCACCGACCAGCAGCATGTCGCAATGCGGATCGAGCAATTGCGCCTGCCGCGCGGTATAGGCGGTGAGCATCACCAGCGGCTCTTCGGTTTTTCCGACAAATTTGCGCCGCTGGATCGCGGGCACGGTGAGGCGCTTCATCGGCGCGGGCGTCGGGTTAGCGCGGCTTGTGGAGCTGTCGAGCGTGAAGGTCGTAGACATGACGCTTCTCTAGCGCCTCGTGTGCCAAAGTGCCAGCGCTGCCCGCGCGCGCCCTATTCCGCCATCAGCGGAAAGCTCTCGGCGAGGCTGATGCTATCCAGAACCTTCGCGATCTCGTCGCGCACCCGCAGCATCACCCGGTGCAGCCGGCACTCCGATTCGGGCAGGCAATTCTTGCATTGCTCGTGTGCGAAGCGGCTTGCGCAGGGCGTGAGCGCCAGCGAACCGCGCGTCAGCCGCACTATGTCGCCATAGCTGATGTCCACCGGCGGCAGCGCCAGCCAATAGCCGCCATCGCGCCCGCGCTGCGTCGCCACCAGCCCCTCGCGCGACATTTCGGACAAAATCACGGTCAGAAATTTCGCGGGGATCTTCTGAGACTCGGCGATATCGGCGAGCGGAATCGGTCCCTCGCCGAAATGGTCCGCCAGATGTTGCAGCGCGCGGATCGCGTAACGGGTCTTTTGCGACAGCATTGCACCACCATTGCCGCTTCGCCGCCAAATTTCAACCTCTGGGGTTAGGAAAAGGCTTTTTCATATGTTTCCGGCTTGAAGCCGACGATGCGGCGGTCGGTCAGATCGAGCACGGGCCGCTTGATCATCGAGGGGTTGGCGAGCATCAGCGCGAGCGCCTTTTCGGCATCGACGCCCTGCTTTTCTGGCTCTGGCAGGGCGCGGAAGGTCGTGCCCGCCTGGTTGAGCAGCACCTCCCAGCCAAGCTCCTTCACCCAGCCGCGCAGGCGCGCTTCATCGATTCCGGCCTTCTTATAGTCATGAAACGCATGGTCGACGCCGCGTTCCGCCAGCCATGCGCGCGCTTTTTTGACGGTATCGCAGTTTGGTATGCCATAAATCGTCACGGTCACGGCTCAGCTCCTTTTGAGGGCGGTCAGCTCCACCTCGAACTTCATCGCCGGGTTCACCAGCCCGCAGATGAGGCAGGTCGCCGCCGGGCGAATTGCGCCGAAAGTTTCGCCCAGCACCGGCTGGATTTCCGCCCAATAGGCAGCGTCGGTGATGTAATAGGTAGCGCGCACGACATCGGCCAGTTCGAAACCCTCGCTCGCCATCGCCTTGGAAACGATCGCGAAGGCATTGCGTGCCTGATCCGCGACGCTGTCCGGGAAGCCCGACCCGTCGGGCGCGGGGCCCGTGGTTCCGGCAACGAAGCACCAGTCGCCCTGCACCACCGCGCGGCTATAGCCATAGTCCGCCTCCAGCGGCGAGCCGGAGGAAATGAGAATTCGGGTCATGAAGATGTCTTTCCAGATCAGGTTTGCGAAAATCCGTGCCGCCGCTCTTTGCCGCGTCCGCGTGTCATGTCCAGTCGAAACGCCGCCAGCCGCGCTCGGCAGCGAGCTTCGCCAGCGGCGGATGCGGGTTGGTTGCATAGGCTTCATCGGCGAAGTCGAGCATCGGCGCGTCCGAGACATGGTCCGAATAGGCGCGGATATGCGCCTGCGCCCGCTCGATCCCGTTCTCCGCCATCCACGCGCGGATCATCGCCAGCTTCGCGGCGTCATAGCAGTTTTCGCCCGCTATCCTCGCCCGAACATAATCGAGATTCTGCCCCAGATGATCGGTGGCGATCACATCATCAAACCCCGCCCGCCGCGCAATCGCGCCAACATAAAGCCGGTAGGACGCGGTCGCCAGCACCAGCCGGTAGCCCTCGGCGCGATCATGCGCGATCCGCTCCAGCGCGCCGGGCCGCGCGTTGCGCGCCATCACCTTGTCGGCAAAGCTCTCGATATGCGGCGCCAGACGGTCGCGCCGCACGGTGCCGCCGATCATCAGATGCTGGTTGATTTCCTTCAGGCGCTTGCGTGGAATGAGGCGCAGAACATAGGCGAGCATCGCCAGCAGCACGAGCGGCACCAGCGCCAGCCGCCATGGCGCCATGCGCATCGCCACATGCAGCAGAAACGGCGTGTAGGTTCCGCTATAGGTAACGGTCCGGTCCATGTCGTAAATCGCCAGTTTCACGCCTTCGGTGTCGTCCATGCCCGCCGCAACCTGTTGTTCGCACCATATTCTGTCCGGGCGATGGGCCGTTTCGGCTTGCCGTGCAACCGATAATGCCCCACAAATCCACCCCGATGACCGAGACTGCGCATTTTTCTCTTGATGAAGCGGGTGAAGGCGGCTCCGTTCTGCGCTTCTTCGGACCGCTTGCGATCCGGTCGCTGGGCGATCTGCCCAACGAGCTGGAAGCGATTGCAGGGCCGGTCCGCGCCATCGACATCTCCGCCATAGAGCATATCGACACGATCGGTGCATGGATCGTCCATGGCCAGTCGGCCAGATGGCAATGCCCAATTGAAGGCGCGGACGACGACGCCCAACGCCTGATCGCCGCCGTACGCTCCGGCGCGGGAGAAGACACGCCCAATCTGCACGCCCCCGTGGCCATTCCCCCGGCACAGCGAATATTGGGGCAGATCGGCGCAGCGACCGTTCTCGCGCTGCAAACCCTGCTCGGCCTGATCGGGTTTCTTGGGTTGACGCTCATCACGGCATGGACGCTGATCCGCCATCCCTCGCGCATGCGCTGGAACGCGGTGATCCAGCGTTTCGAGGTCGTGGGCGTGTCGGCGCTCGGCATCATCGGCCTGATGAGCTTTCTCATCGGCAT
>CAYOZY010000098.1:0-9904 GCA_964408525.1 uncultured Sphingobium sp. | reverse complement strand
CAGCGCAAGGCTGATGATGACCGGATTGGGCGGCACACCCGGCGCGCCGATCCCGGTGCGCAGCAGCGAGAGCGCGACGACGATGCGGGTGAAGCTGGTGATTGTCATCAATATGCCCGGCGCGAGGCTGAGCACCGTCAGGCCGATGATGAGCTGGACGATATGGCGGCTCATGCCTCCCTCGCCGCCGCCGGGGGCTACAGCGGGCGGCGCTATGGCCTGGGCGAGCGCCTCCACCGGCAAAAGCATCGCCAGCGCGAGGGTCGCGGCAGGCACCCAGCAGAAGCGTTTCATGCGGGCTGACGCAGGGGCGGCGCGCAGTCATGCCGGGGCGGGATGGCGCGCAGCGGTAGTTCGCGCTGCGGCAAGGGATGACGCGGCTGCAGCGGTTGTGGCGCTTTCCGGCGCGGCAACGGCAGAAAATCCGGGAAGGGCGCTGGCGGCGGCGGCATGGGCACTGCCTCGCCTATCGGTATCGCGCCTTCCGGGCCAAGTAACAGCAAATGCTCCGCCCCATCGCGGCGGATCAGCAACAGGCTGCGCTTGCCGTCTATCGCCAGCCGCTCGACGACCGCGAGCCGCGCCCTTGTGCCACCCCCGATGCGCCCCGGCAGGCGGATGTCATAGCGCCGCACCACCCAGAGCGCGCCTGCAAGCATCGCCAGCACAGCCATCAGCCCGCCCAGCGAACGCAACAGATCGAGCAATTCCATCGCTCAGCGCCCCCGCCGCATGATTTCGGTGATTTCCAGAGACATCCGGTCCTCGTCCACCAATATCTGCCCCTTGGCGACCAGATGGCCATTCACGAACACCAGGCTGGGGTCGTCCTGCCCGCAATCGAGCGGGATCATCGCGCCCCGGCTCATGCCCAATATCTCGCGCACCGGCACATGCGCGGATCCAAGCGCAATCGAAAGCTCTATCTCGACATCGTCTATCGCGGGCATCGCCCTATCCCTTCGCACGGAAGCCTCTTCCCCCCATGATAGGAATTTTCTGCCCGCTGCCGGACGGAAGGCGGAAATTTTTGCCTATAAGGGAAAAGTGAAGGGAGGGCCGGACCATGCCCATGGATCTCGAACAGTCGGTCGGCGTGTCGGCCAGCGGCTTGCGCGCGCAATCGCTGCGGATGCGGATCATCGCGGAAAACCTCGCCAACAGCGATTCCGTGGCAAGCACGGCTGGCGGCACACCCTATCGGCGGCGCGTGCCGAGCTTCCGCGCTGAGATGGATCGGGCGAGCGGCGCGACGCAGGTGAGCGTCACCGCCGTAAAGGGCGACCGCAGCGATTTTCCGCGCGTCTATCAGCCCGGCAATCCGGCGGCGGACGCCAATGGCTATGTGCTGATGCCCAATGTCAACGCGCTCACCGAAGCAGCGGACATGAAGGCGGCGCAGCGCAGCTATGAAGCCAATCTCAACGCCATCGAGGCCGCGCGGTCGCTGACCCTGCGGACCATCGATCTGCTGAAATAGGAGAAAGCCGGTGGTGAACGGAATCGGCGCGCTGGATGCTGTCAGTGCCTATGGGCGCGCAAAAGGGGTTGGCGGAGCGGGGGGAGCCGGGGGTAGCACGCCCTCTGGCTCCTCCATCGCGCCCGCGGGCGAAGCGGGCTTCGGTGCAATCGTTTCCGGCATGGTCGAAGGGCTGGGCGATGCTCTAGGCAAGGCGGAACAGGCGAGCATCCGCCAGGTCGCTGGCAAGGGCGATCTCATCGATGTTGCGACCGCCATCGGCGCCGCCGAAACCGCGCTCGACACGGTGGTCGCCGTGCGCGACCGGGTGGTCAGCGCCTATGGCGAGATCATGCGGCTGCAGATTTGAGCGGCGCGCTTTCTCCTGCTGACATGATGGTGCTGGCGCGCGGCGCGCTGATGCTGCTGCTCACCATAGCGGGGCCGATGCTCATCGCCTCGCTGGTGATCGGCGTCGTCATCGGGCTGGTGCAGGCGCTGACGCAGATACAGGAAATGACGCTCACCTTCGTGCCGAAACTGATCGGCATCGGCGTGGTGATGCTGCTGTCGCTGCCGATGATCGGGCAGGCATTGTCGGCCTTCATGGACGAGCTGGCGACCCGCATCGCGGGGCCATGATCCATGGGCTTCGATGCGCTTCTCGCTTTCGCGCCGGAGCTGCCGCGCTGGACCATGATGTTCGCGCTGCTCTTCGCGCGGGTCGGCGCTATGCTGATGCTGCTCCCCGGCTTTTCCGACGATGCCGTGCCGGGGCGGATCAGGCTGCTGATCGCGCTGGGCATGGCGGCGGGGCTGGTCGGCCTGCTGGGCGATCATGCCCGCGCGGCGATTGATGCGGGCCTGACGGGCAGCGCCACCCTCGCGCATATGCTGCTGGTCGAGCTGATGACCGGGCTGATGCTCGGCGGTGTCATAAGGCTGATGTTCCTCGCGATCACGATAGCAGGCGCCCTCATCAGCCTTCAGGTCGGGCTGACATCGGCGCTGGTCAACGACCCCAGCGCGGGCGGGCAGGTGCCCATTCTGGCGCGCTTCATCTCCATCGCCGCGCTGCTGCTCTGCTTCGTCATGGGCGTGCATCACCTGTGGATCGGCGCGCTGGTGCGCAGCTATGGCGTGTTCCCGGTGGGGGAGATGGCGCCCGCGAGCGACTTCGCCGCGCTCGCCCTCTCCGCCACAACCGGCGCCATGGCGTTGGGCCTCAGCCTCGCCGCGCCGCTCATGATCTACGGCATCATATTCAACACCGCGCTGGGGCTTGCGGCCCGTCTCGCGCCCCAGCTCCAGATCTTCTTCATCGGCCAGCCGCTCAACATCCTGCTGGGCATCGCCGTCACCGCCGCCATACTGGCCGCCAGCGTCAATGGCTTCGCGTTGCGCATGGCGGAGTGGGCGCGGGCGATGCTGGGTTGAGTCATGGCGGATACCGACCAGAAAACGCTCGACCCCAGCGCCAAAAAGCTCGACGATGCCCGCCGCAAGGGCGATGTGCCCGCCGCGCCGGAGATGCGCCATGCCGCGATGTTCGCCGCCATGCTGCTCATCGTTTCGGTGCTGGGGGCTTATGCCACGCGACAGCTCGCGGAACTGGCGGCGGGGATATGGGCGATGGCGGGCGACCGCCCGATGACATCCGTCACCGCGCCGAGGCTCGCGCGCAAGGTGGCGGGCGGGATGTTCTGGGCTGTCGGGCCAATATTCGCGGTGACGATCCTCGCCGCCGTAGCGGGGCTGTTCCTGCAAGGCTGGCCGACGATCAGCGCCTCGCGCCTCACGCTCAAATGGGACCGCCTCTCGCCCATGGCCGGGGCCAAGCGTCTGTTCGGGCGGCAGGCATGGGTGGAATTCGTCAAGACTCTGGCGAAATTCTCGTTCGTCGCGCTGATATTATGGGCGGTTGCATGGCCGGGGCTGACCGGGCTGGACCGTCTGGTGGGCGCGGATGCGGGCAGCATTGGCCGCTATGCCGGCGCCATGGTGGTCGAAATGGTGCGCACGGTGGCGCTGTTGGTGGCCTCGCTGGCAGCGTTCGATTTCGTCTATCAGCGGCGGGCCTGGCTTGCGAAGATGCGCATGAGCCATCAGGAAGCGAAGGACGAGCACAAGGAGAGCGAGGGCGACCCGCAGATCAAGGCGCGTATTCGGGCGATCGGCATGGCGCGGGCGCGCGGGCGGATGATGGCTGCCGTGCCCGAGGCGAGCGTCGTTATCACCAACCCGACGCACTATGCCGTCGCGCTGCGCTATGACCATGGCGAGATGCGCGCGCCCGTGGTGGTGGCGAAGGGCGCGGACCGGATCGCACTCAAAATACGCGAGGTGGCGGGCGAGCATGATGTGCCTATCGTCGAAAGCCCGCCGCTGGCGCGCGCGCTCTATGCGGCGGTGGAGATCGACCAGCCCATCCGGGTCGAACATTATGCGGCGGTGGCGGAAATCATCAGCTATGTGCTGCGCCTGACCCGGAAAACGAGGGGTTCGGGTCTTACATCCCCTTGACGATGCAGTCCGCTCCCGCCTGTTTTATCTCGCCGCAAAGCCTGTCAGCCTCCTCGCGGCTGGCAAGCGGCCCTGCCTGAAGCCGGGTAACGCCGCCGCCCGCCACCAGATGATGCTGATAGCCGGAAAGCGACTTCACCTTGGCCGACATGGTTTTCCACTGGGTTTGCGCGCGCTCCTGCGTGCTGAATGCGCCGAGCTGCACGCGCCAGTTGCCGGTGGGAGGCACGGCGGAGACGGAAGGAGATGGCTTGGGAGCAGGCGGCGCGGATGGCGGCAGTTCGGCGGTGCGCACCGGCTTGGGCACAGCACGCGATTGCGATGGCGCTTGCGATTGCGACGGAGCCTTGAGCGCGGGCGCGGCCGGTGCGATCGGCGGGTCCAGCCTTGCCGCCAGCTTCTGCTGCCTGTCTCTTGCCTCCATTTCCCCGGCGAGCGCCAGCCCCTGCGTGCGCTGCGCATCGGTGACATGCTGGTCCATCTGCGCCAGCGCGCCGCGCGCCTCCGCCACGCCGCTCGCAACCGCGCGGCTCATCAGCGCATAGGCGCGGGTCCAGTCGCGCGGCGCGAGATCGCCGTTGAACAGCGCTACACCAAGCAGATATTGCGCGCGCGGTTCGCCCCGCGCTGCCGATCGCTGAAGATAGGGCATCGCCGCCTGCTGCTGGTTCTGCTGAAACAGGAGCAGCCCGTAATTGTCTTCCGCGCGGTGGTGGCCCTGCTCCACTGCCCTGCCATACCACATCAGCGCGGCGGCCATGTCCTGCTCAATACCGTAGCCCAGCTTATAGGCCTGCCCCAGATTGAACTGCGCGTCGGCATCGCCCGCATCGGCGAGCGGCCGCCATTCCCGCACCGCCCTGGCATAGTCGCCCTGCGCCCAGGCATCGACGCCCGCCTTGACA
This sequence comes from uncultured Sphingobium sp., assembly GCA_964408525.1. Classification (GTDB taxonomy): domain Bacteria; phylum Pseudomonadota; class Alphaproteobacteria; order Sphingomonadales; family Sphingomonadaceae; genus Sphingobium. Next base: position 5,017 of record CAYOZY010000098.1, on the reverse strand, counting down.
TCGGCGCGGGCCATGCCCGTCGCGCCCAGGAGCGCCGCCGCGATGAGTGTCGTTCCGAAATGCTTCATAATGCCTTGGTCCCGCCAAATCCGTTTACGCAGTCTGTGTCGCATGAAATGGTAGCGATGCCGTTAACCATAATCGACCCGCATAAGCAGGCCCAACCCATCAAAATTAACGGTATGTTAGGACGACCGTGGCAACCCTTGCATGATTTTACATCTTCAGGGGAAGTTTGTGCGCGTATTGGCACTAGCATCGCAAAAAGGCGGTTCGGGCAAGACCACATTGTCCGGCCATCTCGCCGTTCAGGCAGAGCGCGCGGGCGCAGGCCCGGTCGTGCTCATCGATATCGATCCGCAAGGCTCTCTCGCCGACTGGTGGAACGAACGCGAGGCGGATCTGCCCGCCTTCGCCGAAACCACCGTGGCGCGCCTCGCCATGGATCTCGAAACGCTGCGCCAGCAGGGCTTCAAGCTCGCGGTAATCGACACGCCGCCCGCCATCACCATGGCGATCCAGAGCGTGATCTCGGTATCCGAGCTGATCGTTGTGCCGACCCGGCCCAGCCCGCATGACCTTCGCGCCGTGGGCGCCACGGTCGATCTGTGCGAACGCGCGGGCAAGCCGCTGATCTTCGTCGTCAACGCGGGCACGCCAAAGGCCAAGATTACCCATGAAGCGGCGATTGCACTGTCGCAGCATGGCACGGTCGCGCCGGTCATCGTGCACCAGCGTACCGATTTCGCCGCGAGCATGATCGACGGGCGCACGGTGATGGAAATCAACCCCGAAAGCCGATCCGCTCAGGAAGTCGAGCAGCTCTGGGCCTATATCTCCGACCGCCTCGAAAAGAATTTCCGCCGGACCGTTTTCACCGTTCCCAACGCCCCGATGCAGCAGCAGGCCACGCCTGCCGCCGCCGGCATCAAGCGGCCAGTGGCCGGCTTTGGCCGCCGCATTGCCGGTCAATAAGGAGGCGATGATGGAACCCAAGCCCTTCGCTTCGCTCTCTGCCGGTTTGCTCGCGCGCAAGGGGGCCGCGCGTCCCGCCATGCGCCGCCCGTTCATTTCCGGCAATCCGGTGCCCACGCTTCCCGCCTCGGTGCAGGACGATCTTGGCTGGAATGACATGGGCGATGACGAATCGTTCGATCTCCCGCCGCTGGCTATCGTTCCGACGACATCGGCTCCCGAAGCATCCAAGCTGAAAGCAGTAGGGGCGGAAGCCCCCGCCGTCGTGAAGCAGCAGGAAAAGCTGGCGGAACAGATGTCTGCTTCCGCTTCCGCGCCGGCTCAGGCGAAAGCCTCAGCCCCGGAAACGGCCAGATCGGCATCTTCCCCGCGTCCGCGCGTGGCGAAGGCGGCCTTCACGCTGCGGCTCGACCCGGAACGGCATCTGCGCCTGCGCCTCGCCTGCGCGGTCGGCAACCGCAGCGCGCAACAGATTGTGACCGAGGCGCTCGACGCCTTTCTCGACAGCCAGCCGCAACTGGAGGCGCTGGCCCAACAAATCCCCGCGGATGAGGCGAAAGGCCACACAGCGAAATCGAAGTGAAGGTGGGCACTGACATGAAACGCAAGGCATTTTTCAACATCGCGGCGTCCTCGCTGATCGTCGCCGGTTCCATGGTGGGCTGCAACGGCGCCGCGCTCAATATTCAGGCAGGCGCAAGCGCCGGCAAAATGCAGCAAATGGCGTCCGCTCAGGCGCGCGAGGCCGAAAAGGCGATTGCCAGCCGCGATGCGGGCAAGGCGATCCAGATCGCCGAAGCGGCGGTCGCCGCCAGCCCGGACAGCGCCGAATATCGGGTGCTGCTGGGCCGCGCCTATATGATGAGCGGTCGCTTCGATTCAGCGCGCACCGCCTTTGCCGATGCGCTGAGCCTGGGCAGCACGGACCCGCGCGCTATCGTCCATCTTTCGCTGATCCATGTGGCGCAGGGCAATTCCGCGCATGCGCGCACGCTGCTTTCCGATCATGCGGCGCACCTTCCCGCCGCCGATTATGGCCTCGCCATGGCAATGGCCGGTGACCCGAACGAAGCGATCCGCGTGCTCTCGCAGGCCATTCAGGATCCGGCGGCCACCGCCAAGGAGCGCCAGAACCTCGCCTATTCCTTTGCGCTTGCGGGAAAATGGACCGAAGCGCGGCAACTGGCTTCGCTCGATCTCGCCCCGCTTGATGCCGCCAAGCGCGTGATGGGCTGGGCGCAATATGCGCAACCGGGTGCTGAGAGCCAGCGCGTGATCGCGATGATGGGCGTTGCCCCGCGTGCCGACGATGCCGGCCTGCCGGTGCGACTGGCGCTGGCGCCTGCCGCGCCCGCTTCGGCCACTCCCGCCGCTCAGTCGGCGCCGATCCAGATGGCTCAGGCGGACGCGCAATCGCCCGCCGAGATCATGGACCCGGTCGAGATTGAAGAAAATGACGCCGCTCCGGCGGCAATGGCTCAGGCGACCGCTTCGGCTTCCGCACCTGTGCCACAGGCTCCCGCCCTCTCCGGCGAACAACTCGCGCTTATGGCCGAGGCATCCCAGGATGTTCCGCCTTTCCAGCCGGTGAAGAAGCAGGCGCCTGCCGCGCCGCTTTCGCCGCTGCTGCGTCCGGCGTCCAGCTCGCTGGCGAAGGCCGAAGCCCCCAAGGCGCGCGTCGCCGCGGCCGCCAGTACAACGTGGCGCCCGGTCGAAACATCGCACGGATCGGCATGGGTGGTGCAGCTCGGCGCCTTTTCCACTCCTGAAGCGGCGAAGGCAGGCTGGTGGCGCACTGTCGACCGCAACAGCAAGCTTGAGCAATTCCCGCTGGTGCGCAGCGAGGTGACGGTCGATGGCCGTCAGCTCCATCGCGTCGCGATTGCCGGTTTCGCTAACCGGGCAGGCGCCGCCGAGCTTTGCAGCCGGATTCGCGGCAATGGCGGAAGCTGCTTCGTGCGCATGGGCGGCGCGGAAGCCTCACCCTCGCGCTGGGCGCTCGCGAAAAGGCCGGCCCGTCTGGCGATGCGCTGATCCGCGCCACACCACAGGAACCGATTGGAAAGAGGGGCCGTTGCGCCCCTCTTTTCGTTTCAGATGAACGCGCCGCCCTTCATCACGCGGCGGACCCGGCCCTGAACCGGCATCTTGTCGAACGGCGTATTGCCTGCCGCCGCAGCCATTTTGGCGCTGTCGACGATCCACGGCGCATCGGCATCCATGAGGATGATGTCGGCCGGGCTGCCGGGGCTGAAGCTGCCCGCATCGACGCCCAATATTCGCGCGGGATTGGCTGAGAGCAGCCGCATCAGCGCATTGATGCCGAGATGTCCTTCGCGCACGAGGTTGAGTGACAGCGCGAGCAGGGTTTCCGCGCCCGCGACACCCGGCGCGGCGTCGGCAAAGGGCAGGCGCTTGTCCTCCGGACCGCGCGGATCGTGGCTGGAGGTGATGACATCGACCGTGCCGTCGGCCACCGCCGCGAGCGCCGCCTGCCGGTCGGCTTCGCTGCGCAGCGGGGGAGAAAGCCGCGCGAAGGTGCGGTAATCCGACACCGCATTGTCCGAAAGGAACAGGTGCGCGGGCGATATGCCGCAGGTGACGCGCAACCCCTCTGCCTTTGCGGCGCGTACAAGATCGAACCCCGCTCTGGTGGTGACGAGGCGGAAATGGATCGCCGCGCCGGTTTCGCGCACCAGCGCGATGTCGCGCGCTATCGCCATCGCTTCGGCGCAGGCCGGCGCTGCCGCCAGCCCCAGCCGCGTCGCCGTCTCGCCGTTGGTGGCGACCGCACGGCCCGCCAGCCCCGCATCCTCCGCATGGGAAATGACGGTAAGGCCAAGCCCCGACGCATAAGCCAGCACGCGGAACATCACGCCCGAATCAGCGATCCAGCTCCGCCCGGTGCCCACGGCCTTCGCGCCCGCCGCCTGCATCATGCCGATTTCGGCCAGCTCCTTGCCGCCCAGCCCCTTGGTCGCCGCCGCTATGGGGTGCACCCAGAAATCGGGCTTGCCCGCGCGCGTCGCCTCTCGGATCAGGCCGACATCATCAAGCGGGAGGGATTGATCGGGCATCAGCGCGGCGCGCGTGATCCCGCCGAAGTGGAAGGCGGGCTTGTCGGTTTTGAACACGCCGAGATCGACCAGCCCCGGAGCCACGACCAGCCCGGCGGCGTCGATGATTTCCGCATCGGCGGGAATCTCGATCTCGCCCGCCGCGACGATGACATCATCCTCGATCAGCAGGCTGCTCCGCGCCGGAGCGTTCTGCGCCGGGTCGGCGAGCAGCCCGCCGGTAATGGCGATCTTGCGACCGCTTACCATCCTTCTATTCCTCTGGCGCTGCGCGTCAGCACGTCGAGGCAGGCCATGCGCACCGCAACGCCCATTTCCACCTGTTCGGTGATGGCCGAGCGCTCCGGATCGTCCGCCACGCCGCTGGTGATCTCGACGCCCCGGTTCATCGGGCCGGGATGCATCACCAGCGCATCCGGCTTTGCGCGCGCCAGCCGCTCTGGCGTCAGGCCATAGAGCATGTGATATTCGCGGGGGGAGGGGATGAACGCGCCGTCCATCCGCTCATTCTGGAGCCGCAGCATCATCACCACATCGGCGCCGTCCAGCGCCTCGTCGAAGCGGGTGAACGCTTGCGCGCCCATGCACTCCACATCGGCGGGCATCAGCGTTGGCGGCGCCACCACGCGCACCTGCGCGCCCAGCGCGGCGAGGCTCAGCATGTTCGAGCGCGCGACCCGGCTGTGCAGCACATCGCCGCAAATCACCACGATCTGCCCCTCGATATAGCCGCGCCGCCGCCTTATCGTCAGCGCATCGAGCAGCGCCTGCGTCGGGTGTTCATGCCAGCCGTCGCCCGCGTTGAGCACCGGGCAATCGACCTTGTCGGCGATGAGCTGCACCGCGCCCGACGACGCATGGCGGATCACCATCGCGTCGGCGCGCATCGCATTCAGCGTCATCGCCGTGTCGATCAGCGTCTCACCCTTCTTCACGCTCGACTGTGCGGCGTGCATGTTCACGAC
>CAYOZY010000097.1:0-9942 GCA_964408525.1 uncultured Sphingobium sp. | reverse complement strand
GCGATGTCGAGCACTTCGGGGTTCTGCGCGGCATGATCATGCTCGGCGCCTGCGAAAATGCGCAGGTTGCGCATCTGCTGACGGCCCAGCGGACCGCGCGGGATCATGCGCTCGATCGCCTTTTCCAGCACGCGCTCAGGGAATCGGCCTTCCAGCACCTTTTGCGGCGTGATCGCCTTGATGCCGCCGGCATAGCCGGTGTGCTTGTAATAAACCTTGTCGGTCAGCTTCTTGCCGGTGAACTTCACCTTGGCGGCGTTGATGATGATGACATTGTCGCCACAATCGACATGCGGGGTGAAGCTCGGCTTGTGCTTGCCGCGCAGGATATTGGCGACGATCGTCGCGGTGCGGCCGACGACGAGGCCTTCGGCGTCGATCAGCACCCATTTCTTTTCTACCGTAGCCGGGGTTGCCGGCTTGGTGGTTTTCATCAGCGCCTTCATGGCCCGAAAACTCCCGATTGATGATGGTTCCCACGCCGCAGGGGCACGAGAGGAAGCGCGCTAATGAGGGCGAACGACCGGAATGTCAAGGAAAAGCGGGTAGCTCGGGACGGGTAAAATAATACCGTCAATCCATCATGCTGTCTGTTATCCATTGAGCGAAGGCGGCGGGCGCCTCTGCTGCCGGCCAGCTCACTATTGCCGGCACATCATAAGGGTGAAGTTCCTCGATCCGCTTTACCAGCGCGCCGCATCGCTGGATCGAGGTTTTGAAGAGCGCGGGCACCTCGGTATTTTCCTCGATCTTGCCCTGCCAGCGGTAAACAGAGGTGCAGGGCGCGAGGATGTTGACGCAGGCCGCCAGATTTTCCCCGATCAGTTGCCGAGCGCGCGAGTGCGCGGTCGCATGATCGGGAAAGACGGCATAGACAAGCGCAAGGTCGCTCATGGGCGTTGGCCGATGCTGTGCGCCGTCCATGTCGTCGCCAGCACGACGAGCGCGCCGACGCCCTGATGCGCCACGGCGAGCGGCAGGGCTATACCGCTCATCACGGTTGAGATGCCGAGCAGAATCTGGGTGCCGGTGGCGGCATTGAGGGCTATGGAGGCGCGCCTGTTGCCCGCAGCCTTCGCACGGCGGGCGAGCAGGATCAGCATGGCGGCGGTCGCCCACGCCCACCAGCGATGGAAGAAGTGGATGAGATAGGGATCGGAGCTGACCGTCGCCCACAGCGAGCCATGCCAGCTTATGCCATCGGGCACGAAACGTCCCTGCATCAGCGGCCAGTCGCTCGCGACATAGCCGGCGTTCAGCCCCGCCACATAGGCGCCCCACAGGAGCTGGACAAAGAGCACCAGCGCTGCCGCGATGGCAAAGCGCGTAAGGCGGGCAGGGCGCGCCTGAGGATCGCGGTGCAACGCCAACAGATCGAGTGCGGTCCAGAGCAGTCCGGCGGCGATGAAGAGCGCGGTGAAGAGGTGGGTGGCGAGGCGATAATGCGATACATCGGTGCGGTCGACGAGGCCCGATGCCACCATCCACCAGCCGATTGCGCCCTGAAGCCCGCCAAGGGCAAGCAGCGCGACCAGACGCAAGCCATAGCCTTTGGGGATCGCCCGCTTGGCCGCGAACCAGAGCAGAGGGAGGGCGAACGCCGTCCCGATCAGGCGTCCCAGCAGGCGATGCGACCATTCCCAGAAGAAGATGAACCTGAAATCATCGAGGCCCATGCCCCGGTTGATCTGCTGATATTCCGGGGTTTGCTGATATTTGTGGAAGGCGTCCTGCCAGTCCGCTTCGCTGAGCGGGGGCAGGGTGCCCGTCACCGGCTTCCATTCGGTGATCGACAGGCCTGATTCTGTAAGCCGTGTTATCCCGCCGACAACAACCATGGCGACGACCATCGCCACGACCGCCAGCAGCCAGATCGCAATGGCGCGAGGGCGGTGGGGGCGCAAGAGGGCGGCATGAGAGGAAGGCATGGCGGCTCCATGCGCCTGAGCCGAGGGGAATTCAAGGTGCCGGTGAATGTCGCGTGACGAAAGTAGGACGAAATGTTATATTGTATCGTAATAACTTACTTCCTATATGGGTTCAACCTTGAGGAGGATCGGTGACGGATTCGCTGAACATTGCGAGGCGACTGGACGGCATGGCTATTGCCCTGTCTGCGCTGTGCGCCGTGCATTGTCTGGCGACGATCCTGCTGGTGGGCCTGCTTTCCTCCGTCGGGCATATCTTCGAAAATCCGGTCATCCATGAGGTGGGGCTTGCGCTCGCCATCGTGCTAGGCGCGGTCGCGCTCTGGTTTGGCGCGCGGCGGCATGGGCGGCTGCTGCCGGTGGCGATCGGATCGCTCGGTCTGGGCTTCATGGCGGGTGCGCTCTCGCTGCCCCATGGCGGCGGGGAAGCGGTTTATACCGTTGCGGGTGTCGCCACGCTGGCCTTCGGTCATTATCTCAACATATGGGCGAACTGCTGATTTTCGCTGCCTTCAGGCCTGTCTCCCGATCGCGCTGTATTTTCCGTCCATGAACAGGATCGGATCAATTTCACCGGATATATGCACCGCCAGCACCTCGCCGATGACGATGTCGTGGGTGCCATAGGGGACGAGCTGGGCAATGCGGCAGACGATGGCTGCCTGCGCGCCCTTCAATATCGGGGGCTGGCCCGGTTCCTGGATCCATTCGGCGCTGCCGAAGCGTTCTTCCCCCTGCGGCTTGGCCCAGCAGTCATTGGCAAGTTCGAGTTGCGCATGATGGGGGATGTTGATGCAATAATCCCTGCCGTTCGCGATCAGCGGGGAAAAGGAAGCGTCGCGGTTGATGCACATCAGCATGCTTGGCGGATCGAAACTCAGTGATGTGACGGAGGTGGCCGCCATGGCATAGCGGGCGCCTGTATCGTCCGCCCCGGTGACGATTGAAACGGCGCTGGCGAATCCGCGCATCGCGAACCGAAGGTTTTTCTGAATTTCCGCCTGATCCATCATTATATACCCCCTGATTTCTGCCGCCATGCGTTCGATTATTGCCGACTTTGCGTCAAGCCTTTCCCTGTAAGTGAATATGGCGTTTGGTGGCTGTCCTGAACAATATCCATTTTCCAATCGCCGCGCCGAGCATGGCATAGGCCGCGCCCAACGCGCCCATCTTCGGCAGCAAAATCGCCAGCAGCAAGAGCAACAGGGCGGCAACGGCGACCTGAAGCCTCAGCACCGTCTTGCCGCTCGTGCTGGCCAGCAGCGCCGGTTCATAATTGATGCCCATGAATTCGACGGCTTCGGCCATGCCCAGCAGCAGCAACAGGGGGTAGGCCGCGACGAAGGCGTCACCGGCGATCAGCGCCAATATCTGCTTGCCCAGTAACGCCACCACCAGCACAAGAATTACCGCGGAAAACAGCGCGATACGGTTGGTCTGCGCCAGCAGGCGGCGCAGCGCTTCCATGCCGCCATGGGCGTGCACCTGATTGAGTTCGGCATAGACCGAGCGTGCGGCGAGCAGCGATGTCTTGGAAAGCGACTTGGTCAATTGATTGGCCAGCCGATAAAGACCGGCGGCGATCGGGCCGACATAGTTGCCGATCAGCAGCACCGGCAACTGCTTCACCGAATGGGTCAATGTCCCCGCAATATTGAGCACTCCGAGAAACCGGAGCAATTCGGGTTCACGCCGATATAGCGCCATGATGCCTTTGGTATGCCGCATGTTCAGAGAGGCGGGGTCGACCCTGTAGGCGAGCAGCCAGAATGTGATGGCCGCTGCGACTTCCGAACAGCCCCATATGACAAGAAATGTCCGGACATCGGCATCGAGGAACAGGCTGACGAGCGCTCCGCCCATTCGGGTGATCGGAACCATCGAATCGGCATAGGCTCCAAGATCGAACCTGTTGTGCAGTCTCAATATGCCCATAGGGGTGGATCGCGTCGCCAGCAGCAGCACGCAGCAATAGAGAGTTCCGACCGCGACCAGATCGTCGCCAAGGTCCATCTTGTCATGGAAAATGGCGAGAATCATCCATGCCAGTCCACATCCTATGATTGCGGTCGCAAAGTCGAACAGGCGGCATGCCGCCACGAGCCGTCCGAGCGATTCCCCGTCGCCATCGCGCCGGTAATGCGGGCCGAAGCGCAATATTGCGCGCCAGCAATCGAACTGGACGAAAGTGGAGATCAGCACCCCGACGCCCAGCACCAGCGCGAACCGGCCAAAGCCCGCCACGCCCAGCGTGCGCGTCGCTATGCCGAGATAGACGATGCTGAGCACCGCGCCCACGCCTTTGCTCGATCCCAGCCACAGCATGTTGCGCAATATCCGCGCAAGCGGATTGTCGGACTCAATCCAGTGGCGGAAGCGGGTGAAGTGGATGCCGGGCATGATGTCGGGAGAACCCGTGCCTCAAATATAGCGGCGATGCAAAACATGTTTTGCACAGGAGGTCTATCCCATTATGGGGAGCGCATGACTTACCGATATTCCGCCCCCATCGAACGGGCCATCATCCTGAGTGCGGGGCAAGGCTCCCGGCTGCTGCCACTTACGGCCGACATGCCCAAATGCATGATCGACTGCTCTGGGCGCACGCTGATCGAATGGCAGATCAGGGCGCTGGCCTCGCAGGGCGTGCGGGAAATTCATGTCGTGACCGGATTCATGACCGATGTGGTGGAGCGCGAACTGGAACGTCTCGCCAGCCCGGATCTGATGCTCGTCACGCATTTCAACCCCTTCTTCAAGGTCGCCGACAATCTTGGCAGTTGCTGGATCGTCCGTGAGGCGATGGAAGGCGATTTCCTGATCCTGAACGGGGACACGCTGGTGTCGCAGCCGCTTGTCGGGCGGGTGCAACAGGGCGGGGATTTTCCGATCTGCGTCACGGTTGACGTGAAGCATCAGTATGACAGCGACGATATGAAGGTCGAGCGCGCCGATGTGGGTAAAAGCGACCGTCTGGTGCATATCGGCAAGACGCTCAGTGCCGCGCAGAGCAACGCCGAATCCATTGGTTTTTTAGCGTTCAGGGGCGAAGGAGCGGCGCTGTTCCGTAGCGCGGTCGAAGCGATGATGCGCACCTCCGCGGGGGTCGAGAACTGGTATCTCAAGGTGATCGACCAGATCGCCGGAACCGGCAAGGTCGGCACCGTCTCCATCGAGGGGATGGAGTGGGGCGAGGTCGATTTCCTCAATGATGTCGAAGTTGCGGAACGGTTGACCGCAGGCTGGGAATAGAGCCGACTCGCGGGTCTGACGGCTATTGCGTGGCAGCCCAGTGCCCTGCCAGCCAGTCGCGCAGGAGCTTCATCTGTTCGTCGGACAGCGCCGTGGCGGATTTGAGATCGGGCGGACCGGGCCAGCCCGCGTCGCTCAGCGTCAGGCCATATCGTTCGCGCGTTCCCTCTTGTCGGGGAAACACATGAAAATGCACATGCGGATCGACCATCATCAGCATCAACCAGTTGATGCGCTCATAGCCCACCGCTGCGGATAGCAGCGCCTCCACCCGGCGGGTGACAATAGCGAGATCGGCATGAAATCCGGTCGGGAGCGCCCCGAAGGCAAGCGCATCGGATTTGGCCGCGACCACCAGCGAACCGAGCGTGACCTGAGCGGGCCGCAACAGCACCACCCAATGGGCTGTTTCGCCGATCAGCGTTGCGGGCCAACCGAATTTCTCGATGGTTGCGTTCATGCGTTCTGCTCCAGCCAGCTCGTAATGGCTTGCCCGCGCGCCCTGGCGATCATCATCTGAACGAGCTGCACCATATGGACCAGCAGGGAGAATAGCGTCCACCACGCAACGGCGACAAGCCCCATGTCGGGCCTGCCAGCAATCAGGCTCGCCACCAATATCACCATATTGGGGTTGCGGCGCGCGGTGCTGAGGCGAAACCAGCGCGCGAACGGGCGCCAGATGTGGCTGTGCATGCCGCCGTTCATGCGCATGAAAAGGCCCTCGATCAGGCGCTGGACGATATAGCCGCCGAGAATGGCGACCATCACCCATGTCAGGCTGTGCCGGGTAAGGCCAAGGCCGACGGCTTCAAGCCCCACCGCCCAGGCCACCCACCAGAAGGGCGGATGAACGAGATCGATGCCATGGTCGAACACATTGCCCCATTTGCTGGACGTTATCGTGCAGCGCGCGAGCTTGCCGTCCACCGTGTCGAGCACCATGAAAACGAAGCCGCATGCCGTGCCCGCCCAGAATTCGCCGCGCCAGAAAAGCACGGTGGCGAGGACGCAGAAGATCGCGCCGATGGCGGTCACCATATTGGGCGTCATTTTCAGCGCGGCTGCCAGCCGGGTGAGGTGAAAGGCCAGTTCCGGCCAGAGATATTTGGTGAGCAGGTCCGTCACGCCCTTATAGGCACCGGAATAGCTCGCCCGCTCGATCCTGTATCGCGTGTCGGGCGTCAGGCGCATAGCGAAGGGCGTTTCCTTCTTGCGGAGCTGCTCGTTGTAGAAGCCGGGGCCGGTGGCGAGATCGACGGTCGCGCCGGGGGCATCCGCCCATTGGCCCAGCACCGGGTCTGCGCCGTGAACGAAGGCCGTGCCCGGCATCTTGAGCGCCAGGCGCAACAACAGCGGATCGAACGCATAGTCGAGATTGACATGGAGCTGCATGCCTTCCGCTATCGGCTGCTTTGCGGTTTCCTGCCTTGCAAGGCGCCGCACCCGCTCCTCGTTGCTCATGCCCCATATCGGGGTGTCGTTCGGGTTTGACAGATGAAGCTGCGTCATATCTCTCACAAACTGATAGTTGCATGAAACCGGGTTTGCGCTGAACGCAATTCTCGCGCGCGTTCTCATATCAGAGGCGCCGAAGCTGTCAAAAGGCGATCGAAGCTTATGCGCAAGGTTTGACAATCGGGGAATGTCATGCTTGGTCCGCCAGTGTCGCGACGCGGCAGGGGGATGAGGATGTCGTTCGGACTGTTGAAAAATGCATGGCCCGAAGGAGTGGAGCTTGTGCTGGCCGATGTCGGTTCAGCCGGCGGGCTGCACAAGCGCTGGCAGCCGCTTCGCCCCGTGATCTCCGCCATGCTGTTCGAACCGCGCGAGGGTGGCGTAAAGGAAAGGCGGGGGAGGGACGTCGTCTATCCGCTGGCATTGGGGACAGAGGCCGGACAGGCGACGCTCAATATAACGGCCCTTGCCAACATGTCCTCCACTTTGCTTCCGAACAGGGCGCTGCTCGAAAGCTATCACAAGAAGAGCGGGCACACGGTCGTCGAATCGACCCTGCAAATGCCGGTCGATACGCTCGATGCGGTTGCCGCCGCCGATGGCAGGAGCGTCGACGCGATCAAGGTCGACACGCAGGGAAGCGAGTTGTCGATATTGCAGGGGGCGGCTGGCTGCCTCTACTCATCGGTTTTGATAGCGGAAATAGAGGTGTCGTTTTTCCAGCGCTACGAGGGGCAGGCGACAATCCGCGACATCATGGCGTTCATGGGCGATCATGGGTTCGAATTGCTCGATCTCTATCGTCTCAAGCGCTATCGCCGGAAAAATTCGGCGGGCATCTTCAATCCGAGTCTTGGCGGTGGGCAACGCGCGGGGCGGCTGGCCTATTGCGACGCGATTTTCGTGCTGGAAGAACAGAGGCTGCTGGACCGGATCAACGCCCTGCCGCGCGACAGGGGCGAAGCCATGCTGGCGAAGGCGATGGCCGGCATGCTCGTTTATGGCAAGCCCGACATGGCGGCCCATCTGTTCGACAGTGCCGGTGACGTGATCGAGGAACGGCGCCGGACGCACTGGGCGCGATATTATGAGCGCATGGGGCGTGGCCCCTTTGCTTCGGGTATCCTTCATCATGTCGCCGATTTTGTCGCGCGCCATGTCTGAACAAGGCGCGTTGGCGGGCACAGCTCTGGGTGACCCCGCCGCTCCCTGTGTTCATTTTGGCGGGCCGGACCTGCCGCCGCGCCTGTTGAGGGACATGCTCTGCGCCCATGTGGAGGCGGTGCCACCCGGTGGCGAGATAAGCTGGTCTACCTATTATTTCCGGGATCGTGCCCTGGCGATGGCCTTGATGGCCGCGAGCGACAGGGGCGTCCGAGTGCGCCTTCACGTGGAGGCATGTCCCCGCCGCAAGACCGTCAACCGCGCGGTCATTGCGCTCCTGCGCGAGCATGGATTACATGGCGGCCTTCATCTGCACGCACCGCCCATCAAGGCACTGGCGCCGCTTCACCCCCATCTTCACAGCAAGATCTACTGCTTCTCGCATCCCGTTCCGCATGTTCTGGTCGGATCGTTCAACCCTTCGGGCGATCAGCCGGAGGATGCGGACATCATCCGCGAAATTGGCGATCAGGATCGTGGGCACAATATGCTGGTGGAATTTTCCGATCCCGGCATCGTTGCGGCCTTGCGCGCCCATGTTCTGGGGCTGAGCCGTTTCGCGCTGCGTTTCCGGGCCGACCAGAACAAAATGGTGGACGCGGGAGAAAATCTCGCATGGTTCTATCCTCGCCTGCGCCCTGCGGTCATCGAGCCGCGTCTGGATGCATTGCAGGGGGGAGACAGAATCAAGGGCGCGATTTCCCATCTCAAGCAGGGATTTCTCACGGATAGCCTTATTCGTGCCGCAAAAAGGGGCGTGGCGGTGACGCTGCTGGTGCATGATACGGAGCGCCGCGTTCCCGGTTCGATTGTCATGGCAATGATCGCGGCAGGAGCGGACATCGCCCGTTATGTCCACCCGGAGCGCCTGCCGCTCCATGCCAAATTCCTGCTCGTGACCTCGCGACATGAGCGCGCAGCCTATTTCGGCAGCTTCAATTACAATCCCCGCTCGCGTTATATGAACCGCGAGATTCTCATGGCATCGACCAACGAGGCGCTTTTTGCCAGTATGAACGATCGTTTCGACCAAATCGCGGCCGAGGCCCAAACTCATCGACAAATGGGGTGATCCGCAAGAAAGTCTTTGCCTTCGCGCCATGATTGGCTATCGGCTTTCCATCAAATCGAGGACTGGACATGGCGACATTCACGCTTCCGAAGAACAGCAAGATCAACGGCAAGGGCAAGGTCCACAAGGCCGAAGGCGCCGCCAAGGTGAAAAGCTTCAAGGTCTATCGCTACGATCCCGATTCGGGCGAGAACCCACGTTACGACACGTTCGAGATCGATCTCGACACCTGCGGGCCGATGGTGCTCGACGCGCTGATCAAGATGAAGAACGAGCAAGACCCGACGCTGACCTTCCGCCGCTCCTGCCGCGAGGGCATTTGCGGTTCCTGCTCGATGAACATCAATGGCAAGAACGGCCTCGCCTGCACCACCGCGATCGAGGATTGCAAGGGCGAGGTGAAGATCACGCCGCTGCCGCATATGGACGTCATCAAGGATCTTGTCCCTGATTTCACCCATTTCTATGCGCAATATGCCTCGATCCAGCCTTGGCTCAAGACTGTTTCGACCACGCCTTCGGGCAAGGAGCGGCTCCAGTCGCCGGAGGATCGCGAGAAGCTCGACGGGCTTTACGAGTGCATCCTGTGCGCCTGCTGCTCGACAAGCTGCCCCAGCTATTGGTGGAACTCGGACAAGTTCCTTGGCCCCGCCATCCTGCTTCAGGCCTATCGCTGGCTGGCCGACAGCCGCGACGAGTTCACCGGCGAGCGGCTCGATGAGCTGGAGGATCCCTTCCGCCTCTATCGCTGCCATACCATCATGAACTGCGCCAATGTCTGCCCCAAGGGCTTGTCTCCCGCAAAGGCGATCGCTGAAACCAAGAAGATGATGGTCGAGCGCCAGCTCTGAGGAGTGCGGCAGGTCGATGACCGACCTTTTTCATCGCTACAAGGCCATGGTCGCCGCCGGAGAATTGCGCGCGGACCCGGATCAGGCGGCGGCGGCGGCGCGTCTCGCGACATTGCAGCAGGAGCTTGAGGCCGTTCCGCCACGCGGATCGACGCTGTGGAAGCTATTGCGCAAGCTGCCCGAACCGCCGCGCGGGCTTTATCTCTGGGGCGGG
>CAYOZY010000096.1:7955-10002 GCA_964408525.1 uncultured Sphingobium sp. | reverse complement strand
AGGATGATGCGCTTCTCGGGGCGACGACGACGTGACATATCTGTTTCTCCCCTGTCTTACTTCGGACGCTTCGCGCCGTACTTCGAACGGCTCTGCTTACGGTCCTTGACGCCCTGCGTATCGAGCACGCCGCGCAGCACATGATAGCGCACACCGGGAAGGTCGCGCACACGACCACCGCGGATCAGCACAACGCTATGTTCCTGAAGGTTATGACCCTCGCCCGGAATATAGGTGATGACTTCGCGCTGGTTGGTAAGGCGGACCTTGGCAACCTTGCGAAGCGCCGAGTTCGGCTTCTTAGGGGTGGTAGTATAGACACGGGTGCAAACGCCGCGCTTTTGCGGATTCGCTTCCATGGCAGGGACCTTCGACTTGGCCTTCTGCGGTTCGCGGCCCTTGCGGACCAACTGGTTAATCGTTGGCATGAAGCCCTTCACCTTTTCAGTTACTTTACCGCCACCCGCCTCACGCCGCTGTTGCTTATCGCAACAACAATGGCCCCGGTGGGTAAAACCCTCCTGGACCCGCAAGACAAGCCGGCAATGTTCAGCTCTAATGTATGACCCGCCGGTCTGCATTTCGGAACAGCGCGAATCCATGAATGGATAGCGAGAATCCCTAGCTACGGGCCGCGAGGCAGGGCGCCCTATAGCTGCGCCTCCCCTTTCGGTCAAGCGCGCAGCTTCGCGGCCTCGCGCAGCCTTTCGCAGCCGAAAAATTAACCATGCGCCCGACGCTAACTTTCCCGTCCTATAATGCATGCAACGACACTTTCTCAGGAAGCTGGGCATGACCATTCGCAAACTTATCCAACTGAGCGCGCTCGCGCTGTTCGTTCTCCTTACTCTCGGCGGTGCCCTCGCAGTACGGGACGTCAACATGATCCGCCTCGGCGGCGAACTGGAGATCGAACAGCGCAAGCTGCTCACTCTCGGTGGGGACGCTATGCCACCAGCCCTGTTCATTGTCCGCCCCTATCTTGAAATGACGCTTGCGATCGACGAGCCGAAGCTGCGTGAATTCCACATCAGCAATGTCGAAAAGCTGAAGATCGAATATGAGGATCGAAAGGCATTCTGGTCCAAACAGGAACTGCCGACCCGGATGCGGCAAGAGCTGAATTCCGCCCTCGCCGAGGCAGACAAGATGTTTGCGCTTGCTGATGGAAAACTGATACCGGCATTGCGGCGCAACGATCTTGAGGGTGCGCGGCAGATTCACCAGAATGTGCTGGCGCCGCATTATAGACAGCACCGCGCGATTATGGACAAGGTGATTGCTGAACTGACCACCTCCACTGCTCGGATAGAGAAGCAAGGCGAAGAGACGCTTTCCAGCGTGATGACTGTCCTTTCCGTCCTCGCTATCCTACTCGTTGCCGGCGTGGGCGCATTTACGTGGATCATGCTGAACCGCGTTTCCCGCCCGCTCGCTCGTACTGCCGAAACCATGCGCGCTATGGTCAGCGGAGATCTTTCAACCGCGATTGAAGGCGAGAACCGCAACGACGAGATGGGCGATGTCGCCCGCGCGCTGGTCGCCTTCCGTCAGGCGGAGATGGACAAGCGCGCGCTGGAAGAAGTCGGCCGGCAACAGCAAGAGGAGCGCACGCGCATCATCGAGGCGCTGAGCGTCGCGCTGCGCCATCTCGCCAACGGCAATGTCAGCTATCGCATCGAGAACCAGTTCGCGGGCCAATATGAGGATTTGCGGATGGACTTCAATTCAGCGCTCACGTCCGTCGCCAGCGCCCTGCGCGCGGTGTCCGAGGCGTCGGACGCGATCCAGATCGGCACCGGCGAAATCGCCCAGGCATCGAACGATCTCTCGATCCGCACCGAGCAGCAGGCGGCCGCGCTGGAGGAAACATCCGCCTCGATGACGACCGCCACCGGATCGGTGCGCGAGACCGCCGACGCGGCAAAGGAAGCCAATCGCGCGGTACTCGATACGCATGACGCCGCCGCAAAGGGCGGGCAGATCGTGCATGACGCGATCGCTGCGATGGACGAGATCGAACAAAGCTCGAAACAGATCAGCCAGA
>CAYOZY010000096.1:0-7945 GCA_964408525.1 uncultured Sphingobium sp. | reverse complement strand
GCTCATCGACAATGTCGCCTTCCAGACCAATCTGCTCGCGCTCAACGCCGCGGTCGAGGCAGCCCGCGCGGGCGAAGCGGGCGATGGTTTCGCCGTGGTCGCTGCCGAAGTGCGCGGCCTTGCCCAGCGCACGGCGGACGCGGCAAACGATGTAAAGAAGCTCATCACATCCAGCGCGGCGCAAGTCGAAAACGGCGTCCGTCTGGTGGGGCAAGCAGGCGAAACGCTCGATCATATCGTCGAGCGTGTCAGCGAGATCACCAAGCTGATGAACGAGATCGCCAGTTCGGTGGAAGAGGAATCGCTGGTGCTGGTGCAGGTCAACGACGCTGTCGGCGAAATGGACAGCATGACGCAGCAGAACGCCGCGATGGTAGAGGAATCGACCGCTTCGGCGCGCAACCTCGCCACCGAGGCGGAAGCGCTGGCCCGCCTTGTCGGCAATTTCCAGATAGACATGCCGAACAACGACGTCTCGATCCAGGGCCGAATGCATCAGGCCGTTGCCGCCACTGCGCTCAGGCGGCAGGCCGACGATGACGAGAACTTCGCGCTGGCGAGCTAACACCACTTTGGCAGAATTTTGCGAGTTGGTTCAAGCAGACGGCCTTTGCAGTGAGGGCAATGGCTTGGCGGCGAGCGCGCCAGGCGATCAAGGATGGCTTGGCGGACTGCTGGCAGGCTGGGTTGAGGTGGCGGCCCGGAGACTCTTTTTTTTCCGGCCCGCCTGAGCGAGCCTTCTTGTTTGCAGGAACGCGTAGGCCATCATTGTCATGAGCGCGTGTCGATGCAGTCCCGTCCATGATCTTCCCTCGAAGTGATCGAGGCCAAGCTCTTCCTTGAGTTGCTGATGGGCTTGTTCACAAATCCAGCGGGCCTTGATCGCACCTGCCAACTCTCGGATCGCGGTTTCTGCAGGCAGATTGGAGAGGTAGTATTTGCGCTCGCCGTTCGAACGATGCTCGCCCACCAGCCAAGCCTCTTCGCCGGGCATATGCTGAGCTCCTGCAGAACCAATCCGCTGGGACTGACCATCGGCGATGCGCACGCGCATGGCGGCGAAGCGGGCGCTCAGCCTTCCCTTCGTTCCCCGCCGCCAACTGACCTGTCGCCATTTCGCATCCTCGAGTATGGCATGAGCCGCCCGGGATTTCACATCGGGCACGTGCCGGACACGTGGCCTGCCACGCGCCGCTACCGGGAAGATCAATTGTACATCAGCCGGATAGACCTTCTGGTGCCGGGGAATACCGACTGCCCAGCATAAATCCCGGGCGGTGAGTGCCTGCCGGAACGATGCCGAGAGCCCATAGCCGGCATCGGCCAGTACGCAGCCGAAGCGAACCCCGGCAGCGATTGCGCGGTCGATTTCCTCCACGGCAATCTCGGGCTTTGTGCGGTAGCTCTGGAAGCCCTCGGGTACGCCAGCTTTGGCCATTCGCGCCGTATCATCGGTCCAGCTTTCCGGCAGGAACAGGCGCAAGCTCAGCATAATGGGCACTTCACCCGATGCGAGTGTCATCGAAACCAGCGTCTGGCAGTTCGCATTCTTGCCGAGCACCGTAGCATATTGCGGGGCAACGCCGACCGAAGCCTTGCCCTTCTTGGGCAGGGCTGTGTCGTCGATGATCAGCCAGGCCTTGTCGCCGCCAACCAGTTGGTCTGCCTGGTTCCACAGGGTCGCTTCCAGCGGCGCGCTGTCCCACAGACCTGCCCCGATGAAATGATGCAGCCGGTCATAAGGAATGGCGTCAGAGCGGGCTGCCATGGGCTGGATGCTCTTGCGATCGCCAGGCCCGATCAAACCGGCAATATAGGCCGGGCACATCCGCCGCCGCGTCTTGTTAGCCAGACTGCCCAGATACGGCTCAAGCCATCGCTCCAGATCTGCTTGCCAGTCCTCGTCCATCGCCAGCCTCCATAAAAGCTGGCTCCTCATGAATCACGCATTCAACGCCAAGGGAATCCCAAAAATCAAGGTTCTGCCAAAGTAGTGCTAAGGGTCAGGACCCATCAGGAGGCGGGACGGGCGATCCGACCCGCAGGTGCCCCCCCCTGCCCACCCATTTTCCGAGTCGCAAGGCGTCTGTCTTGGATGAATCATCCTGTGTCAGGGAGACGCCGAACGACTCATCCCGCGAATCTTTCGATTCAACCGGGATAGGCCGCCCGGATTCGATTCGCTCCGATTCATTTGATACCCGGAGCGCCCGGTCCGAGCGGACGGGAAAAGAGAATATGGGGTTGGGGTCGCCTTGATAGCCATGTTGAAAAGCCGGTCTGGTATGCTCCAGCAACGGCTGACCAAAATCTTCGCGGAGAAGGAAATATTCTTCCGCAGCGAAGGAAGGGTGCGCTTCCTGCGCATCGGCTCGCGCCTGCAAATCGGCGTCGCGCTGATACTTGGGCTGTGCGCGGCCGCCTGGCTCGTCGCCACTCTCGCCATGCTCTACAATCAGGCCGCCATGGCCAATGATCGCGCGGCGATCGACGAACGCGCCCGCGCCGTTGCTGTCGAGGCGCGCAAGGTCAATGCCTATAAGCGCTCGTCCAGCGAAATCGTAACGGATCTCGACCGGCGGCAGGACGCGCTCGACGACATGGTGCGCAGTCAATTTGGCCCGGCGGCGGACGATCCCGCGGTGGTCGGCGCGCCCGACACCAGCACCGATAGCGCCAATGGGGCCGCGCCTGAAAAGGCCTCGAAGAAGAACGACAAGCTGAGCGCTGCCGCCCCGGACATCGCGACACTACGCGCCGTTGAACAGCGCCAGACGCGCTTCGCCCGCCGTCTCGCCGCGCTCATCGACCAGCGCTCAGCGCGCGCCGAGGCCGCGATCCGCAGCTTCGGCCTCAACCCGGACCAGATCGCCGTCCGGTCCTCCCGCGTTTCCGCGCAGGGCGGCCCCTATATTCCGTGGGCCGACAGCACCATCGCCGCCGACGAGGAACTGACCGATCTGGCCCATGCGCTCGCCCGTCTCAATGCGCTCGAACGCGGGCTGGTCGCCATCCCTTCGGGTCGCCCAACCGCCAGCCCGATGCTCACCAGCTCCTATGGCTATCGCCGCGATCCGTTCAACGGCCACGCCGCCTTTCATGCCGGCGTGGATTTCCCCGGCGCCTATGGCCAGCCAATCCTCGCCGCCGCCGCGGGCCGCATCGCCTATGTCGGGCAGCGGCAGGGCTATGGCAATGTAATCGAGATCGACCATGGCCACGGGATCATGACCCGCTATGCCCATCTTTCCCGCTTCGGCGTCCGGCCGGGGCAGGATGTGGCGCGCGGCTTCGCCATCGCCCGCATGGGGTCCACCGGCCGCTCGACCGGCACCCACCTGCATTTCGAGGTGCGCGTCAATGGCGCGGCCATTAACCCCCGCCGCTTTCTGGAGGTTCGCCAAGATGTTCTCCAAGTCCAGCAAATCGCAAAGCAGCGCGTCGTCCGCGCCCAAGCCGTCCAGACCGACCATGTCGGCTAAGTCCACCTTCTCGGTGATCGGATCGGACGTGACCATCAGCGGCGACATCCGCGCCGCCGCCGATCTCCACATCGACGGGCGGGTCGAAGGCGACATCGCCTGCGCTTCGCTGGTGCAGGGATCCGAAAGCCACATCAAGGGCCAGATTCAGGCCCAGTCCGCGCGCCTCGCCGGGCATATCGAGGGCGCGGTCAGCGTCGGCGAGCTGGTGATCGAGGCGAGCGCCCGCATCTCCGGCGACGTCAGCTATGAAAGCATCACCGTGGCGCAGGGCGCGCATGTCGATGGCCGGTTCGCCCACAGGCGCGGCGCCGGGGCCGGCGCGGCGCAGCAGGACGGCGCCGAGCTGAAGCTTGTCAAGACCGAGGCTGGCGGTCTCGCGGGCTAAGCGTTCCTACCGCGCTATAAATCGTCGCCTTCGCCCACTTCCACCGGATCGGGGCCGAAGCGATTTGGCCCGCGCGTGCCCGAACTCACCATGATAACGAGCAGGATGATCCAGCCGATAAAGGGGATCAGCCAGAGCAGCAGCCACCAGCCCGACCTGTCCGTATCGTGCAGGCGGCGCACGCCAACCGAGAGTGAGGGAATGAGCGTTCCCAGATAGAACAGCCCTACCAGCGGCCCCGCATTGTGATAGGCGCCCGCGCCGACGGCCCAGCCCTTCCGATAGGCCCAGTCCTTGCTCTCGCCCAGCCCCAGCGCGCTTTCGACAATGCTGAGTCCTATCGCGCACAGGATGATGAACAGGACATACATCCAATATTCCTTGGGCCGTGCCCGCCCGCCGAACTTCGCATAACGCTTCAGCGGCAACAGCATCCAATCCAGCATGGGATATCTCCCTTATTCGGCGCCCACAGCAACGGGCGCGCGCCGACGATAGCTCAAAGCCTCGGCGATATGAAGCCGCCCGATATTTTCCGAACCGCCAAGGTCCGCGATGGTGCGCGCCACGCGCAGCACCCGCGTATAGCCCCGCGCGGAAAGCTTCATCGCCGCCGCCGCATCGGCGAGCAACCTGCGCCCCGCCTCATCGGGCGTCGCCACTGCATCGAGCATCTCGCCATCCGCCTCCGCATTGGTACGCGCACCCGCCCCAGCATAACGCCGCGTCTGAACCTCGCGCGCCCGCGCCACCCGCACCGCGACCTCTGCGCTGCCCTCGGCGGGTGGCGGCAACATAAGGTCCGCCGCGCTCACCGCCGCCACCTCGACATGCAGATCGATGCGATCGAGCAGCGGCCCGGACAGCCTGCCCTGATAATCGGCGCCGCACCGGGGCGCGCGCGAACAGGCCAGCGAGGCATCGCCCATATGGCCACAGCGACACACTTGTGTTGCTTTGCCGCGATATGGCTTCGGATTGCTCCCATACACGAAAATCCGCCGTCTATGTCCCCGTCCGAGTGCGCTGGTCAAGAACCCGCAGACATTGGGTGAGCATCTGAAACGAGCACGGCAGATACAGGGGATAAGGCAGAAGGATGCCGCCAGCATCCTTGGTGTGGGCCAATTCACCTACATGACGTGGGAGAAAGATCAGAAGCAACCGCTCCCACGATACTATCCGCGCATTGTCTCTTTCGTGGGCTACGATCCGCTACCCGTCCCCGTGACGGCAGGCGAGCGGTTGAAGCGGGAGCGATGGCTGCTTGGCCTCACCAGTCAGGAAATGGCTGACCGTTTGGGGATTGACCAAGGAACGCTACTGCGGCGGGAAATGTCAAAAGCGCGTAATCGGTGCGGACACTGGATAATGTCAAATGATGGATTTACGCCACCGCATAAATCCAAGTTACATCATTCTAAGTAGCCTGTATTACGCCTTGCATTAAATTAAACTTTCGGTAATCGTCCCCCTCGGGGCGCAAAAAATATAATGAAACTCAACGCAGGGAGAATATATGAAATCTTATGTTTTTGCAGCGATCGCCATGACTGCTATGGCGAGCCCAGCATTCGCAAAGGGTGCTTACGTTCAGGTACAAGGCGGTTACGACAAAGTTTCTGTTGCTGGTTCCTCGGATGATGGTGTCGCTTATGGCATAGCTGCTGGCTATGACTTCGCACTGTCAGATAAGGCATTTATCGGCGTCGAAGCCAGCCTTGACGACAGTTCAACTAAAGAATGTGAGAGCGACGTTTTAGCAGTTGGCGATCGTCTCTGCGCATTAGCAGGTCGCGATATTGCCGCAGTTGCACGTCTGGGCTACAATCTGTCAGAGGCGTCCCAACTTTACGTTCTAGCTGGCTACACAAATGCCCGCCTGAAAGTGACCTATGACGATGGCATTTCTAAGGTCTCGGCCGCCGACAATGGCGACGGATTTCGTTTAGGTGCGGGTTATAAGCATAATTTCGGTGGAAATTTGTTTGGTAAATTGGAGTATCGTTATTCCAATTATGAAGCCGATTTTTCGCGTAATCAGGTGCTCGCCGCCATCGGCATGAACTTCTAAGAAATTTGACGAATAGGGTTTCAGGGGTGAAACGAAATAAAGCTCATCCCTGAAACCTAATTTCTAAATGAACGTTCTCAAAATACCATCTCCAATATTGTGTGCGCATGATTTGTAAGTTGAAATGATGGCCGCAAGTGCCTCAAATAATGTCACGGTTCACATTATATAACTTTTGGAGCGCAAGGTATTTTAATACCCTATTCCTTACCGAAAAAGGCAATACACCGCCTGCACGATGCCGATGCACATAACAGTGCCGAGAAGAGTGGCTTCGATCAGGAGACGAGTTTCCTTGGTGAACACCTATTAGCTCCCTTCCGTCCCTAGTTCGCTGCGCTTGCGGGGCACCGTGCCGCCAGTTTGCCGCCGTTATCCCACTGTGGTTTGTATACGGCGAATCCGCCTTTTAGCTGGGCGCATGATACATCGACACCTCCCGCTGTCACCAGTGCAAGGGTGCGGCCATAGTGATCTGTGCCAACACGCTCCACTTCTAAGCGGCCACTACCGAGCACACGAGCAAGGTTCGCTGTGGCAGCAAACGGATCACCAGCCACACAGTCGCGTCCTCTCGCACAGTGTCCAGGCAGTTCTGGTGCATCTATACCGAGCAAACGGATGCGCTCATTCGCCACACGGAGCGTATCACCATCAACAACGCAGGTGCTCTCTTGTTCACTCTGGCAGATGTCCATCGGTTGCGTCGCCACCAGTCCCGCTGCGTTAGATATTGCCCCAGCACTGATGATGGGAAGCTGAAAACCACTGAGATTGAGCGACTGCACACCAATCAGAGTACCAAGCAGAGCCGCCACCACGGCCCCGTGCCAGAGACGGGGTTGTTTCGGTGTTCGGATATACGGTTGCCATGCTGTGGGCAGCTTGGATTTTCGTTTTCCTTTGAATTTGACAATTTTGCCCATTGGCTAGTCATCCGTGCGTAGCTGGGACGGTTGCAGATACTTCATTCACACCCCACTCCATCGCCATCACGGTCAAGGTGCCTGCCATACCCCTCATCACCAACCCGAACGGGCGCGGCCCCTGCGGCTCGCGCCGCCGCGCAGTTTGGAAAAGCTCTGCCACTACCAGACAAAAGCGTAGAGGGCCGTGACCGCTCTGTTGACGAGGAAGATGATGATGATCCACGGTGGCAGTGGTAGCCTGTTCCACCCTTGCGGTCATTGTGGCAACCCGC
Source organism: uncultured Sphingobium sp. (assembly GCA_964408525.1). GTDB lineage: Bacteria > Pseudomonadota > Alphaproteobacteria > Sphingomonadales > Sphingomonadaceae > Sphingobium. The sequence continues at coordinate 800 of CAYOZY010000096.1, read as the reverse complement.
TGCGTTGAGGCCACCACCATGTGCCGAAGCAGGCATCGGCACACTCGGTGCGGCCAGCAACGCGAGGGATACAATACAACTCATAAATCTCTGTTTCATTTAGCCCCCGTGGCAGCTATCTCTATCATATTATTCCAACGTATCGAGCGACTTCCGTAAAAACGTCCCCACCGCTGCCCGCGATTGCTTGGAACGCACCCGATACCCACGCACGATGTTTTCCGTTTCTGGTGCAGGAAGTCCCAGCGGCGCGAAGGTGGGGCGAAGATCATCCAGTCCGAGCACCAGACACTTCGATTGCTCGTGTTCCGCCAGTCGCGGCAGCATGAAACTGCTCGTGCTCGCTACCCGCTTGACATTATCCACGATCAGCCAGACTTGATCTGCCCCGAAACGCAGACACTTCTGCACGTTCAACAGTTCATGCTCCTTGGTGGTCGTCACCGATACCTCGCAGCAGATGGTCAGTGCTTCACGCCGCAGGATGACATCCACCCGCCCCTCACCGTCAAGAATGACCTCTTCCACACTGGCACGGAAGCCTGCTGCCTCACCTAGCTCTTGGATCATGAGTTGGATTTCGCGGTGACGGGCACCACCGCCCCCTTCCTTACGGAAGGCGGTATCGGTAGCGGGTGCGGCGATAGGTTCCACCGCCTGCGGGGGGATCGGCATAGGCAAAGCGGCACCAGCGTCCACTGGCGCGGGTGGCGGTTCATCTGGCGGGGTATCGGGCACTGGTGGGTGTAGCGCGACATTCTGGATGAGAAGTTGCGACAATCAAGGTGAGAAGCGATGAT
>CAYOZY010000095.1:0-10090 GCA_964408525.1 uncultured Sphingobium sp. | reverse complement strand
CTTCCATCACCGGCTTGGAGGCGAGCGCACCCAAATTGCCGAGGCCGAGGATGGCCGTGCCGTTCGATATGACGGCAACCAGATTGCCCTTGGCGGTATAATCATAGGCGGTGGCGGGGTTTTCCGCGATCGCCTTCACCGGAACCGCGACGCCGGGCGAATAGGCCAGCGAAAGATCGCGCTGGGTCGCCATCGGCTTCGAGGCAATGATTTCGATTTTTCCCGGCCTGCCGGTAGAATGGAAAAGAAGGGCTTCCCGCTCGGAAAATTCAATCGTCGGTTTGTCGGCCATGCTAGTCCTCTGATGGCTTGAAATTTTCGTGCGGGCTAGTTTGCCCTAGCGGCATTATGGGGGGCGCCACAAGGGGCCGTCGCGCTTTTTTATACCCGGAACGGTTCGACGGCCTTTCGTCCGTATGCGCGAGCGGCTATCGCATCATGGATGAAGAGTTCGCCCGAACAGACATCTGCCGCGTCCGCTCCAATGACGCCTATGCCCGTTACACCCATGATGGTGCAATATTTCGAGCTGAAGGCGCAGGCGGCCGATTGCCTGCTTTTTTACCGCATGGGCGACTTTTTCGAGCTGTTCTTCGACGATGCCAGGGCGGCGGCGCAAACGCTCGACATCGCGCTTACCGCGCGCGGCGAACATGGCGGCGCGCCCATCCCGATGTGCGGCGTGCCAGTGCACAGCGCCGAGGCCTATCTCGCGCGCCTCATTCGCGCCGGCCACCGGGTCGCCATTGCCGAACAGACTGAAACACCCGCCGAAGCCAAGGCGCGAGGCGGATCGAAGGCGTTGGTCGCGCGCGGCATCATCCGCTATGTGACGCCGGGCACCCTGACCGAGGACACGCTGCTCGATGCGCGAACTGACAACATGCTCGTCGCCATCGGCGAGGCGGGCGGCGAGATCGCGCTGGCGGCGGCGGACATATCGACCGGGCGCTTCGAGGCGATACCCGTAGACGCCGCGTCCCTTTCCGCCGAGCTGGCGCGGCTGGGCGCGAGCGAGATCGTGGTGGCCGAAGGAAGCGCCCTTGATATTCCCGCTGCTCACGGCTTCGAGAAAAGCGCTTTTTCTTCCTCGCGCGCGGAAGCGCGGCTCAAGAGCCTGTTCGGCGTCGCGACGCTCGATGGTTTCGGCAGCTTCGGGCGGGCGGAGCTTTCGGCCATTGGCGGCCTGCTCGCCTATCTCGATCATGCGGGGCAAGGGCGCCTGCCGCATCTTGCGCCGCCGGTGCGTATCGCTCCGGGCAGCCATATGGCGATCGACGCGGCAACACGCGAAAGTCTGGAGATTGTCTCGACGATGGCCGGTTCGCGATCCGGGAGCCTGCTGCACGCCGTCGATCGCACGGTGACGGGCGCGGGCGCGCGCATGCTGGGCGCCGATCTTGCCGCGCCGTTGCTCGACGGTGCGGAAATCGAGGCGCGGCTTGATCTGGTGCAATGGCTGCATGATCGATCCGGCCAGCGCGAGGCCTTGCGGGCGGCGCTGCGCGCTCTGCCAGATGTCGGGCGCGCGCTGGGGCGGCTGGCGATGGGCAGGGGGACTCCGCGCGACCTTGGCCAGCTCCGCGATGGCCTCAACGAAGCGCGCATGCTGCGCGAGCGGCTGTGCAAGGCAGATGGCAGGCCCGCGCTCATCGACAGGCTGTTGCCAGCGCTCGATGGCCATGGCGATCTGGTCGATGAGTTGGCGCGGGCGCTGGTTCCCACGCCGCCGACGGAAGCGTCGAATGGCGGCTATATCGCGGAAGGCTATGATGCCGCGCTCGATGATCTGCGCCGCCTTTCCAGCGATGGACGCCGCGCCATCGCCCTGTTGGAGGCGCAATATCGCGACCAGACCGGCATAGCATCGCTCAAGATCAGGCATAATGCCGTGCTCGGCTATCATGTCGAGGTGTCCGCCAAACATGGCGATACGCTGATGCGCGAGGGATCGGGCTTCACCCACCGGCAGACGCTGGCCGGAGTGGTGCGCTTCAACTCGGTCGATCTGCATGAGCAGGCGACCCGCGTGGCGCAGGCAGGCGCTCATGCGCTCGCCGCCGAGGCAGCGCATCTCGAAGGCCTGATCGAGATGGCGCTCATGCGCAAGGATGCGATCACGCGCGCGGCGCAGGCGCTCGCCCGGCTCGATGTCGCGGCGGCTCTGGCGGAGCGCGCGGCGGAGGGCGGCTGGGCGCGGCCTGCCTTTGTGACGGAACAGCGGCTGGAGATCGCCGGCGGGCGGCATCCTGTGGTGGAAGAGGCGCTGCGCCGCGAGGGCCAGCAATTCATCGCCAATGATTGCGCGCTTGTGGAAGGGGATCGACTGTGGCTTGTCACGGGGCCGAATATGGGCGGCAAATCGACCTTCCTGCGGCAAAATGCGCTGATCGTGCTGCTGGCGCAGGCGGGGGGATATGTGCCCGCGACTTCCGCCACATTGAGCCTTGTCGACCGCCTGTTCAGCCGCGTCGGCGCGTCTGACAACCTCGCGCGCGGGCGATCAACTTTCATGGTAGAGATGGTGGAAACGGCGGCCATCCTGAGCCAAGCCACGGAGCGCAGCTTCGTGATCCTCGATGAGGTGGGACGCGGCACGTCCACTTATGACGGTCTTGCGCTCGCATGGGCGGTGGTCGAGGCGGTGCACGAGGTCAACCGCTGCCGTTGCCTGTTCGCGACGCACTATCACGAGCTTACGCGCCTCGCCGAAACTCTTCCCGCGCTTTCGCTCCACAATGTCCGCGCGCGCGAATGGAAGGGCGACCTCGTGCTGCTGCATGAAGTTAGCGAAGGACCGGCAGACCGCAGCTATGGCATAGCGGTGGCGCGGCTCGCGGGCCTGCCGCCGCCGGTGCTGGCGCGGGCGAAGGATGTGCTCTCCCGCCTTGAAGCGGGCAAGGCTAGGACGGGGGGCATAGCTGCGGGGCTGGACGATCTGCCGCTGTTCGCCGCATCCACCACCGCGCCGGAAGAGGCCGCGCCAGACCCGCTGCGCGCGGCGCTGGCCGCCGCCGATGCCGATGCGCTCACCCCGCGCGAGGCGCTCGATCTCGTCTATCGCCTCAAGGCGCTGGCGGACGAGGGCGCGAGCCGCTAAACGGTCGAACCAGATGTCCGATATATTCTCTGCCCTCCCCAATCGCCGCGCCATTATCGACCGCCGCGCCATTGCCGAGCGGATCGAGGCGCTGGCCGAAGAGGACGGCGCATCCGATCCGTCAGCCCTGCGCGGCAAGATCGTCGGCATCCTCGCCGAAGCGCTGGCCCAAGGGCGGGCCGAAGCAACGCGTCGCCTTGAAGCGCGGCCAACCAACGGACGCGAATGTGTTCAGGCTCAGGCGTTCCTGACCGACCAGATTCTCCGCCTGCTTTATGACGCGACAACGCATCATCTCTACAACCCCGGCAATCGCAGCACGGCGGAACAGATCGTCCTGCTCGCCGTCGGTGGCTATGGGCGCGGCGAGATGGCGCCCTTTTCGGATGTCGATATAGGCTTCGTGACGCCTTACAAACCCACGGGCTGGACCGAGCAGGTGATCGAATCCATGCTCTATTCGCTCTGGGATCTGGGCCTCAAGGTCGGGCATAGCAGTCGCTCTATCGACGAGATGATCCGCATGGCGAAATCGGACCTGACGATCCGCACCGCCCTGCTCGAAGCGCGCTATGTCTGGGGCGATCGGGCCGTGTATGACGAGGCGCGGGGACGCTTCGGCGCGGAAGTGGTAAAAGATGGGGCGCGCGCCTTTGTCGCGGAAAAGCTGGCCGAGCGCGAAGCGCGGCACAAGCGCATGGGCGACAGCCGCTATGTTGTCGAACCCAATGTGAAGGAGGGCAAGGGCGGCCTGCGCGATCTGCACACCCTGTTCTGGATCGGCAAATATGTGAACCGGGTCGACAGTGTCGCCGGGCTGGTCGATGCCGGGCTGCTGACCCGTCAGGAGCTGAAGCATTTCCAGAAGGCCGAGAATTTCCTCTGGGCGGTGCGCTGCCACATGCACAGCATCACCAACCGCGAGGAGGACCGACTTACGTTTGACCTTCAGGTCGAAATCGCGAAGCGCATGGGTTTTGTTGCGCGCTCCGGCCGGTCGGCCGTCGAGCGCTTCATGCGCTATTATTTCCTGATGGCAAAGCTGGTGGGCGATCTGACGGCGGTGTTCCTCGCCCATCTTGACGAGCAATGGGCCGCACGCGGTCGCCGCTTCGTTCCCGCTTTTTTCCGGCGCCCGCGCAAGCTCGACGGTTTCGTGCTGGAGCGCGGGCGCATCGCGCTCCCCGCCGACGATTTCTTCCAGAAAGACCCGGTGCGCCTGCTCGAACTGTTCGCGCTGGCCGACAAACATGGGCTGGCCGTCCACCCAGCAGCGATGATCGCGGCAAACCGCGATGCCAGCCTGATCGACAATGCCATCCGCAAGGATGCGCGCGCCAACGCCTTTTTCATGGATGTGTTGACCAGTCCACGCGACCCGGAAACCGTGTTGCGCTGGATGAACGAGGCCGGCGTGTTCGGCCGTTTCGTGCCCGATTTCGGCAGGGTTGTCGCGCAGATGCAATTCGACATGTATCATCATTATACGGTTGACGAGCATACGATTCAGGCAGTCGGGCTGCTTTCGCGCATCGAGAAGGGCGAACTGGCTACCGATCATCCGCTGGCGACCGAGCTGATGGGCAAGATATTGTCGCGCCGGGTGCTCTATGTCGCGGTGCTGCTGCATGACATCGCCAAGGGGCGCGGCGGCGACCACAGCATATTGGGCGCGGAAGTCGCGGAAAAGCTCTGTCCACGTCTTGGCATGTCGGCGCCGGAAACGGAGATGGTTTCATGGCTGGTGCGCCATCATCTGCTGATGAGTGCGACCGCCTTCAAGCGCGACCTTTCCGACTACAAGACGGTCATGGATTTCACTGACACGGTGCAGAGCGCGGAGCGGCTGCGCCTGCTCCTGATGCTGACGGTGGTGGACATTCGCGCCGTCGGCCCCGGCGTGTGGAACAGCTGGAAGCGGCAATTGCTTACCGATCTCTATGTTGCCGCAGAGGAGGTGCTGCGGCTGGGCCACAAGTCCAACGGCCGCAAAGAGCGGATCGAGGCCAAGAAGGAAGCGCTGAAGGCTGCGCTGGGTGGCTCGGCTGCGGAGTTCACGCGGCTGGCCAAGCGCCTGCCGGAGAGCTACATCATCGCCGAGCCGGTCGACATATTGGAACAGAACGCCCGCCAGATACTGGCTGCCGGGAAGGAACCGCTTTCGATCCGCGCGCAGGTCTATCCTGAACGCGGGGCGACACTGGTGACGGTCTACGCCTCGGACCATCCCGGCCTTTTCTATCGCATCGCGGGCGCGATCCATCTCGCGGGCGGCAGCATCATCGATGCGCGCATCCACACCATGCGCGACGGCATGGCGATCGACAATTTTCTGGTGCAAGACCCTCTGGGCCGGCCCTTCGACGACCCTGCTCAGCTCGCGCGGATCAGCAAGGGGATCGAGGATGCGCTCGCCAACAAGCAGAAGCTGCAGCCCCGGCTGGAAGCGCGCCCGCTCCCCCGCGCCCGCGCGGAAGCCTTCGACATCGCGGCCAATGTTCTGATCGACAATCGCGCGTCGAACCGCTTCACCGTGATCGAGATTCATGCGCGCGACAAACCCGCGCTGCTGTTCAACCTTTCCTATGCGCTGTTCCAGTCGAAGGTGACGGTGCACAGCGCACATATCGCCACCTATGGCGAGCGCGCGGTCGACACCTTCTACATCACTGATCTGCTCGGCGGGAAAATCGAAAGCAAGCAGCGGCTTCAAACGCTCGAAAAGCGCCTGCTGGAGGCGGCGGAAGCAACGGTGGTGGATCAGCTCGCGGCGTGATAGCATCGCGACGATGGACCCTGACCTGCTCATCATAGGCGGCGGCATTAACGGCACCGCCATAGCCCGCGCGGCCGCGCTGGCTGGACAAAAGGTGATGCTGGTCGAGCAAGGCGATCTGGCGCAGGCGACATCCTCCGCATCGACCAAGCTGATGCACGGCGGCCTGCGCTATCTCGAACGCTATGAGTTCGCGCTGGTGCATGAATCGCTTGTCGAGCGGTCGATCATGCTGCGCATGGCGCCGCATCTGGTGCATCCGCTGGAATTCCGCATCCCGCATAATGCCTCGATGCGGCCCTGGCCGATCATGCGGCTGGGCCTGTGGCTTTATGACCTGCTGGCATGGCGGGGGACGCTGCCCCGCTCCCGCTCGATCATGCTGATGGACCCCGCCTTGCGCTCGGCCGGTGGGCGCGGCTTCAGCTATTGGGATGCGCGGGTGGACGATGCGCGGCTGGTGGTGGCCAACGCGCTCGATGCAGCGCAACTGGGCGCGAGCATCCTCACCCGGACCCGCCTTTGCGGCGCGGTGCGGGAAGGGAGCGGCTGGCGCGCGACCCTCGATGGGCCTGGGCCGGAAGGCGAAGGGAAAATCTCGGCGCGGATCATCGTTAACGCTGCGGGGCCGTGGGTGGAGCAAGTGCTATCCATGAGCGCCGCTGCCACCGGCGGCACAAAAAGCCGCCTGCGGCTGGTGCGCGGCAGCCATATCGTCGTGAAGCGCTGTTTCGAGGGCGACAATGCCTGGCTGTTCCAGCAGCCCGATGGCCGGATCGTGTTCGCCATTCCCTATCGTGAAGACTTCACGCTGATCGGCACAACGGACGCCCCGGTAGAGCAGCCGAGCGACGCCCATATCAGCGATCAGGAGAGCGGCTATCTGCTCGAAGCCGTCAACCGCTATCGCCGCGAGCCGCTCGCGCAGACCGATATTGTCGGCAGCTTCGCGGGCATCCGCGCACTGTTCGACGATGGCGCCGGGTCTGCCAGCGCGGTCAGCCGCGATTATCATCTCGATCTCGATAGCAGCGGTGCGCCGCTGTTGAGCGTATTCGGCGGCAAGATCACCACCGCGCGCCATCTGGCGCAGGATGTGCTGAACCGGCTCGGCATCAGCGGCGGAGACACGCGCCATCGCCCGCTTCCCGGTGGCGACATCGCCGATTTCGCAGCGTTTCTTGATGAGGTGCGGCGGCGCTGGCCTTTCCTGCCCGCCGCCATGATCGAGCGCATGGCATGCGCCTATGGTACCAATATCGCGCATGTCATCGGCGCGTCTAAAAGCCTTAGCGATATGGGGCGCGATTTCGGCGCCGGGCTGCATGCGCGCGAGGTTGATCATCTCATCGCGCACGAATGGGCGAGAAGCGCGCGGGACATTGTCTGGCGGCGTTCCAAGCTGGGCCTGAAGATGAACGCGGCGCAGGTCGAGGCTCTGCAGGCCTATGTCGAGGAGCAACAGCCATGAGCGGCAAGAGCGTCATCGCCATAGATCAGGGCACCACCTCCACCCGCGCGATCCGCTATGGCGCGGATGGCGCGATCCTCGCGGTTGCCTCGCGCGATCTGCCGCAGCATTACCCTCATTCGGGCTGGGTCGAGCAGGATCCGGAGGAGATATGGGCGGGTGCGCTCCACTGTATGCGCGCGGTGATGGATGACGATGCCGTGGCGATCGGCATCACCAACCAGCGCGAAACGATCATCCTCTGGGACCGGGAAAGCGGGCGCCCGCTCGCCAATGCCATCGTCTGGCAGGACCGGCGCACCGCCGACCTGTGCGAAGCGATGCGCGCCGACGGGCTGGAGCCGATGATCCGGCAAAAGACCGGCCTGCTGCTCGATCCCTATTTCTCCGCGACCAAGCTCAAATGGCTGCTCGATCATGTCGATGGCTCGCGTGAGCGGGCCGCGCAGGGCAAGCTCGCCGCCGGAACGATAGAGTGCTTTCTCCTGTGGCAGCTCACCGGCGGGCGGGTACATGCGACCGACATCACCAATGCCTCGCGCACGATGCTCTATGACATTCATCGCCATTGCTGGGACGAGGAGCTGCTGGCGCTGTTCGATATCCCGGCCTCGCTGCTGCCCGAAGTGCATGGCAATGCGCATATATTCGGGGAGTGTGACGGCGCACTGGCGGGCCGCGCGCTGCCCATCGCCGGGATGGCGGGAGACCAGCAGGCGGCGCTGATCGGCCAGCGCTGCTTTTCACCCGGCACGATCAAATCGACCTATGGCACGGGCTGTTTCCTGCTCGCCAATATCGGGGCGGAACCGCTGCTGTCCTCGAACCGGCTTCTCACCTCGCCCGCCTACCGGATCGGCGATGAAGCGGCCTATGCGCTCGAAGGCTCGATCTTCGTCGCGGGCGCGGCGATCAAATGGCTGCGCGATACCCTGGGTATCATCGCGTCCGCCGAAGATACTGCGCGGCTCGCGGCGAGCGTTCCGGACGATCACGGCGTGCATCTCGTTCCCGCCTTCACCGGCCTAGGCGCGCCGCACTGGCGCAGCGATGTGCGCGCGGCGATCAGCGGCATGACGCTCGACACCGGCCCCGCTCATTTCGCGCGCGCCGCGCTGGAAGCGGCTGCCTTCCAGACCGGCGACCTGCTCGACGCGATAGCGGGTGATGGGGTTGCGCCGTCGCTGGTGCGGGTCGATGGCGGCATGACGTCAAACGACTGGTTCGCGCAATGCCTCGCCGATCTGACCGGCCTTCCGGTCGAGCGGCCCGCCAATCATGAAACCACATCCTTCGGCGCGGCGCTGCTCGCCGGGATTACTGTCGGCCTGTGGCCGGAAAGGAGCGGGCCTGCAGAGATTGCCGACAGCATGACTCGCTTTGCGCCGTCGCTTGACGCCGTGAAACGGAGCGACCGACGACAGGCTTGGCATGCCGCCGTGGCGCGCCTTCTGGCTACCGTACCGTAAAACGTATCTGATCGACCACGCGCCCGCTTGGATCGAGTAGCGCCAGCCTGTGCGCGCCGGGGCCGGCGCGTAGCTGCGGCTGGGCGCCCGCGGCGCCGATGTCACGGTTGTCGAGCCGCAGCCTGTGGCCGGTCGCAACCCCCGCGACTTCGGCCACAAGGGATTGCCGGTCGATGGGTATGTCCGGGTCCAGCGCATAGACGCTGCCCGATGCGGGACTGAGGATGCGCGGGCGGCGCGCGCTGTCGGGCGCGGTTGCCAGATCGGCCTGCCCGGTTCCGGCAATGAACCATTCGTCGCGCGGTGGCTCCGATCCGTTGTAGAAAGCGACGCGGCGTTGTTCCAGCCCGAGCGGGCGCGGCGGCGCTTGTCCCCGTCGGTCGCGATGCAGCGCCATCATCACATCGCGCCACACCGGCGCCGCGCCGCTGGTGCCGGAGACGGACTTCATCGAGTCCCCTTCAAGATTGCCGACCCACACCGCGACCGTGAAGCGGTCCGAATAGCCGATGCACCAGTTGTCGCGCATCGCCTTGGATGTGCCGGTCTTGGCCGCGGCCCAGAAAGGCAGGCGCAGCGCCGAGTCTGTGCCGAAAGTCGCGGCGCGCGCCGAAGCATCGCTCAATATGTCGGAGATGATCCATGCGGCCTGCGGCGTCATGATCGGGCGGGGCTTTGCGGCTTCTTCGCCCGCGCGCACCCGCAGCGACGACCAGCGCCCGCCATTGGCCAGCGCGCGAAAGGCATTGGCCTGTTCCAGCAGCGTTACCTCCGCTGACCCCAGCGCGAGGCTGAAGCCATAATAGCCGCCATCTTCCGTCAGGCCATGATAGCCCAGATCCCACAGCCGGTCGCGAAAGGGCTGAACCCCGTCGAGCAGCAGCGCGCGCACGGCGGGCACATTGAGCGACCCTGCGAGCGCCGCGCGCACCGACACTGGCCCCTTGAAGCTGCGGTCGTAATTTTGCGGCACATAAAGGCCCGATGCGGTGTCGAGCTGAACCGGGCTGTCGTCGAGAATGGATGCCGCCGTCAGCCAGCCGCGCTCGATCACCTGCGCATAGAGGAAGGGCTTGAGCGTCGATCCCGCCTGCCGATAGGCATTGGCGCCATCGACCGCCGCCGCCGTCGAACCCAGCCCCACCCCGCCGACATAGGCGAGCACCTCGCCGCTTTCATTGTCCACCACCAATACGGCTCCGTCGCGCGCGCGGCTTGGCCCCAGCCCCTGAAGCTGGCGGCGCAGCGCCTGAGAGGCGATCTGCTGGATGCGC
>CAYOZY010000094.1:0-10184 GCA_964408525.1 uncultured Sphingobium sp. | reverse complement strand
ATCGGAGGTTCCGCTTCCCTTCGAGAACGGCAATATCGAGCGCCGAGCGGATCGCCCCTGCTTGCAATGCGACTGCCTGGGAGTAGGCCGCCTGCGTTGCCGCTGCCTGCGCCGCAGCCGCTTCCTCGCGCGGATAGCGGAACACGACCTTGAAGAAGGTATCGGCGGACCGTGCGCCGATGCCCCCGCGTCGCGCTGAAAGCTCGAACGTGTAGGTGCGATTGCCGGTGCTGGACCGCGTGATGACGATCAGGTTGGTCGATCCTGCCAGTTCGCGCGGTTTGATGAACAGCGAATTTTCAGCCGGTGCCACTTCCCACGATACCGTATCGCCAAGCGCGACATGCTCGACGCGCTCGCCGGGGGAAAACACGATCTGCGTTGCTGAGCGGAAAACGCCGACAATACGGAAAACCTGGGTGTCGCTGTAGATCACTTCGCGGATGCGATTGTCCTGCGATGTCGGGTGCGGGGTTTCGGCAGGCAGCGCGGGTGTGCTGACCATCATCAACGCTATCGCCGTCAGGCGGCTCATTTGTTTCATTGCGTCACCTCCAGGTCGGCGCGGTAGGTCTGCACCTCCAGCCCGAGCGGGTTCTTGAACCGCTGCTGTTCGGTCGTGGGCGTATCGGTGGTGTCGTAGGTCACGGTCGCGATGGCGGGAGTGTCGGTGACAGTTGCCCCGCGCTGAAGCGTCTTGGTGAAGCGTATCTGCGCGACCTTCGCGGAAACAAAGGTGACGGACTTGACCGCGACGAACACCGTATCGAGATCGGTGAAGGTCGCTTGCGGCGATTTGGGATTGTCCTTGCTGTAGAAGGCGGTCCACCGCGCTTGCTCATCGCGTGACGACATCGCCAGCACGCCCTCGAAGAATTCTTGGCGTGCCTGCGGTATCCAGCCCTCGCGATTGCGAACATAATCGGCGAGGAAATATTTGGCGACGGCTTCGTTATAGGTGATCTGCCGGTCGCCCGACATTGGAGAGGTAATCTCGCTCGCGCCGGTCGCCTTATCGACCGTGATGACATAGGGCGCGACGGTCTTGAGCGGCGTCAGCATCGCAACCGCCGCAACTCCCGTGATCGCAAGTCCGCTCGCTACCGCCGCGACCATCCACGCTAGCCGCTTGGAGCGATTGGCTGCAATCAGCCGGTCGTGATCCCAGCTTGCAGCTTCCGCAAAATAGGCTTTGAGATCCTCTCTGTCGGAAACGCCGCCGCCCATGACGCTCAACAACTCTGATTGGAAATTTGCGGAGACAGGCTGCTGATTGGCGGCACTTTGTTCTCGGGCCTGCCGTTCGGCGCTTCAGGCTTCGGTGCCGCCGTGTTTTTTTCGGGGAATACTTCGACACCTCTGCGTCTTTGTTCCTGGCCTTGTGCCGGTTCCGCTGGCGTTGTCGTTCCGTTGAGCGGATCGACGCTAGGTAGTATCGAACCATAGGGATTGGCCGGGCGACGCTGCTTGCCATCGCATTTGGCGAGCTTCGGCGATTTTGGCGCTGCGTTTGCTGCATAGCTCGGCGCAATCAACGCCAATGCCATCGCCATACTCAGAATACGCTTACCCATGATCTACTCCCTGTCATTGTGTCCCGCGGCTGACCGAGCCGGACGTCCGCATCCGGGCGATCCCGCGCGCAAAACCACGTTCGATGGCGCGGCTGGTTGCTTGTGTGGCGGTCGCGCCGCGCCCGGCGACAAAGCCGCCCGCCGCTGCGATGGCGGATGCAAACTGGTTGGCGAGCGCAGGCCCGCCGCCGCCGAGCGAGGCGGCCAGCATCGGAATCTGGAGGAAGAAAAAGAAGCCGAGCGCGTAGAAGGCCAGCGCCTTGATCGCGGCCATGCCAATCTCGTCATTCTCGGAAATCGTGGCGATGACCGCTTCGCCGGTTTGCGTCAGGAACAATGTCAGCACGAGGGCGAACACGATCAGCATCAGATAGTTGATGCACGCACCCAGCCAGGCGAAGAAGTAGCCGCGCGTGGATTCGAACAGCAACGCCGCGACGAACAACGGCCCGACCACAGACAACAAGGCGAGTGCAAACAATCCGAAGGCGCTGATCACAAAGCCGATGGCAGCGCAGAGCAGGGTGGCGATAATCACCATCACGACGAGGAAACCGGAAAAGACCGCATAGCCAATGTCGGGGATCGTGCCCTGGGTTTGCTGGTAGTCGGCGGCGATCTTCCGCATGGTGTTGGCGGTCTCGAAGCCTGTGCCTGCGAGCTTGTCATAATATCCGCCCAGACCGCCGACGTCCGAACCGCCCAACGCGCTGGCGAACTGGCCGGGGAGACCGCCCAGCGCGAACATGCCGATTTGGCTTCCGTAGAGCGAGGTCACGGCAAAATAGAGGAAAGCGAGCTGGCACCCGCGATAGGCATATTCGCGGAACGGATATTGCACCGCGCCGCGCATGATCGCGTAGCCGAGCAACGAGATATAGATCACGATCCCGATCCGCAGTGCCGGAGCCACGATGCCGATCACGGCTGCATATTTCCCGACAATGCCTGCCAGCGCGTTGTTAAGCGCCTCGAACATCGTGGTGAAAACATGATCGCTGAAATCCATGCTGGTTGCTCAATCCCTGGGCGTGATGGCTATTTGCGATTTGGCGAACGCCGCCGCGCGGCAATTGGTCGTGATGACGGCGGGCTGCGTGTCCGAAGGGGCGTTTGACCCCGCCCATTCGCGGCAAATCTTCTGCATCGGCTCGATCTCGCCGGGATTGGCGACGTAATATCGCCAGTCCCGCGCGGGCATGTCGGCTTGGGGTGCGGGCCTGCCGCACCCCGCCAGCAGTAATGCCGTGCAGAAGATCGCCGACCGCAACTCATTCTCCCCGGTAATAGCGGCTCGCTTCATCGAGCTTTTGGGCGAGGGCGGCTTGCCCGGCGGCAGCGCGCTGGCGTTCTTGCGCCTGCTGCTGCAAGGCGATTGCTTGCAACCGGAGCTGGTCGTTCTGCATGGCGGCGGATTCGAGTTGCAGCCGCGCGGTCAGGTCAGCCACTTCCTTCGCGGTTGCCGCGCTGGCCAACCGGCTGCGCAACTGGTCGAGCCCTTCTGTCCGCGAGGTAACGGCAGCGCCCATATTCTCGGCGAGGCCGGCGTTTATGCCGATATTGCGGGCGTTGAGATCATAGGCAGCGCGCGACTGTTCCGAACCGGAAAGACCCAACTGCCCCAGCAGGTCGCGATAGACCGCATCGGCCTTGGCGCGGCCGGCGCCGACGACATCGAGATTGCCGTTGCCGAAGCCTTCGAGCGAGCCGCCCGATAGGTCGAGTTCGCGCAAGGCATCGGATTTGAGCTGCTGCGCCAGTTGCGGAATGTCGGTGAGCTTGTTCAAATCCTGATAGAGTTTCTGCGCCTCTTGGATTTGCTGCTTGCCTTGCGCGACAACCTGAATTGCCTGCCTGACCGCATTGATCTGCTGGATCAGGTTGGCGCTATCATGGACCGCGATGCCCTGCGCGAACGCGGGTATCGGGGCGGCGAACAGCAATGCCGCACAAAGTGCCTTGGTCATATTTTTCATCGACTTTCCTCTCTCTCAGTTCAGCTGGGACGCCTCCGTTTGTGGAAGAGCGGGAGCCAGACGGCAGGATCGCGACCCGCCTCGGCAATCACTTCGTCGGCAACGGCGGTGGTTTCCGCACGCCCCGACAGCACAGCCAATTCGTCTTCGAGTCCGGCAAGATCGAGTTCGACCACAACGCTGTCATGGCCCTGCTTGACGAGAAATTTGTGGCTTTCCGGCGCAAGCTCTTCGCGCACGAGTCTGTATTCGGCTTCGGAAAGCGCGAAGCCTTCGACATAATCGCGCCGCGCCCCGAACGGGTTGGGCAGCATGATTTTGGTGGCGACCTGTTCGAGGATCGAATGGCTGATGTCGCTCTTGAGCGCGTCGGCAGGTGACTGAGTGGCGAACACCAGCACCGCGTTGCGCTTGCGGTATGTCTTGAGGCCGTCCTGGGCGAAGCGGCGGAACGCCTCGTCACCCAGTGCCTTCCAGAACTCGTCAATGCAGATCACCATCCGCTCGCCGGTCAGCAGCCGGTCGATGCGGTGGAACAGATACAGCATGACCGGCGTGCGAATGTCGGCATTATCGAGAAAGTCGGTCATGTCGAAGCCGATGAACCGGGCGTCGAGCGTCATGCTGTCCGCCGGATTGTCGAACACCCAGCCGAGCGAACCTTCCTGCGTCCACTTTTCCAATCGCGCACCGACGCCGCTGGAATCCTTCATGCCGAGCATCGAGCGGAGCGCGCTGAGTGAGCGATCGGCAACGTCGAGTTTCATTACGGCATTGATGCCGTCTTCGATAAGCCGTTCCTCCTGGACCGAAATCGGCTTTCCGTCCGCGCGGACGAGCTGACGGATGAACAGCGAGAGGAATGTCTTGTCTTCAGCCTTGTTGGCGAGAGCCTTGAGTGGCGAGAAGCCGGTCGGCACCCCATTGTGCAGCGCGAGGTAGGTTCCGCCGCTGGCCTGCACAAAGATTTGCGCGCCGCGATCCTTGTCGATGAATATCTGCCGTGCGCCGGTCTTCTCGGTCTGCGCCATCAGGAAGTTGAGCAATACGGTCTTGCCGCCGCCCGATGGCCCGATGATGAGCGTATGGCCGAGATCGCCCTTGTGAAAATTGAAGAAATAGGGGCTGCGGGCAATGGTCTTGAGCAGGGCAATCGCATCGCCCCAGTGATTGCCGCTCGCACTACCCGCCGGGAATGTATGGAAGGGTGAGAAGGCGGCGAAGTTGAGTGAGGTGATCGGTGCGGGCCGTGCGCGCCAAGCAAAATTGCCGACGAGCTGCGACCAATAGGCCGCTTCCAGCGCCGCGCCTTCGCGCGCTGCCACCATGCCGGTATCGGCCAGCGCGGCCCGTGCGACCGACATATGATCGCGCAGGCCCTTCATGCTGGTGGCATAAACCGCAAGCGTGAAATGGTGATCGCCCAGAACAAAGCGGTTCGACATCAGATCATCGCCCGCGTCGATCAGGGCATCGGCCTGGCTGACCGCGCGGTCGCCTGCATTTTCCATCTGCGTCATCCGCAGCCTGAATTTTTCGGTCGCCGCCGCCCGCCCGAGAAACGTGAAACTCTGCGTCAGCACGAAGCCGAAATCGACCGACAGCAATGCCTCGAACTGGCGCGGCGTGGTTTGGGCGGGATATTCGCGGATGCCGAAGATCCCGCCAAACGCCGAGGCATCGGCATCGCGCACTTCGATGGTTTCCGCCCCGAAGATCGTCCGCGAGCGGTAGAGCGCACCGCCGAGATGGCCGCGCACGACAGGGACGCGGCGGTGGCGACCCGTCATCACCATGTCGGCCACTTCCATCGTTTCGGAAAACATCAGCCCGCGATGTTCGTAGATGGCGCAGCGGCGCGGTTCGCAGCGCGCCATCAGTTTCTCGAAATCGCGGGCTTTGTCGTCGAGCAGTTCGACAAGCGCTTCGTCGAGTATCGCCCCGTGCGCCGCATCTTTGGACACGCGGCGCTTGAACAACTGGATGATCTTGTCGCCGCCGGTGGCACCTGGCCGCATTATCAAAGTGACGAAGAAGCGGTTGATGAACATCCGCTCGCGGTTGATCCGCCCGAAATAGGCGCGGTCGAGATCGGCGGCGAAACCGGACTTGAATTTGCCACCGGGATATTGATCGACGCGCAAGCGGATCAGATGCGTCCAGATCGACAGTCGTTCGTCGTGAAGGTTGCGAAGCAGCCCATTGAGTTTGGTGTGCCAATCGTTGAGATCACGGACATCGGCGGTCTCGAATGCGCGGCCCTGCAACTCGAAAGTCAGCATGATGTCGCCGGAATCGAGCGCCACCATGTCCTCGTTGATATGCCGTGCGTATGGCAGGAATCTGGTCGGGTCCGCCTCGCGTTGTGCCACTTTCAGCGGCACCGCATTGGTGGGTGCGGTCAGCCTAGCCATGACGGCCAAAGCCTTTGCGGCGGAGGCCAGCCAGCGGCAGCGGCGAATAGCTGCTGCCGCCCCAGAAGGCGCGATTGCGGTTGCCGAGCTTCGTCCGACCCCACAGGAACAGGAGGCGAAAGGCGTTTACATCGTGACGCACGATCAGCCGTGAGATCGAATAGCCGAAGGCGACGACCAGCGCGGCATAGACCGGGCTGTTGGTCCAGATCAGCACCGATGCGCTCGAAATGAGCAGCAACACCGCAGCTTCAATCGGAATCCCCGCCCACAGCGCCGGGCGTGTCACCGCTAGGAACAGCGTGTTTTTGGTCGGAGGTTCCGTGTCGTCGGTCATGGCCCTATCCCGCAATCGCGCCGACGATGGCATCAGCCGAAAAGACGATGGCGATCCCGATAATCACCGTGACCAGCACCGCAGTCGAAGCCCGGCCTGTGAACCAGAGCAGACCGGTTACAATGACGGCGATAACCGCGAGCGTGCGGAGCAGCGTCGATGACAGCAGCCCGCGCACTTTGCTCGCGAAGCTCTCCAGATTCTGCGCGTAGGCTGGATCGGGGTTTGCGAACGAAATGATGGCCGCCGCAGCCAATGCCGACCCCCACAATATCGCGCTTTGCCGTCTTTTGGGCATCGCATTGAATCTGGCGGACAGGCTTGCCCGCCGCGTTCCGATACCGCGCCCGACTCTCAAGATGAAATTCATATGCTGCCCCTTTCGTTTTCGGCGAGAATTAGAGTTTCGCGGTCGTAGGCGGCGCGTTCAAAGACATTCCATCTGGGCGGCGGAGCCGGGCGGGGCATGGCCGTAGGTGCTTGGGGGGCCGTGTTTTCCAAGCTCAGCAACTCGCGCAGATCATCGCTTGCCGGTTCAGCGACGGCGACGGTCGGCAAGGTCGCGGCGTATGATACGCCAGCGTTCGTTATGCCTGCGTTCCCAACCACCTTGGCGACATAGCCATTCCGAAATCCGCGCGTCTGGCTTCCCGTATTATACATCGAGAGTGCGACCCGAAGGGCGGATTGCGGATCACGTCCGGCTTTCACCGCATTGTAGTTTGTGGTAAGGACACGGGCCAAGGCGGCAACATTGGTGCAGGGGTCGAAAACCGTTTCCCAGGTCAGGCCAAGCCAGCGCATGTTGCGCGAGTTGATTTGCCCAAGCCCGAGATCGACAGAATATCCGGCTGCGACATATCGCCGGGCGGTTGCGGCGGCATCGGCAGCGTTGATTTGCGTTGCCGGTTGCCGCCCGCCGTTCACATTGAGCGCGAAAGGCTCGCCTCTGCTTTCGGTCTGTATGATCGCCAGCACCGTTTCGGGTGCGACACTTGGCGCACACTGCGACGCCAAGGCAAGCAAGGCTGTCGCAGAATAGGCCATCAGAGGCTATTCCTGACACGTCTGGCGACTGTTCTTGGCTGTGACTTGCCTTTCATCCTTCAACTCTCCTGAATTGTCGTTCTCAGGAGCGAATACCCTGTTCGACTATCAACCTATTGATAGCTAATGGACAAATGGATCAGCTATGGATTCAGAAAGGCGTTAGGGGCGTTTCGACATGTCAATCGAAGCCGCTAACGGGCTTTGACCTTCAATCTTGATCCTGCGGACCGGGCTCATCGCGTCACTGGGTGGGTTCGCTGACAGTCGATTCTTGAGGCAAGTTCACAGAAATAAGGCGAAAACGGACATTCGCCTTCGCAATCACAAGGCCCCGCTGGTGTCATCCAGCTAGGGGCTAACTATGAACCGAAGCCGTTATGTAACCCGGCGCCTCGATACGGTTGATCGAGAGATTATTGCGGCGTTGACCGAAGACGGCCGCATGACGATCCGCGACCTTGCCGACAAGATCGGAATGTCCAGCCCCAGTGTGACCGAGCGGATACACAAACTGGAAGATGCGGGCGCGATCCGGGGTTATACGGTTCTGGTCGATCCCAAAGTTTTTGGCCTTGGCATCGCCGCGCATGTTCGGATGCACGCCAGACCCGGTGAAGTAAAACGAGTGGCGCAGATGCTTTTCGACGCGCCTGAGGTGGTCGAGGCGGATCACGTCACAGGCGAGGACTGCTTTTTCGCCAAAGTGGTGGTGTGCGACGTGCAGGCACTTGAGTCCGTCGTTGATCGCTTCCTGCCGTTTGCATCTACCGATACGGCCATCATCCAATCATCAACGGTCGTCAGGCGGCTTCCCAAATTAT
This sequence comes from uncultured Sphingobium sp., assembly GCA_964408525.1. Lineage (GTDB taxonomy): Bacteria > Pseudomonadota > Alphaproteobacteria > Sphingomonadales > Sphingomonadaceae > Sphingobium. Next base: position 2,012 of record CAYOZY010000094.1, on the reverse strand, counting down.
AGCAATACCCGTTGTGACGACCGCAAATCTGAATTTCAAAGCGCAATCCTCCTTAACCGCAGCGAATTGCCGATCACGCTGACGGAGGACAATGCCATAGCCGCTGCGGCGATGATCGGTGAGAGCATCAGGCCGAACAGCGGGTAAAGCGCGCCCGCCGCCACCGGAATCCCGGCGACATTATAGGCGAACGCGAAGAACAGGTTTTGCCGGATATTCGCCATCGTCGCATGGCTCAGGTGCCGGGCGCGGGCTATTCCGGTCAAATCGCCTTTGAGCAGCGTGATGCCTGCACTTTCTATCGCCACATCGGTCCCTGTCCCCATAGCGATGCCGACATCGGCGGCCGCAAGTGCGGGCGCGTCGTTCACGCCGTCGCCTGCCATCGCCACGATCCGCCCTTCATCCCGCAGGCGTTTGACGATTGCACTTTTCTGATCGGGCAGCACATCGGCTTCGACATCGGCGATGCCTAGCCGCCGCGCGATGGCTTCCGCCGTAACCCTGTTGTCGCCCGTCAGCATGATAACATGGATGCCCGCCTCGCCGAGCGCCTTGAGCGCATCGGGCGTTGTCGCCTTGACCGGATCGGCGATGCCGATTGCACCGGCAACCTTGCCGTCAATACCAAGGAAAATCGCGGTCGCCCCTTCGCTCCGCAGACGGTCAGCCCGTTCAGCCAATTCTTCCGTCGCAATGCCGCGTTCGTGGAGGAAACGGGCGTTACCAGCGACAAGCTGGCGACCATCGACAATTCCCGTGATGCCCTTGCCTACGGGTTGATCCACATCGTTCGGTTCGCTGAGAGCTAGCCCCCTCGCTTCGGCCTCCTTGACCACCGCTTGAGCCAACGGGTGTTCGCTGCTGCGTTCGAGGCTCGCGGCTAGGCAGAGAACCTCCTGGCCGTCGAACCCTTCAGCGGTTTCGATAGCCACCACCGCAGGCTTGCCTTCGGTGAGTGTGCCGGTCTTATCGACCACAAGCGTATCGACCTTCTCCATGCGTTCGAGGCTTTCCGCATTCTTGATCAGGATTCCGGCCTGTGCGCCGCGCCCGACCCCGACCATGATCGACATTGGCGTCGCCAGACCTAGCGCGCAGGGGCAAGCGATTATCAACACCGCAACCGCCGCAATCAGGCCATAGCCCATCGCGGGCGAAGGCCCGACCAGCGACCAGACGATGAAGGCAATCGCTGCAACCGCAATCACCACCGGCACGAACCAGCCTGACACCGTATCGGCAAGCCGTTGGATCGGCGCGCGGCTGCGCTGAGCATCGGCGACCATCTGGACGATGCGCGCCAGCATGGTGTCGCGTCCGATCTTTTCGGCGCGCATGACCAGCCCGCCGGTCTGGTTGATCGTTCCGCCGATCAGCTTCGACGCAGCTTCTTTGGTAACAGGCATGGATTCCCCCGTCACCATCGACTCATCGACCGTGCCGCGACCTTCCAGCACCACACCATCGACCGGCACCTTTTCACCGGGACGGACACGCAGAGTGTCGCCAACCAGCACAGCATCGAGCGTGATTTCCTCGTCGCTTCCATCGGGCCGGACCCGGCGCGCGAGTTTGGGCGAGAGATCGAGTAGTGCGCGGATCGCACCGCTCGTCGTCTCGCGGGCGCGCAGTTCGAGCAATTGGCCGAGCAGGACGAGGACGGTAATGACTGCCGCCGCCTCGAAATAGACCGCGACCGAACCGTCGTTCGCACGAAAAGCGGCTGGAAAAATGCCGGGAGCAAGCGCTGCCGCCACGCTGTAGGCCCAGGCGACCCCGGTTCCCATTGCGATCAGCGTGAACATGTTGAGATGGCGGCTCTTCACCGACGCCCAGCCTCGCTCGAAAAACGGCCAACCGGCCCACAGGACAACCGGCGTCGCCAGCGCCAACTGGACCAGATTGGCTATTCCGCCATCAAGCATATGGCGCAGCCCGGTCAGATGTCCGCCCATTTCGAGCGCCACCACCGGCAAGGCGAGAATGAGGCCGATGACGAAGCGCCGCTT
>CAYOZY010000093.1:8580-10305 GCA_964408525.1 uncultured Sphingobium sp. | reverse complement strand
GGTGCGCGATTTCCAGAGCGTGATCGGACGCGAGACGCGGGAACAGATTATGAAAGCCGAAGGCCGCCTGCCCGATATGGTGCTGGCCTGCGTCGGCGGTGGATCGAACGCCATCGGTATGTTCCACCCGTTCCTCGATGACCCCGAAGTCGCGGTCGTCGGCGTAGAGGCGGCGGGGCGCGGGATAGAGCTGGGCGATGGCCATCATGCGGCGAGCATTGCTGGAGGCGCGCCGGGCGTGCTTCATGGCAACAAGACCTTCCTGTTGCAGGATGAAGACGGCCAGATCACCGATGCGCACAGCATCTCTGCGGGCCTCGATTATCCCGGCATCGGGCCGGAACATGCGTGGTTGCACGAGATTGGCCGGGCGCAATATGTGTCCGTCACCGATGACGCGGCGCTAGCGGCATTCCAGAAGCTCTGCCGGCTTGAGGGCATCATCCCGGCGCTCGAAAGCGCCCACGCCCTTGCCGCGCTGGAGACGCTGGCGCCGCAAATGGGCAAGGACAAGATCATCGCCGTGAATTTGTCGGGACGCGGCGACAAGGACATCTTCACCGTCGCCAAGGCGCTGGGGGTGGAGATATGAACGACCGCATCTCCTCTACCTTCGCGAAATGCCGCGAGGAAGGCCGTGCGGCGCTGGTGTGCTTCATCACCGGGGGCGACCCGACGCCGCAGGACACCGGAGCAATGCTAGATGCGCTGGTTGCGGGCGGCGCAGACCTCATTGAGCTGGGCATGCCTTTCACTGACCCGATGGCCGACGGCACGGCGATACAGCTTGCCAATTTGCGCAGCCTTGGTGCGGGCACCAAGACTGCCGACATATTCTCCATCGCCGCCGCCTTCCGCGCGCGCCATCCCGAAACCCCGCTCATCCTGATGGGCTATGCCAATCCGATGATCCGGCGCGGGGCGGACTGGTTCGCGCAGGCCGCGCGCGATGCGGGCGTAGATGGTGTGATCTGTGTCGATATCCCAACCGAGGAAGATGCCGAGCTTGGCCCAGCGCTGCGCAATGCGGGCGTGCACTTCATCCGCCTCGCCACGCCAACCACAGACGCCGCCCGTCTTCCCGCCGTGCTTGAAGGCTCCAGCGGCTTCCTCTATTATGTCTCGGTGGCGGGCATCACCGGCAAGCAGCAGGCGGCGCAGGCCAGCATCGAGCAGGCAGTCGCGCATCTCAGATCCGGCACCGACCTGCCCATTGCCGTCGGCTTTGGCGTGCGTACGCCCGATCAGGCCGCAGCCATCGGCGCGGTGGCGGACGGGGTTGTCGTGGGCAGCGCGATCGTCGATATCGTCGGCCAATATGGCGCGGACGCCGCGCCGCATGTTCAGGAATATGTCGCTTCCTTGCGCGCCGCGCTTGGAGTGAGGGAGACCGTCCAATGAGCTGGCTCAATCGTGTTCGCAAGGCCATTCCGTTCATAGCCCGCAAGGAACAGAGCGCCGAGAACCTCTGGCATAAATGCCCCGGCTGCGCCCAGATGATCTTTACTAAAGAGTGGGACGAGAATCTCTCCGTTTGCCCGAAATGCGATCATCATGGCCGTATCGGCCCGAAGGAACGTTTCGCGCAAATACTGGATGAAGTCAGCGCGAAGATTCTGCCGACGCCGAGCGTGAAGGAAGACCCGCTCAAGTTCCGCGACAGCAAGAAATACACCGATCGAATCCGTACCGCGCGTGCTGCGACTGGAGATCAGGATGCGCTCA
>CAYOZY010000093.1:0-8570 GCA_964408525.1 uncultured Sphingobium sp. | reverse complement strand
TTTCGCCTATATGGGCGGGTCGATGGGCGTCGCGGTCGGCGCGGCCTTCGTTCAGGGCGTCGAGGAGGCGATCAGGCGCAAATGCCCCTATACGATCTTCACCGCGGCGGGCGGCGCGCGGATGCAGGAGGGCATCTTGTCCCTCATGCAGATGCCGCGCGCTACCGTTGCGATCCAGAAGCTGCACGACGCGGGCCTGCCCTATGTCGTGGTGCTGACCGACCCGACCACCGGCGGCGTCACCGCCAGCTATGCGATGCTGGGCGATGTGCAGATTGCCGAACCCAATGCACTGATCGGCTTTGCCGGCCAGCGCGTGATCGAGAACACCATCCGCGAAAAGCTGCCCGAAGGGTTTCAGCGGGCCGAATATCTGCTCGCTCACGGCATGATCGACATGGTCGTGCACCGCAAGGAGATGAAGGCGCGGCTGGCGCAGATCGCCACCTATCTCATGCCGAAAAAAGCGGCCTGAATTTCAGGCGTATCCCATGGCTGACCACGCCATCTCCGATGACCCGGCCGTTCAGGCGCAGCTCGACCGGCTGGCGAGCCTTTCCCCCGGCGCGGATGTGCTGGGCCTTGATCGCATCGCTCGCCTGCTCGAACGGCTGAGCGATCCGCATCTTGCCTTGCCCCCGGTTTTCCACGTCGCGGGCACCAATGGCAAGGGGTCTACCTGCGCATTCCTTCGCGCCGCTTTGCAGGCGGAGGGCAAGAGCGTCCATGTCTACACATCGCCGCATCTGGTGCGCTTCAACGAGCGGATCAGGCTCAACGACACGCTGATCGACGACGAGCGGCTGGCGGCCTATCTCTCGCGCGTGCTCGATGCGGCGGGCGACATCGGCCCCAGCTTTTTCGAAGCGACCACGGCGGCAGCCTTTCTGGCGTTTGCGGAGCATCCCGCCGACGCCTGCATCATCGAAGTTGGCCTGGGCGGAAGGCTCGATGCGACCAACGTCATCGCCGCACCCGCGGTTTGCGGGATCGCTCAACTGGGTATCGACCATGAGGCGTTTCTGGGTAACACCCTCAAGGACATCGCCGCGGAAAAGGCGGGCATTGCCAAGGCAGGCGTGCCGCTGGTGACGCTGAATTACGAACCGGCCATCGCCGGAGTCATCGCCGAAAAGGCGGCGGCAGCGGATGCGCGCTGGCTGGCCATGGGCGCGGCATGGGATGCCGTCACCTACCGCGATAGGTTGCATTATCGCGACGATTACGGGCGGATCGACACGCCGCTACCGCGCCTCGCCGGGCCGCATCAGCCGATGAACCTCGCGCTGGCCATCGCCATGCTGCGCCATCAGCAGCTTGTGCCAGTGGGCGAGGCCGCGCTGAAGGCCGCGCCGCTCTGGGCGAGCTGGCCCGCGCGGCTGCAACGGCTGGCGGAAGGCCCGCTGGCGGCGCGCCTTGGTGGCGAGGGGCGTGAGATATGGCTCGACGGCGGGCATAACCCGGCGGCGGGCGAGATGCTGGGGCAGCATTTCAGCGAGGAGCGGCTGGGCGCAGAGAAGCTTGTCGTGCTGATCGGCATGCTCGCCAACAAGGATGTCGAGGGGTTTCTGGCCCCGTTGCGCGAGAGGATTGGCCATATTCACAGCCTCCCGGTTCAGGGGCATGCCTGCCATGGCGCCGATGGTTTCGCCGGGCTGGCGCGGCAATGGGGCATTGGCCACAGCGCGCATGAGGATATGGCCTCGGCCGCGAAGGCAATCGGCGCGACCAAGGGCGACGCCCCGGTGCTGATCGCAGGGTCGCTCTATCTCGCGGGAGAAGTGCTGAAGGCTAACGGGCAAGAACCCGACTGAGGAGAAGATGCGGCCTTCACAGGGCACACGCAAATAGGGTAGGGTGATCGCTCAGAGGAGGCGCGCATGGCATCCGAAGAACCGTCCGTCATTTATCGCCACAGGCTGCCGACGCGCCTGTGGCACTGGCTCAACGTCATCTGCCTCTATGTGCTGTTCTCCAGCGGTCTTGGTATCTTCAACGCCCATCCGCGGCTTTACTGGGGGCAATATGGCGCCAATTTCGATCATGCATGGCTGGAGCTGGACCGCTTTCCCGGCTGGCTGACGCTGCCCGCGCATTACAGCCTCGCCATGTCGCGGCACTGGCATTTGTTCACCGCGCCGATCTTCGCCTTCGCGTTGCTTTTCTATATGCTCTGGAGCCTGTTTGGCGGGCATATCCGCCGTGATCTCGCTTTCCGCAAGGGCGAGCTGGCCCCATCCCATATCTGGCAGGACATCAAGGATCACGCCCGCCTCAAATTCCCGACCGGAGAAGCGGCCGCGCGCTATAACGTCCTGCAAAAGGGTGCCTATGTGAAGGTGATCTTCATTTTCCTGCCCGTCATCATTCTCTCCGGCCTTGCCATGTCGCCCGGCATGGACGCGGCATGGCCATGGCTCAGCCAGATCTGGGGCGGACGGCAATCTGCGCGCTCGGTGCATTTTATCGCCTGCTGGGTTCTGGTAGGCTTCTTCCTCGTGCATATCGCGATGGTGGGGCTTGCCGGCCCGATCAACGAGATCCGCTCGATGCTGTCGGGCTGGTATCGCCTGCCGCGCGAAAAGGGAGACGGCGCATGAGCATCGTCCTGACGCGGCGCGCGCTGGTCAGCGGAATCGGGGTGAGCGCGGCGGGGTTACTCGCCGGGTGCGACAGGCTGGCAAAAAACGAAAGCGTGCGCGAGGCATTGTTCTCGGCGGAGAATTTCCACAAATGGGCGCAGCGCGGCCTGATGAACCGCGACGCGCTGGCGACCGAATATCGCCCCGATCAGGTGTCGCCCATCTTCCGCGCCAACGGCACGCGCAACCCCAATACGGAAGAGTATAAGGCGCTGTGGCGCAGCGGCTTCGCCGACTGGCGCCTGAAGGTGGATGGGCTGGTGGCAAAGCCGCTTTCGCTCTCGATGGCGCAGCTCCAGTCCATGGCGCATCGCGAGCAGATCACCCGGCATGATTGCGTCGAGGGGTGGAGCGCGATCGGCAAATGGCGTGGCGTGCCGCTTGCGCTGTTGCTGAAAGGGGCGGGGCTTTCCACGCGAGCGCGCTATCTTGTCCTTCACTGCGCCGATTTCGGCAGCCCCGGCAAACCCTATTATGAGAGCATCGACATGATCGATGCCTGGCACCCGCAGACCATCCTCGCCTTCGCGCTGAACGACAAGCCGCTCAGCGTGGCCAATGGCGCGCCGCTGCGCCTGCGCGTCGAGCGGCAACTGGGATACAAGCAGGCAAAATATCTCATGCGGATAGAGGCGGTCGAGAGCCTTTCCGGCGTCTATCGCGGCAAGGGCGGCTATTGGGAGGACAATGCCGGGTATGACTGGTATGCCGGTATCTGAGCCTGAAAAGCACGAAGTGCGGCGATACTGATGGCGCTCATCGATCACTTCCTCGCCCGCATCGTGAAAAAGGGGCGGTTGACGCTGATCCGCGCCGATGGATCGCAGCAGGTATTCGGCGCGGCGGACCCCGGCTTTCCCGATGTCACGCTGAGGCTGAAGGACAAGCGCGTCGGCCGCGATATCGTGCTTCAACCGCGCCTTGGTTTTGCCGAGGCCTATATGGACGGGCGCGCGGAGATTGACGGCGACGACATCATGGGCCTTGTTTCGCTCATCCGCGGGAATGTGCCTTGGGAAAAGCGCGGCAGCCTCGACAGCGACGGGCTCGCAAAGCGCATGCGCAAGGGCATGTTCCGGCGCCTGAAACAACTCAATTTCCGTTCCGCCTCAAAGGCCAATGTCGCCCATCATTATGATCTTTCCGGCGCGCTCTACGACCTGTTTCTCGACAAGGACCGGCAATATAGCTGCGCCTATTGGGACCAGCCGGATGGCGCGACGGGCGACGGGCTGGATAAGGCGCAGACCGACAAGAAGGCACATATTGCCGCCAAGCTCGCGCTCGAACCGGGCATGAAGGTGCTGGATATAGGTTGCGGCTGGGGCGGGATGGCGCTCTATCTGCATGAGAAATGCGGCGTGGACGTCACCGGCATCACCCTGTCGGAAGAACAGCTTGCCGTGGCGAGGCAGCGGGCGGCGGACGCGGGCGTTTCCGATCATGTGCGGTTTGAACTCATTGATTACCGCGACATGAAGGGTCAGTTCGACCGCATCGTTTCGGTCGGGATGTTCGAACATGTCGGCGTGCCCTATTTCAAGGAATTTTTCCGCTGCTGCCACAATCTGCTGACGCCGACCGGCGTGATGCTGCTGCACACGATTGGGCGGATGGGCGGCCCCGGTGCGACCGACGCCTTCACGCGCAAATATATCTTCCCCGGCGGCTATATCCCCGCGCTGTCGGAAATCCTGCACGGCAGCGAACCCAACCGGCTGATGGTGACGGATGTAGAGGCGTTGCGGCTGCACTATGCCTACACATGCCGCGCCTGGTATGCCAGGTGCCGTGCCAATCGCGCGCAGATCGAGGCGCTCTACGACGCGCGCTTCTTCCGCATGTGGAGCCTCTATCTTGCGGGCGCGACCGCCGCCTTCGAGCATGGCGGCATGCTGGTCTACCAGATACAATATGCGCGCGACCGGCGGACATTGCCGATCACGCGCGATTATATGGGAGAGGCGGAGGCACGGTTGCGCGCCTCCGCCTGATATACGAGGAAAATCAGGAAGTCTTGTCGGCGGTTTTCGCCCGCCACTCTTCCTTTTTCGCTTTCCAGAAATCCATGCGCTCGGCGGGCGTGATCGTGCCGTTCCTGTCGCCGTCAACCTTGTCGAAATGGGTCATGGCGGCGCTCTGGGCTTCGGCGAGCGTTACCTTGCCGTCCTTGTTCGCATCGGCCATGTCGAACATCTTGCCATGCATGCCCATCGCCATGCCATGACGGCCGCCATGGCGCATCTTCATCGTCGGTTGGCTTTCACCACCGCTGTCGGCCATTTTGCCGTGTCTGGCCGCATGACCGGCATCGAACTCCTCGCGGCTGATCGAGCCATTGCCATCGGCATCCATTTTCTTGAAATGGGCGTCCATGCGTTCGGCGCGGCGCGCTTCGTGACGGGCCTTCACCTCTTCCTTCGTGATCGCGCCATCCTTGTTGGCGTCAGCCGCGGCGAAATGGTCCTTGACCATGGCCTGCATCTCGGCCCGCGTCATATCCTTCGTCATCATTTCCCGCATGCCGTCGTGGCCGCCCGCATGATGCGCGGCGATGGCGGGCACGGCAATCGCCACTATGGCGGCGCCGGCTATCATCAGAGATTTTTTCATCGGTGCTTCTCCTGCATTGGCTGAAATGGATGAGCAGCCTCATAGGCAATCGCAGATGCACCGGGAATGAACGGGCGGCACGGCAACCGTTCAGAAAAATATAGCCCGCGTTAACCAAATATGCCACTTCTGATCGGATGAGCGGGGCGGAAACCCATATGAAAGAGGAGGGAGCGTGCGCGGAACGCAGGCGGCGCGGTCGTCCCCGCCAGTTTGACCCTGAGCGAGCGATGGCGCTCGCCGCCGATCTGTTTCGCGCGCGCGGATATGACCGGGTGACATTAAATGATCTCACCGGAGCAATCGGCATCAACCCGCCCAGCTTCTATGCCGCTTTCGGCAGCAAGGTACTGCTGTTTACCCGCATCGCGGATGCCTATGCCGGCGAATGGCTTGAGGAAGTGCGCGAAGCATTTGAGGCAGAGAAGCACCTTGTTGACGCGCTGGAAACCATCGTGCTTCAGGCGGCGCGGCGCTTCGCGTGGCGCGAGGGAGAGGCAGGCGGCTGGGGTGGATGCATGGTGCTGGAGGCCGCAAGTAATTGCAGCGATGCGCTGGTCGTGGCGCATCTGCGTAAGGCAAGGCTCGCTATCGCCGCCGCGCTCTATCGCGGCATATCGCGCACCGCGCCCGAACAGGTCGTGCCGCTCACCGATCATGTGATGATGTTGCTTGCCGGACTGTCAGCGATGGGTCGCGACGGCACACCGGACGAACGGCTCGTCTCGGTCGCGCGGCAGGCGGCGCGATCGATTTCGGTCGAGGCGGTCACGGCCTGATCCTCAGCATGGACGCATTTCTGACATCGACGACGCTCGTCGCGCTTGCCGAAATCGGTGACAAGACCCAGCTTCTCGCTATCCTCCTCGCAACCCGTTTTCGTCGGCCAGGTCCAATCATCGCCGGGATATTCGCAGCCACAATCGCCAATCATTTTCTGGCTGCTTTGATCGGCCACGGCGTGGCGGGCCTGCTCGAAAGCATGGCCTTTCGTATCGCCGTGGCGCTCGGCTTTGTCGCCATGGGCCTGTGGACGCTGGTGCCGGACAAAATGGACGATGACGAACTCAAGACCGGGAGAGACAGCGCCAGCATTTTCCTGACGACCGTCATCGCCTTTTTCCTCGTGGAAATGGGGGACAAGACGCAGGTGGCGACCGTGGCGCTGGGCGCGCAATTCGGGCGCGACCTCAAGGATGTCGCGCTGGTGACGGCGGGAACGACGCTGGGTATGATGCTCGCCAATATGCCTGCCGTCTGTCTCGGCGAAGCATTGATACGGCGCATTCCGCTCGCGGCGGTGCGCGTTGCGGCAGCCGCGTTGTTCGTCGCGCTGGGTATAGGGCTGCTGGGCAACGTGCTGCATTGGTGGTGACGGTTGCGATTCGCCCTGATCGCTGATAGGCGCGCGCTCGATTGTTTCCATTTCCTTTGAAAGTTCCGCAATGTCCGAGAAGATCAACAAAGTCGTCCTTGCCTTTTCGGGCGGCCTCGACACCAGCGTGATCCTGAAATGGTTGCAGCAGACCTATCAATGCGAGGTTGTGACCTTCACCGCCGATCTGGGGCAGGGTGAAGAGCTGGAGCCGGCCCGCGCCAAGGCGAAGCTGATGGGCGTGAAGGACGAGAATATCTTCATCGACGATCTGCGCGAAGAGTTCGTGAAAGACTATGTGTTCCCGATGATGCGGTCGAACGCGCTTTACGAGGGGCTGTATCTGCTGGGAACCAGCATCGCGCGCCCGCTCATCGCCAAACGCCAGATCGAGATCGCGAAAATGGTCGGCGCCGACGCGGTGTCCCACGGCGCGACCGGCAAGGGCAACGATCAGGTGCGCTTCGAACTCGGCTATTATGCGCTGCAACCCGACATCAAGGTGATCGCGCCGTGGCGCGAATGGGATCTCACCAGCCGCACGCGCCTCATCGAGTTCGCCGAACAGCACCAGATCCCCATCCCCCGCGACAAGCGAGGCGAAGCGCCCTTCTCCACCGACGCCAACATGCTCCACACCTCCTCGGAAGGAAAGGTGCTCGAGGATCCGTGGGAAGAGACGCCGGACTTCGTATATTCCCGCACGGTGAACCCGGAGGACGCGCCGGATACGCCCGAATATATCACCATCGATTTCGAGCGCGGCGACGGCGTGGCGCTGAACGGCGTCGGCATGTCGCCCGCGACTCTGCTCGAAACGCTCAACGATTATGGCCGCAGGCATGGCATCGGGCGGCTCGATCTGGTCGAGAACCGCTTCGTCGGCATGAAATCGCGCGGCATGTATGAAACGCCCGGCGGCACCATCTATCATCTCGCCCATCGCGGCATCGAGCAGATCACGCTGGATCGCGGCGCTGCGCATCTGAAGGACGAGCTGGCGCCCAAATATGCGGAGCTGATTTACAACGGTTTCTGGTTCTCGCCGGAGCGCGAGATGCTTCAGGCCGCCATCGACCATAGCCAGGAAAAGGTGCGCGGCACTGTGCGCCTCAAGCTCTACAAGGGCGGGGTTTATGTCGTTGGCCGCAAATCGCCCAACTCGCTCTACAGCGAAAAGGTGGTGACGTTCGAGGACGACGCTGGCGCCTATGACCAGCGCGATGCGGCGGGCTTCATCAAGCTGAACGCGCTGCGACTGAGGCTGCTGGGGCGGCGGGATCGCTGAGTAAGGGCTTCTCAGCGCTTCTTCACGAACTCCGCGCGCAGCACCAGCCCCTTGATGCCGTCGTAGCGGCAGTCGATCTCCTGCGCGTCGCCGGTGAGGCGGATGGATTTGATGAGCGTGCCGCGCTTGAGCGTCTGGCCCGCGCCTTTGACGGTCAGATCCTTGATGAGCGTCACCTGATCGCCATCTGAGAGCAGATTGCCCACGGCATCGCGCACCTCGACCTGATCCGGTGGCGATGCTTGCGCGGCGGCTTCGGCTGCGCTGATCCATTCGCCGCTGGCCTCGTCATAGACATATTCGTCGTTCATTTCAGCTTTTCCAAATAAGGGAGGGGGGTTCTCATGCGCAGCCGTTCGCGAATTTCGCGCGCAGCACCTTCTTGTCGAACTTGCCGACGCTGGTCTTGGGCAATTCCCCGACGACTTCGAACCGGTCCAGCCGGGCATAGCGCGTGATGCTTCCCTCCGCGATGGCCTTTTCGATAGGCGCGTTGAGCATGGCGAGGTCCGGTGTCACTCCGGCTTCGGGAACCACGACCGCCAGCGGCCTCTCTCCCCAATGGTCGTCAGGCACGCCTATGACGCTGGCACAAGCAATGCCTTCCGCTGTGGCGACCAGTTCTTCGAGCTGGATCGAATCGATCCATTCG
>CAYOZY010000092.1:0-10344 GCA_964408525.1 uncultured Sphingobium sp. | reverse complement strand
AGCGAGGGGCTGCGTGCGGACCGCATCTGGTTCATGGAAATGAACACGCGGCTTCAGGTTGAGCATCCGGTGACGGAGGAGATTACCGGGCAGGACTTGGTCGAATGGCAGCTCCGCGTAGCGAGCGGCGAGCCGCTGCCGAAGCGGCAGGACGAGCTGTCGATCAACGGCTGGGCAATGGAAGCTCGGCTGTATGCCGAAGATCCCGCCAAGGGCTTCCTGCCGAGTACCGGCACGCTAGACATCTTTCACCTGGAAGCGAGCGAGGGTGGACGCATAGATACTGGCGTCACCCAAGGCGCAGAAATCTCACCTTTCTACGATCCGATGATCGCGAAGGTGATCGCCCATGGCGCAAGCCGCGCCGAAGCTATCGCGCGACTTTCCGCCATGCTGGAAGACAGCGCGGTCTGGCCGGTGAAGGCCAATGCGGGCTTTCTGGTGAAGGCTCTCGCTCATCCCGATTTTGCGGCCGGCACGGTCGATACCGGCCTGATCGCGCGCGAAGGCGATGCGCTGATGCCTCCCGATAAGCCCTCGGATCGCGCGCTGACCGAAGCTGCCATGGTAATGGTGCCGCAGGCTCTGCTCACCGGTTTCCGCGTCAACGCGCCGGACAGGCGCGATGCGCGCTTCCTGCTCGATGGAACGCCGGTAGAGGTCGCGTTGCATGGACCGGGGAGCGCCGATCCCGCTCCCTCCATGCTCGTGGCCGAGGGCGGGCAGGTCTGGCGGCTGGAACCATGGCGGGTGGGAGGCGGCGCGGGTGCTCATGCGTCCGACGGCGCCATCCTCGCGCCCATGCCGGGCCGGGTGATCGCGGTAGAGGTTGCGGCGGGCGATCATGTTGCTAAAGGTCAGAAGCTGTTGACTCTGGAGGCGATGAAGATGGAGCATAGCTTGACCGCGCCGTTCGACGGGATGGTGGCGGAGCTTAACGCCGCGCAGGGTGCGCAAGTAGAGGTCGAGGCGCTGCTCGCGCTGATCGCTCCGCGGGAGGAAGGCGATTGACCGGCAAATATTTTGACGAATGGCGGGTCGGCGAGACGATCGAGCATCCGATCCGTCGCACGGTCACGGAGACGGACAATCTGCTGTTCTCCACGATGACGCATAACCCCCAGCCGTTGCATATCGATGCGGAAGCAGCGAAAGCGAGCGAATTCGGCCAGATCCTCGTCAACGGCACTTTCACCTTTTCTCTGATGGTCGGCCTTTCGGTTGGCGATACGACGCTGGGCACGCTGGTCGCCAATCTGGGCTATGACAAGCTGGTCATGCCGAAGCCTGTTTTCATTGGCGACACGCTGCATGCGATCAGCGAAGTGGTGGAACTGCGCCCCAGCAAATCGCGCCCCGGACAGGGCATCGTCACCTGGAAGCACCAGATGCTGAACCAGCGTGGGGAGGTTGTGTGTGAATGTCTGCGCAGCGCGCTTCTGAAAGCGAAGCCATGAGGCTGCGCTCGCTGCTTTTTGTTCCGGGGGACCGACCGGAGCGCTTTGCCAAGGCTGCGGCAAGCGGCGCGGATGCCGTTATTCTCGATCTTGAGGATAGTGTCGCGCCGTCGAAGAAGGGCGATGCGCGGGCGGCCGTAGCGGAGTATCTCGCTGGCGAACGTCCGGTGACGACCATCGTGCGCATCAATCCGCTCGACGGCGGGCTTGCCGAGTTTGATCTTGCTGCGGTCCTCACCGCCGCGCCGGACATGATCATGCTGCCTAAGGCTGAAGGCGCGGCGAGTGTGCTGAAACTTGTCGCGATGATGGGGGAGGGCGCCGTGCCCATTCTTCCCATCGCTACGGAAACGCCTGCCGCTGTCTTCGAGCTGGGAAGCTATCGGGATGTCGCGAACCATATGGCGGGCCTGACATGGGGGGCGGAAGATTTGCCCGCCGCCATCGGTGCATCAGCAGCACGAGAGGTAGACGGGCGCTACACGCCGCCGATCGAGATGGCGCGCAGCCTGACCTTGTTCGGCGCGCATTCGGCCGGTGTCGCAGCCATCGAAACGGTGTATCCCGCCATTTCCGATCTCGAAGGCCTTGCCGCCTATGCTGCACGCGGGCGGCGGGACGGATTTACCGGCATGATGGCGATCCATCCCGGTCAGGTGCCCGTCATCAATGCCGCGTTTGCGCCCAGTGAAGCCGAAATCGCGCGGGCGCGAGCCATTGTCGAGGCCTTCGCGGCCAATCCCGATGCGGGCGCGATCCAGCTCGATGGCGCCATGATCGACCGGCCCCACCTTGTGCAGGCGCACCATATTCTTTCCCAATAAGCGGAGAATTTGGCGCGCCCGGCAGGATTCGAACCTGCGGCCACCCGCTTAGAAGGCGGGTGCTCTATCCAGCTGAGCTACGGGCGCGCATGGCGCGAAAAACCGCGCCCCCGTCCTCTAGCGATGTTTCCCTCTCGCGCAAAGCCGGATATGCAGGCGCAATGACATATGTAGACGAACCCGAAGGCGTGAAACGTGTGGAAGCTGCCGCATTGGCGGGAAAGCCGATGCGTAGCTTCGACGTGGTGATGGCGGCGTTCGTGACGGTGCTGCTGCTCTCCAACATCATCGGCGCGAGCAAGCTGGCGACGCTGAGCGGCTTCACCTTCGGCGCGGGGATCATGTTCTTTCCGCTTTCCTATGTGCTGGGCGATGTGTTGACCGAGGTTTATGGCTATGCGCGGGCGCGCCGGTGCGTCTGGGTTGGCTTTTCCGCGCTGATCTTCATGGCTTTCATGGCCTTTGTCGTGGTTCATCTGCCGCCGGCGCAAGGGTGGGGCGGGCAGGCGGCCTATGAAGCGGTGTTCGCGGACCTCTGGCGCCTCGCACTCGCGTCGATCACGGCGTTCTGGGTTGGGGAACTGGCCAACAGCTTCGTGCTCGCGCGCATGAAGGTGATTACGCAGGGGCGGATGCTCTGGGCGAGGACCATTGGTTCGACGGTGGTGGGGCAGGCGTTCGACAGCCTGATCTTCTATCCGCTCGCCTTTTACGGGGTGTGGAGCAATGCGCAGATCCTCACGGTGATGATTACCAACTGGCTGTTGAAGGTGACGTGGGAAGCGGTGCTGACGCCCGTCACTTACAAAGTAGTGGGCGCGCTGAAGCGGCACGAAGGGCTGGACGTCTATGACGAAGGCACGAACTTCACGCCGTTCAAAACCGGCGTGTAAATTCAGGCGGTCGCCATCAATCCTTCGACCAGTCCTGCAAACAGGCGGGCGCCGTCTGTGTTGCCATGCGCGGCTTCACAGGCGCGCTCCGGGTGGGGCATCATGCCGAGAACATTGCCACCCTCGTTGAGGATGCCGGCGATATCGCGCGCCGAGCCGTTGACGCTTTCGGCATAGCGGAAGGCGACGCGACCTTCGCCTTCGAGCCGGTCCAGCGTCGCATCGTCGGCAAAATAATTGCCGTCATGATGGGCGACGGGGATGCTGATCCGCTCGCCCGCCTGATAGCGCGACGTGAACGCGCTCTGGCTGTTCTCCACCGTTAGCGCCACATCGCGGCAGACAAAATGGATGCCCGCATTGCGCATCAGCGCGCCGGGCAGCAGCCCGCTTTCGGTCAACACCTGAAAGCCATTGCACACGCCGAGCACGAACACGCCGCGATCCGCGACGGCCTTCACCGCCGCCATGACCGGCGAGCGCGAGGCCATCGCGCCGGAGCGCAGATAGTCGCCATAGGAAAAGCCGCCGGGAACGGCGATGAGATCGACACCCGCCGGGATTTCCGTCTCGCGGTGCCAGAGCATGATCGGCTTCGTGCCGCTCGCCTGTTCGATGGCGACGGCCATGTCGCGGTCGCAGTTGGAGCCGGGAAAGACGATGACGGCGCTTTTCATGGGCTTATCCCACTCGTTCGATACGATAATTCTCGATCACGGTATTGGCGAGCAGCTTGCTGCACATCGCGTCGATGTCCGCATCGCTGGTGCCGTCGGCGAGGTCCAGCTCGATCAGCTTGCCCGCGCGCACATCGTTGACGCCGCCAAAGCCCAAACCCTCCAGCGCATGATGGATCGCCTTGCCCTGCGGATCGAGCACGCCGCCTTTGAGCGTTACGAATACACGGGCTTTCATGAGCGGCGACTCCCTGATGCTGGCGAGTGGATTATGTCGAAGCCCCTATGCCCGATGACCGCACAGGGCAATAGCGCCGCGAGGAAAAATCAGCCGCCCTTTTTCTTCCGGTGCTTGTCGAGATCGAGCACCGTATTGGGTTCGGTGCCTTCCTCCTGAAGCAGGCCGAGGCGGCGCGCGACCTCCTGATAGGCCTCTACCTCGCCACCGAGATCGCGGCGGAAGCGATCCTTGTCCAGCTTTTCGCCGGTTGCCATGTCCCACAGGCGGCAGCCGTCCGGGCTGATCTCGTCGGCGAGGATGATGCGGCTGTAATCATTGTCCCACAGCCGCCCGAATTCCAGCTTGAAGTCGACGAGGCGGATGCCGATGCCCGCGAAAAGCCCGCTCATGAAGTCGTTCACGCGGATCGCCATATCAGCGATATCGTGCATTTCCTCCTGATTGGCCCAGCCGAAGCAGGCGATATGCTCTTCGGTGATCATAGGATCGCCGAGCGCATCGTCCTTGTAATAATATTCGATCAGGGTGCGGGGAAGCTGCACGCCTTCCTCAATGCCGAGGCGTTGCGAGAGCGAGCCTGCCGCGACATTGCGCACTACCACCTCGATCGGCACGATCTCGACCTGCCGCACGAGCTGTTCGCGCATGTTGAGGCGGCGGATGAAATGGGTCGGCACGCCGATGTTGCCGAGCAGGGTGAACACATGCTCTGAAATGCGGTTGTTGAGCACACCCTTGCCGTTGATCGTGCCCTTTTTCTGGGCGTTGAAGGCGGTGGCGTCATCCTTGAAATACTGGATGATCGTGCCCGGCTCCGGGCCTTCATAGAGAATTTTTGCCTTGCCTTCGTAGATCTGGCGGCGACGGACCATTTGCTGGGTGCCTACTCGTATTGGAAACCATATGCCCCGGAAACGCGAATCGTCGAGAGATCAGCGGCTCCGGGGCTGTTGCGGCTGCCCATAACCCAAAGCAGGGCAGGGTGCAAATATTGCGCTGCCCCCTCGCCATCGCGCTTTCCACTTGCTATCCGCTCTGCATGACCTCCGACTTTCGCGATCCGTTCGACAGCATAATCAATCATCCGTTCGACGAAGCCCTGTCCCAGCGCTATCTCGTCTATGCGCTCTCGACGATCACGGCGCGGTCGCTGCCCGATCTGCGCGATGGGCTGAAGCCGGTTCACCGCCGCCTGCTCTGGGCGATGCGCTTGCTGAAGCTGGAGCCGGGCGGCGCGGCGCCGGATGTGCTGGTTGCCAATCCTTCCCGTAATTCCACGGCCTACAAGAAATGCGCGCGCGTGGTCGGCGATGTGATCGGCAAATATCACCCGCATGGCGATGCGTCGGTCTATGACGCGATGGTGCGGCTCGCGCAGGATTTTTCGCTGCGTACGCCGCTGGTCGACGGGCAGGGCAATTTCGGCAATATCGACGGCGATAACGCGGCGGCGATGCGCTATACCGAGGCACGGCTGACGCAGGCCGCCGCCGACCTGATGGATGGGCTGGACGAAGGCACGGTCGATTTCCGTCCGACCTATAATGGCGAGGAGGAGGAGCCGGAGGTTTTTCCGGGGCTGTTCCCGAACCTGCTGGCCAATGGCGCGAGCGGAATCGCGGTCGGCATGGCGACCAGCATCCCGCCGCACAATGTCGCGGAGATCATCGACGCCGCCAGCCTGCTGATCGAGCAGCCGGACGCCGGACATGCGCAGCTGATGGAAATCGTGCGCGGACCGGATATGCCCACGGGGGGTGTGCTGGTCGATCCCGCGCCGGTGATCGCCGACGCCTATGCGACCGGGCGCGGATCACTGCGTGTTCGGGCGAAGTGGCATAAGGAGGATGAGGGGCGGGGGCAATGGCTCGCCGTCATCACGCAAATCCCCTATCAGGTGCAGAAGTCGAAGCTGATCGAGCAGATCGCGGCGCTTATAACCGACAAGAAGCTGCCGATCCTCGCCGATGTACGCGACGAGAGCGACGAGGCGATCCGCATCGTTCTGGAACCGCGCGCGCGCACGGTGGAGATCGGTGTGCTGATGGACAGCCTGTTTCGGCTGACCGAGCTGGAAACGCGCTTCTCGCTCAACATGAATGTGCTGGATGCCGCCCATACGCCGCGCGTCATGGGGCTGGGCGAGGTGCTGCGTGAGTGGCTGCGGCACCAGATCGAAGTGCTGGTGCGGCGTGCCCAGCACCGGCTAGACAAGATCGCGGCGCGGTTGGAGCTGCTCGACGGCTATATCATCGCCTATCTAAACCTCGACCGGGTGATAGAGATCATCCGCACCGAGGATGAACCCAAAGAGGTGATGATGACGGAGTTCAGCCTGACCGACCGGCAGGCCGAAGCTATCCTCAACATGCGGCTGCGGTCGTTGCGCAGGCTGGAGGAAATGGAGCTGCGGCGCGAGCATGCCGAGCTACTCAAGGAACGCGAAGAGCTTGAAAAGCTTGTAGAAAGTCCGGCGCGGCAGAAGACGCGGCTCAGGAAAGATCTGGCCGAACTGCGCAAGCGTTACGCCCCGGAAACGGAGCTTGGCCGTCGCCGCACACAGGTGGAGGAGGCTGCGCCCGCGCGAGAAATACCGCTCGAAGCGATGATCGAGCGCGAACCGATCACCATTATACTATCGCAGCGCGGCTGGATCAGGGCGATGAAGGGCCATGTCGATCTCGCCTCGGCCGAAACAGCCAAGTTCAAGGAAGGCGATGGCCCCGCCTTCGCCTTTCATGCGCAGACCACCGACAAGCTGCTGCTCGCCTGCGCCAATGGGCGGTTTTACACGCTGGGCGCGGACAAACTGCCTGGCGGGCGTGGCTTTGGCGAGCCGGTGAGGCTGATGGTTGATCTGGATAACGATACGGAGATCGTCGCGCTGCTGCCTGCTCGCGCTGAGGGGAAGATGCTGCTCGCCGCCAGCGATGGGCGCGGTTTCATTGCGGCAATGGAAGAGGTGACCGCCGAAACGCGCAAGGGCAAGCAAATCATGAACCTGAAGGACAAGGCGCGGCTCGCGGTGGTCCATGTTATCGGGGCCGAAGCGGATAGCGTCGCTGTGATCGGTGAAAATCGAAAGCTTCTGGTGTTTCCCC
Source organism: uncultured Sphingobium sp. (assembly GCA_964408525.1). GTDB lineage: Bacteria > Pseudomonadota > Alphaproteobacteria > Sphingomonadales > Sphingomonadaceae > Sphingobium. The sequence continues at coordinate 3,151 of CAYOZY010000092.1, read as the reverse complement.
TGTCTGAACTGCCGCAAATGTCACGCGGGCAGGGGGTGACGTTGCAACGATACCGCGATGGCGGGCTGTCGGATGTCGTCAGCTTCCGCATGGAGGAAGGGCTGAGCTGGGCTATGGGCGGCGAAAGCGGCCGCACCCGCACCGAAACCGATCTGACACTGTGGCGAGTAGCGCGCGGCGCGGCAGGGCGGATGCCGCCCACCGGCTTTCCCAGAAATAACCGTTTCAGTTGAAGCGGTTATAAAAAGGGGCCGTGGAAATATATGCCCGCAAATTAACCACATGAAAAGAAATGATATCATAAGGTGAGCTGTCAGACATGGACTGGGTCTGGCGGGTTTGTCGTCGCGTCCTTGTGCCAGGTGTGACGACGTCTGGATGGGTCGATAAATTCAACATGGACGGATTGTCAGCAGGAGAGTGGACCGGATCGGACTTTGTGCCGGCCGAACCAGTCGTGCCTGCCGCGGTCCCTGCATATCGAGACACTTGTCCGGCCTGGCTGACCGCTATGCCTTATGCCGCCGCGCTGGTTGGCTGGCGCGACGGGGCGGCCCGCTTTGAACAGTGGAATCAACTATTTACGCGCCTGTTCAATGGCCTTATCGAACCCGCCCAGCAGGAAGTGCATGGATGGGTTACGGCATTTCACGGTGAACTCGCTTCGTTCGTCATTTCCGGGTACGCGGCACATCATTTCGAAATAGAACGGATGACGCCGCTAGGCATCGAGGCGTTCACCTGTTCCCTCGCCTGGGTGAAAGGCGAAAATGCCTGTGATGACCGTATATTGGTGTGTGCCGTTGACAGGACTTCGGATCGCCGTGTCGAGGAAAGCCTGCGCCGCGAGCTGGTTTCCGATACACTGACGGCTCTTCCCAATCGCATCGGGTTCGGCGAAGCCATAGAGACGTTGCTGGAGCGCAGTGGCCTTCCCGACGATAGCTGGGTCAGCGTGCTGATTATCGATCTGATGCGCTTCAGCCGCATCAACGAGGCTCTGGGCACCATGGCGGGCGACGAGCTCATTCTCGCTGTGGCCGCTCGCCTCAATGCCAGTGTTGGCAGGGGCGTCACGCTGGCGCGGATCGGCGGCAATGAATTCGGCATCTGTCAGGTCGCGCCGCAAGGTATTGCCGATGTCCTGACTCTGGCGGATCGCGTGAAGGCAGCTATTTCATCGCCAATCCGCCTTGCCAATCTGGAAATTTCGATCAACTGCGCGATAGGATGTTCGCTTTCGCGCGCCGCCGAATCCGAGGCGGACGAGTTGATCCGTCAGGCGCAGACAGCGGCCCGCAATGCGAAGAAAACCGACCGGCTGGAAATATATCGTGCAGGCGAGCTGGGCGCGGCGCGCCAGCGCTTCATGCTGGAAAGCCGTTTGCGTGATGCACTGGCCTCTGGTAATCTTCATTTGCAATATCAGCCTATTATAGAGCTTTCTTCGGAAAATGTGATAGGGCTGGAAGCTCTCTCTCGCTGGAACGATGCCGATCTTGGTTTCGTTTCTCCCAATGATTTCATCCCGGTTGCCGAAGAATCGGGGCTGATCGTTCAGCTTGGCCGCTGGGCCGTCAACGAGGCGCTTCAACAACTGGCGCGATGGGACGGGCATCACGGCGATCAGGTGCCGCTGAAAATCAACGTCAACCTCTCGCCGATCCAGATGGTGCGCGACGATGTTACTTCGATGGTGCGCGAAGCGCTACGCCTCAGCGGTGTCAGCGGCCAGCGGCTATCGATGGAAGTTACCGAAAGCGCGCTGGTGGCCGATCCCGACGCTTGCCGCCACCTGCTCGAATCGCTCAAGCAACTGGAGATATCCATAGCGATGGACGATTTTGGAACCGGCTATTCCAACATGTCCAGTCTTCAGAAACTGCCGATCGACGTGTTGAAGATCGATCGTAGCTTCGTTTCGGACATGCTGGTCGATCAGGACAAGCTGGCGATCATCGGTGCAATCCTGTCTCTCTCAAAAACACTGGGTATGAAAACAACTGCCGAAGGTATTGAGGACGGAGAAGTCGCCGCAAAACTTTGTGAAATGGGCTGCACCTATGGGCAGGGCTATTATTTCGCCAAGCCCATGAGCGCCGACGATGCCTATCAATTCTGGCTGTCGCGCAGAAATTCCGCGGCGTAGCGCTTCGCAAGCGCAAGCGTTTCCTCGCGCGAGGGAAACGCGGCGGCGATCCAGCTTTCCCTGATCCGCCCAAGCAGCAGGGCTACATCCGGGCCTGCATTGATGCCCAACTCAAGCAGATCGCGCCCGCCAACGGGGAATTCTGGCACCTTCCAGTGCATCAGTTCCGCAATGTCCGTAACGTCATCGCCGGGATCGAGGAGCATCTGATCGATGGCCGCCTCCTTGCCGATGCGAAAGACAAGCTCCCTGCCGCTACCACAGGCAGGGCGCGGCGCAAGAGCGGCGCTGATGCGCTTCCTCGCCTTGTTCGAGAGCTTCAGGCGCGCCGCGATCTGCTCGCCGGTGGAAGCGTCCTGAGGCAGCAAGGCGGACAGCCGGACAAGGGGTGAGCCGTGCCCGATGCCGGCGGCCTGCTCCCGCGCCAGAAATGTGCGCAGCCGCGCCAGCCCTTCGGCGCCGATTTCCGGCAGAACAGGCGCGAATATCCCTCCTTCGATCATCATCTCGACAACGTCCGCCGGGTCCGGCAAGGCGAGGAGCTTCAGCAGCTCGTCGGCGATGCGCTCGCGCGACAGGGCCATCAGGCTGTTCGCCTGCTCGGCGCAGGCCGCATAGGAGCGTGGGTCCGGGGGCAGGGTACCGAAGCGCGCGAGAAAGCGAAAATAGCGCAATATGCGCAGATGATCCTCGGCAATGCGCTGGGCCGGGTCGCCGATGAAGCGGACGGTGCGCGTAGCCAGATCGTCCAGCCCGCCGAAATAATCGTGGACGGCGCCGGTCAGCGGGTCGGCATAGAGCGCGTTGATCGTGAAGTCGCGGCGGGCGGCATCTTCCTTCCAGTCGTCGGTGAAGGCGACCTTGGCCTTCCGCCCGTAGGTCTCGACGTCGCGGCGAAGCGTCGTCACCTCGAAGCTGTGCTTGTCGGCGATCACGGTGACGGTGCCGTGGTCGATGCCGGTCGGCCGCGTCGTGAGGCCGGAGGATGCTGCAAGCTGCATC
>CAYOZY010000091.1:7647-10485 GCA_964408525.1 uncultured Sphingobium sp. | reverse complement strand
CAATTCGGGCGCGCAGGTCGTGGTCGAGGGCTGCGGCGCCAACGGATGCGAATATATGACTGGCGGCACGGCCATCATTCTGGGCAGGGTCGGCGCCAATTTCGGCGCGGGCATGACCGGCGGTATGGGCTTCGTGCTCGATGTCGATGGCAGCTTCGAGGCCCACGCCAATGGCGAGAGCCTGGTGTGGCAACGACTGGATAGTGAGCACTGGGAATCGGTGCTGCGCGGCCTGATCGAGGAACATGCCGCCACGACGGGAAGCAAATGGTCGGGCACAATTCTTGACGACTGGGATCGCTGGCGCGGGCAATTCTGGCAGGTTTGCCCGAAGGAAATGCTGACCCGTCTTGCGCATCCTCTGAGCGACAGCCCGCAAATCGAGGCGGCGGAGTGAAGGTTTCTGGGAGTTTCTGCCTTTAGGGTCCTCTTGGGGGAAAATCCCTCCGACTTCAGTCGGGGATACTAGCTTCAGCCACAGACTCGCTCGATAGCAACAATTTAAGGGCGCCCAGAACACGTTTTGGGGATGCGGCAATTTATCGTGGGCGACAGAAATTGGCGCTACATCGCTGTCAGTTCAATATCCGCAATGTTCTCGTGGGCAGAAGTCGCTTCTAATGCCCTGCCTGCGGGCCGCGCTTCAGGCCGGATTGTGCGAGCTGATCGTCGATCTGCGCCATCAGCCGGTCGAGGCCAGCCTCATCCTTCGCCTCGGCGCGGGCTACGAGCACATCCTGCGTATTGGACGCGCGCAACAGCCACCATCCGTCCGGCGTGTTGACGCGGGCGCCATCAGTGTCGTTGACATTCGCCCCGGCCGCCTTCAGCCGCGCCAGCACTTCGTCGACCACCGCGAATTTGCGGCTCTCATCGACCTGAAAGCGCATTTCGGGCGTATTAACCATATCCGGCATCTCGCCGCGTAGCTGCGTCACGCTCTTGCCTAGCGTGGTGGCGGCGCGGATCAGACGGATCGCGCCATAGAGCGCGTCGTCAAAGCCATAAAATTCATGCTTGAAGAAGATATGACCGCTCATCTCCCCCGCGAGCGGGCTGTCGGTTTCCTTCATTTTGGACTTGATGAGGCTGTGTCCGGTCTTCCACATCAGCGGCTTGCCGCCCAGCTCCGCCACGCGGTCGTAGAGCGCCTGGCTGGCCTTTACATCCGCGATAATCGTGGCTCCCGGCACTTCGCGCAGCACGGGTTCGGCATAGATGGCCAGTAGCTGGTCGCCCCAGATGACCCTGCCCTCGCCGTCGATAGCACCGATCCGGTCGCCGTCGCCATCGAAAGCCACTCCGAAATCGAGTTTCTTCTCCGCGACAAGCGCCTTCAGATCGGCCAGATTCTTTTCCTCGGTAGGATCGGGATGATGATTGGGAAAATTGCCGTCGACATCGGTGAACAGCGTATGATGCTCACCCGGCAGGAGCTTTACCAGCTTCTCGACAATCGGCCCGGCGACGCCGTTGCCCGCGTCCCAGCCAATGCGATAGGCCGCGCCGTCAAACCCTTCGAGCAGGCGCGCGACATAGCGGTCCATGATATCGACCTGCTCGCTGCCCGCCTGGCCAGCGTCCCAGTCGCCTTCCGCCGCCATCTTGCCAAGCTTCTGAATGTCCTGTCCGAAGAACGGGCGATGCTGGAACACCATCTTGAAGCCGTTGTAATTGGCGGGATTATGGCTGCCGGTTATCTCGATGCCGCCATCCACATCCAGCACAGCCTCGGCATAATATAGCATCGGGGTCGGCCCTTCGCCGATGCGCACCGCGTGAATTCCGCTTTCGTTCAGTCCCTTCACCAGCGCGGCTTCCAGCACCGGCGAGCTGACCCGGCCGTCATAGCCTACGGCAACCTTCGATCCACCCGCGCGCGCGATCAGCGTGCCGAAACCGCGGCCAATGGCATAGGCGTCGGCCTCGCCCAATGTTTCGCCGATGATGCCGCGAATGTCATATTCGCGCAGGGATGTGGGATGGAAATTATGGGTCATGAGAGTCCTGTCGCTTGTAGTGCCTGTGCCGATTGGCGAACGTTCTTAGCGGCCCTTGGTTTCCAAAAAGTGTCGCAATAACAATGCGCGCGCTTCGTTGATCTTTTCCGCGAGAGCCTGGGTACCGCCCGCGTCGGGATGATTTTTCGCGATCAGGCGGCGGTGCGCCTCGCGGATTGCCTCTTCATTGGCGTTCTCGTCAAGCCCCAGTAGTGCTCGTGCCTCCCTGATTGCGGTGGGATCGGCGCGGTGGGAGGCGTTGGCGTTGGCCTGCGCAATGCGCCATTTCGAGCGGCCAAAGCCATAGGCCGCCGCCAGCCCCAGAGGGATCGTGCCCCAGAGCTTGCCCCGCGCGGCAAGGATCGCGCCGACGATCGCCAGCCCCAGCATCATGCCGTCTTTTGCTGTCATCCGCTGCAAGCGGCCGGTGAAGATCAGCCATGCCGCGAACAGGACAAGCAGCAGTGCGAGAAAGGGCATCAGGCCGCGCTTTGTTCCATCTCGTCCTCACGGGCCTCTGCGGCTATCGGCAGCGCCAGCCCCGCGATCATTTCGCGCAACTCCTGCCGCGCGGTGAGATGAGAGAAGCCGAGGTCGCCCAGATGCCCTTTGTCGAGCAGGGTGAGGCCCGATGGGAACAGCTCGCGGAAGATCACGCGCTCGGACAGGCCCGGAATGACGCGGAAGCCGACCCGCTTGGCCAGTTCGCCCAGCGCCTCGCCCACGCGGCGCATGTTGCGCGCTTCGAGATGCTGGAGGCGGTTGCGCAGCACCACCCAGTCGATCGTCACGCCGTCCGCCTTGGCGCGGCTCTTGCGCGCCTCGAATATCAGCTCCG
>CAYOZY010000091.1:0-7637 GCA_964408525.1 uncultured Sphingobium sp. | reverse complement strand
TCCTCGCGCATCAGCGGCATGGCATTGTCGCAGCCGGTGAACACCGTGGGCTGGATGAAGTTGCCGGGCCGGTCGAGCTGTTCGCCACCTGCAATCAAGGTCACGCCATCGGCCTTGGCGCGCGACTTGCGCGCTTCGAAGATGAGTTCGGAATAGAAGGACAGGCGACGCACCCGGAAGGTTTCGGCATCGACCTGGCCGATCAGGTCGAAATCCACGAAGCTGTCGTTCATCGGTGTGACCAGCGTGTTGGATCGCGCGGCCATATATTTGGCGAAGGGATCGTCACGGCCCGGCGTGTCGACGATCAGGAAGTCCCGTCCGTCGGCAAGGCCGCGATATTGCGAGTCGAGATCCTCGTCGTCCTTGCCGGTGAACACCGCGAAGTCGGGGGTGGGCAGGGCGATGTTCCGCCGCCGCGCCGTTTCCGTCCGGTTTTCGAGATAGCGGGTGATCGTGCGCTGGCGCGGGTCGAGGTCCAGCATTGCGACCTTGTGTCCCATGGCCGCGAGCGCAACGCCGGTGTGGACGGCGGTGGTCGATTTGCCGGTGCCGCCCTTTTCATTGGCGAACACGATGATATGGGCCTGCGCGCTGGACATAATGATTTTCGAACCCTTTTGAGATGGTATAGTCAGGCTGACCCGCAAGCATATCCTGCGGCAACGCTCAACTCATATCGGAGCCTTTTTCGCCGTGCAAATCATCCGTGACATAGCTTCGCTGCGCAAGGCGATTTTTGATCTGCGAACGGAGGGCAGGGGCGGGCGCGTAGCCATGGTGCCAACCATGGGCGCGCTGCACGAAGGGCATATGAGCCTCGTGCGCGAGGCCCGGAAACGCGCCGACCATGTCATCGCCTCGATCTTCGTCAACCCCGCACAGTTTGGCCCGAATGAGGATCTGGAGGCCTATCCCCGGCGCGAGGCGCAGGATGCCGCGATGCTCGAAGCGGAAGGCGTCGCGATATTATGGGCGCCCACCGTCGCGGAGATGTATCCGCAAGGTTTCGCAACGAACATCCATGTCAGCGGCGTCAGCGAGGGGCTGTGCGGCGCCGCGCGGCCGGGGCATTTCGATGGTGTTGCGACGGTGGTCGCGAAGCTGTTCGGGCAGGTGCATCCCGACATCGCGTTGTTCGGTGAAAAGGACTATCAGCAGCTCGCGGTGATCCGGCGCATGGTCGCTGACCTTGATCTGGGCATCGAGATTGTCGGCGTTCCTACCGCGCGGGCAGAGGACGGCCTCGCGCTCTCGTCGCGCAATGCCTATTTGAGCGCGGCGGAGCGGGCGGCGGCAGCGGAGCTGCCGCGCGCGATGATCGATTCGGCGCGCGCCATCGAGGCGGGGGAAGATGTGGCAAGGGTGTTGCGCGCGGCACGCGCGCGGCTCGAAAAGGCCGGGTTCGGACCCATCGATTATATCGAACTGTGCGACGCCAGCTCGCTTGTGCCCGTGCGCGCCGCCGAAATGCCCGCGCGCCTGCTGGTCGCCGCGCGGCTGGGAAAAACACGCCTCATCGATAATTTTCCTGTAAATTCAGTATCTTGACCATATTCTGGCAAAATAATGCCTTGCCCCTGATGCCGTTAACCAAATCTTATCCATGATTCGCAAATCTGCGCCCCAGGGAAGAAGAGGGGTTTGATTGTGGCAAACAGCATATCGTCCGCCCAGTTTCTGATTGAAAGTCGTCTGGCCGACGCGGCAAAGGGCAGCCCGCAAGCCTGTTATGATCTGGGCATTGCCTATAGCTGCGGTACTGGCGGCGTCGAGATCGATCTCATCGAAGCGCATAAGTGGTTCAACCTCGCGGCGCTCGCCGGAAGCGAGGAAGGCCAGTCGCTCCGCGCCGAGATCGCCGAGGACATGACCGCGCGCGAAATCGCCGAGGCGCAGCGACAGGCGCGCGCCTGGCTAGCCGCCACTGCCGCTCGCAGCGCCGCCTGATTTCTATTCTCCGCCCTTTTTGAAAGGCGCATGTTCGGAGAGCCATGCGCGATCTTGGCTGACCGCCTGCCGCTCCTGATCGAGAAAACGCTTCACCGCCGCGCGAAAATTTGGATCGGCGATATAATGCGCCGACCATGTCGCCACCGGGCGATAGCCACGCACCAGCTTGTGGCCGCCCTGCGCGCCTGCCTCCACCCGCTTCAGCCCATGCGTGATCGCGAAATCGATCGCCTGATAATAGCATAGCTCGAAATGGAGGAACGGCACATCCTCCACGCACCCCCAATAGCGGCCATACAGCGTGTCCGCGCCAATGACGTTGAGCGCGCCCGCAATCGGTTGCCCGTCGCGCAGCGCAAGGATGAGCAGCAGCCTGTGCGCCATACGTTGCCCGATCAGGTCGAAAAAGGCGCGGGTGAGATAGGGCCGGCCCCATTTGCGCGCGCCGGTGTCCTGATAAAAGGTCCAGAACGCATCCCAATGTTCGGGCCGTATCGCATCGCCGGTGAGGTGAACGATCTCTAGTCCTTCCCGCGCTTTCTGCCGCTCCTTGCGCAGCGTCTTGCGCTTGGCGCTGGAGAGTTGGCCGAGAAAATCGTCGAAGCTGGCGTAGCCCGGATTATCGAAATGAAACTGGCTGTCCTCGCGAATCAGCCAGCCCGCCCGTTCGAACAGTCCGATCTGGTCGGGCGAGACGAAGGTCGCATGGGCGGAACTCAGCTCGTTCCGGTCGACGATCTGCTGCGCCGCGCCGATGAGCAGCAGCGCCAGATCGGGCGAGGCTTCGGGCGCGAGCAACAGGCGGCTCCCCGGCACGGGCGAGAAGGGAACGGCGATCTGGAGCTTAGGATAATAGTGCCCGCCCGCTCTTTCCCATGCGTCAGCCCAGCCATGATCGAACACATATTCGCCCTGGCTGTGCGTCTTGAAATAAGCGGGGGCGCAGGCGAGGAGGGCGCCGTTGCCGTCCTCAATGAGAATTGGCGCGGCCTGCCATCCGGTGCCGGGGCCGACGCTACCCGACTCGTCAAGCGCGGAGAGAAAGCCATGGCTGAGGAACGGGTCGGCATCGCCCGCGCATCGGTCCCATTGCGCCGCGTCCACCGCGCCGATGGCCGATGCGGTGCGGACCGTCAGCTCCGATGACGTTTCGCGGTCAGCCATGGGGGGCTTCCGGCACCTCCTCAAATATAGCGGCATCGGCAAAGGCGCGCACCGTTTCCCATTGCGTCGCGCTGCGCACCGTCCAGCTCAGTACCGGCATGCCCGCGCGGCGGCATGCATTGGCAAAGGAGCTGGGCAGATCGCGGATGTCATAAGCCAAGAAATCGGGGCGGGCCGCATATTTTGCAAGATGACGCTTCATACTGCCCCATGGCCCGCGCCCGCCTTCCTCGGTCACGACCAGCCCTCGCGTCACTTCACGGGCATGAGTCGCGAACCAGCGAGAGACGCCGGGATGAAAGGACATCACTGCCACCGGGCCATGATATTCTCGCAAGGCATCGCGCACCGCCCCGCAGAGTGGCTGTACCCTCTCACCCTTGTCGATCTTGATTTCGATCAGCAGGGGCGCATGTCCGGCGACGAGCTTGAGCAGGGTGGAAAGGCGCGGAATCGGTCCATCTTCGCGCAGCATGATTGCGTCCAGTTCGGTCGCGCTGCGGTCCGTGAAGCGCCCCTGTTCTTCCGTCAGCCGCTCCAGCGTCGCATCGTGAAACACGAACGCCGTGCCGTCTGACGACAGCCGTACATCGCACTCTATGCCATATCCCGCCGCCAGCGCCGCCGTAAATGCGGGCATACCGTTTTCAATCATGTCTGGCCCGTGCAACCCGCGATGCGCATACGTAACCGTTGAAAGAAAGGCGGTTCGGGCCACGAGTGCAGGCCCCGGCATCATTCGGGCGCCGCGATATGCGGCGCGACCGCGAGTTGCGTCAGGCGATCGGCGATCCACGGCTCCGCTTCGGCCCAGTCGTCGATACGGGCATGCGCCATCGGCGCCTGCTTTATGGCTCCGGCGATCAGCGGTTCTCCGACCATGTGCAATCGCCACGCCTCTGGTGCGTAGGTGGCGACGCTATGGTGATGCTGCGCCAGATCGTCTACGAACAGGACGCCGCTTGGGGCATGTTCGTCGATCAGCCGCTTGACCGGCCCGCCCTTGCCGCCCTGGTTCCAGAATACCGGGAAGTTGACGCCCAGCTGTCGGAGCTGGTCGATGCGGTTTTCATGCGCTTCTTCCGAAATATTGGTGAGCACGACGATGTCCGCGATGGAGGAAAGGCGGCCAAGCGCATCGAGCGCGCCGGAAATAGGATATTGCCGGTGCATCTCCGTTCTGAAGAAGGCGCGCAGGAGGCTCCACACCTCGCCCTCTTCCAGCACCGTGCCACAGGCCTTGCGGCGCAGAGCGTTGACGAAATCATGATTCTCCAGCGCGAAATGCACGTCATGAGCTTCATCTAGCCAGTCTCGGAACGGGACCACCATATGCAGCAGCACCTCATCGCAATCGGTGATGAGCAGTGGGCGGCTCATAATGCGAGGCTTCTTGCCGCCGCGGCCAGATGGTCAGGCGCTATGTCCAGCGCCTCGGCGCAGGCGATGAGATCAGGCTCGTGACTCGCGAGAAAATCTATGGTCGCGGAAAGCACGGCGGGATCGCCGGCGCGCGCACGGAGCTGGGCGACGTCCAGCCCGGTCAGCGCCAGCAGCCGCGAGGCGCGCGCTTCATCGCTCACCGCCCACGCCAGAGCGCGCAACGCCAGCAATTCCGGCTCGTCGGCATTGCCATTTTCATCGGGTGCGCGCATGAACTTTCTCATGAAGATGCGGTGGAACCCGGCTTTCGGGCCGGACATACTGGGTGAGTGGTGACGAAACGCATATTGATTGTCGAGGACAATGAACTCAACCTCAAGCTTTTTTGTGACCTGTTGAGGGCGCATGGTCATGAGGCACACCCGCTCGCCGACGGGCGGGAGGTGTTGGCGGAGGCGCGCGCGTTCAGGCCGGACCTCATCATCATGGACATTCATCTGCCCCATATCAGTGGGCTGGACCTGATCGTCGCGCTGAAGGCGGACGCGGAGCTGGCGCGTGTGCCGATCATGGCCGTGACCGCCTATGCCGGTCGGGGCGATGAAGATCGGATTCGCGCGGCGGGCGCGGAGGCTTATGTTTCCAAGCCGATTTCGGTGGTGAAGTTCGTCGAAACCGTAAACGGCCTGCTCTGAGCGCGCCAAAGGGAAAGCCCGATCAACCGACCGGGCTTTCTTCGTCGCCAGAACATGTCCGGCTAGCCGGAACACGCCGCCAAATTACTTGATCTTGGCTTCCTTGAACTCGACATGCTTGCGCGCGACCGGATCATATTTGCGGAAGCTCAGCTTCTCGGTTTGCGTGCGTGGGTTCTTCTTGGTGACATAGAAAAATCCGGTGTCGGCGCTGCTCACAAGCCGGATTTTGACAGTGGCTGGCTTCGCCATGGCCCGTTCCTTCTAAAAGACCGTTGAAAAAATAAGGCGGACCGGCACTTGTGAGCGCCGCCGCCCGGTTTCAGCGCGCGCTCATGCGTCAGTTTCGCGGCACTGTCAATACCGGGATGCGGCATTTTCGGGCCAGATCGCACTGATTTGGGAGTTCTGACCCTTATAGCCGGATCAGTTCTCGGCCTGTTTGGTCAGCACCACCGAGCGCCCCACGGCGAACACGCCGGGCGCGACCTTCACCAATATCCTGTCCAGCCCGCCGATCAGCTTGAGCAGCGCGCGCGGCAATTGCGGCACAGGTGTCTTGGCGATCACCCCGCCCGAAAGCGGGAAAAGCAGACATTCGTTCAGTTCGTTCTTTGTGACGGCATAGCCCGGCACATTGCGCTCGAACTCCGCGCTGTCGCGGAACAGCAGCTCCGGGATCGCGCAATTGGCGCTCCAAGGGTCTTTCGGGTCGTTGGTGACGGCGTTCTCGTCGAACACGTTGATGTCGTAGGACCAGCCCTCATGCCGCATCGCATAGAGCATCAGCCGCATCATCAGCGACGTTTCGAGATCCTGGATGATGATCCGCCCGCCGGGGCGCAATATGGAGCGAACCTTGGCGAAGAAGGTGACGGGCTTTGCCATATGGTGGATCATGTGCGAGCAGATGATGACATCGACCGAGCCGGGTTCGAACGGCGGGTTCATCGCGTCGGCATTTTTGTCGACCCACTCATTTTCCAGCACATCGGTGAGGATGAGCCCGGGATGATCGAGATAGAGTCGCGAAAAGCCAGCGCCGCAGCCGAACTCGACGATCACGTCATCGGGTTTCAGATGATCGCGCATCCAGCCGAAGCGCTGTTCGAGCAGCACGTCGAGATTATTGAACCGGGTCTTGATGAAATTCCGGCGCGCGCCCGCGACATCGCCCTCGTTCGCCATGCGATTGGCGTCATGGCTGGGGATATAGGGTCCGGCAAGAAGGAAAGGGCGCGCCATGAGGCCGGTTTTGCTGGATTTTACGCGCTTTTGTCAATGGCGCTGCGACGCAGCGAAGAAATGGGCGGAAATGCGCGGGCGGAGTTTACCGAGCGTGCTTAACGGCGGGTTATTGCGCGCAAATGCGAATCAATTTGGCGCGCGGATGAAATTTCAGGCTGACGAAGCCGATCCGATGTTCTATGCCTGTTCTCCATGATCGCGCATTTGAAGGGGGTGCTGGCATCGACCGGCGTTGACGGGGCCGTGGTGGATGTCGGCGGCGTTGGCTATGCCTTTGGCGCGAGCGCGCGGACATTGAACGCGCTGGGGGCGGTGGGCGATGACGTGACCGTTCATACCGAGATGCTGGTGGGCGAGGATTTCATCCGGCTGGTGGGCTTCGCTTCAGGCGAAGAGCGGGACTGGTTCCGCCTGCTAACCGGGGTTCAGGGCGTGGGTGCGCGGGTGGCGCTGGCGATATTGTCGGTGCTGGATGGTGCGGAGCTGCTCCGCGCGATTATGGCGCAGGACAAGGCGATGGTCGCGCGGGCGAACGGCGTGGGGCCGAAGCTCGCCGAACGCATAGTGCGCGAACTGAAGGACAAGTCCGGCTCGATGCCGGGCGCGTCCGGCACGGCGCTGGCCGGGGTGGCGGCGGTCGCTACGGCTCCTGCGGGCAGCATGAGCGCGGACGCGATGAGCGCGCTTACCGGCCTGGGGTTCAAGCCGTATGAAGCGAGCGCTGCGGTCGCGGCGGCGGAGGCGGAACTGGGCGCCAATGACTCTGGGGTAGCGACGCTCGATGCGCTGGTGCGGCTGGCGCTCAAGAAGGCTGCGAAGTGATGACCGACGCTGAGCGTATCATAACCAATGTCCGTCGCCCCGAAGACATAGACGCTGCCTTGCGCCCGAAGTCGCTCGATGAGTTCGTAGGGCAGAAGGCGGCGCGGGAGAACCTGCGCATCTTCATAGAAGCAGCGCGAAACCGGGGCGAGCCGCTCGACCATGTCCTCTTTTTCGGACCGCCAGGGCTCGGCAAGACCACGCTGGCGCAGATCGTCGCCAAGGAAATGGGCGTCGGCTTTCGTGCCACCTCCGGCCCGGTGATCGCCAAGTCGGGCGATCTCGCCGCGCTGCTCACGAACCTGGATGAGGGCGATGTGCTGTTCGTGGATGAGATCCACCGGCTCAATCCGGCGGTCGAGGAAATCCTCT
>CAYOZY010000090.1:0-10560 GCA_964408525.1 uncultured Sphingobium sp. | reverse complement strand
TGATGCTAACTGGTCAATCGCATATGATGAGACTTGTTGAGGATGAAGATCTTGACCGGCAGGCGGTATTGCGTCGCGGTGCCCAGCTCCTGAATGTTCATCTGGATCGAAGCATCGCCCGCCACGCAGATGACGAGGCTGTCCGGATTGCCCATCTGCGCGCCGATGGCGGCAGGGAAGCCATAGCCCATGGTGCCCAGACCGCCGCTGGTCAGCCATTTGTTGGGCGCATCGAAATGATAATGCTGCGCCGCCCACATCTGGTGCTGGCCGACTTCGGTGGTGATGATGGTATCACGGCCAGCGGTTCGCGTCGCGGCAAACAGGTCCGCAATTGCCCGCTGCGGCATGATCTCCTCGCCACCTTGCGGATAGTCGAGGCTTTTGCGCGCGCGCCATCCGGCGATCCGCGCCCACCATTCGGTGAGATCGGCCGCCTTGTGTCCCGCCGCTTTCCAGCCCGCGACCAGATCGGCCAGCGCGCTGCCCGCGTCCGCAACGATGCCGAGGTCGACCATCACGACCTTGTTGATAGAGCTGCGGTCGATATCGATATGGATTTTCTTGCTGTTCGGCGAGAACGCATCGAGCCGCCCGGTTACGCGGTCGTCGAACCGCGCGCCTATATTGACGATCAGGTCGGCCTTGTTCATCGCCAGATTGGCTTCGTATGTACCGTGCATGCCCAGCATGCCCAGCCATTGGTCGGAAGACGCCGGAAACGCCCCCAGCCCCATCAAGGTGCTCGTCACCGGTGCGCCGGTCAGTTCCGCCAGTTCGCGCAGCAGCGAGGATGCCTCTGGTCCGGCATTGATGACGCCGCCGCCGGTATAAAAGATCGGCCGTTCCGCCGCCGCGATCATCTCCACCGCCCGCGCGATGGATCGCGAATCGGCCTTCACCTGCGGGCGATAGCTGACATGACTAGAAAGATCGGGCTTTTCATAAGGTGCGGTCGCGACCTGAACATCCTTGGGAATATCGATGACCACCGGGCCGGGACGGCCCGATGTCGCGATATGAAAGGCTTCATGGACGACATGGCCGAGCTTGCCCGGCGATTTCACCAGATAATTATGCTTGGTGCAGTGGCGCGTAAGGCCGACGGTGTCCGCCTCCTGAAACGCATCGGAACCGATGAGATGCGTCGCGACCTGCCCGGTAATGACGACCATCGGGATCGAATCCATCAACGCATCGGTGATGCCGGTGATCGCGTTGGTCGCGCCGGGGCCGGATGTGACGAGCACGACGCCGGGCTTGCCGGTCGAACGGGCATAGCCCTCCGCCATATGCGTTGCGCCCTGTTCATGCCGCACGAGCACATGCTTGATCTTCGGGTGGTTATAGAGTGCATCGTAAATCGGCAGCACGGCGCCGCCGGGATAGCCGAACACGACTTCTACTCCCAGATCGACCAGGCTTTGCACCAATATGTCCGCGCCGCTCAGTTCGGCCACACTCTGTCTCCTTGCCCTTGCGATCCCTCCGCCGTCCTCCGGGAGAATCGATGGAATTTACGAGGCTAAACCGACCGCAATCGCCCCGCGCATGCGCGATGCCGCGGAGAATCGCAACCCCAGCTTGTGTGAGCGCCTCTATGAGACATAAAATATTATGTCAACATCATATCATGTAATAAAATTACTAATTCATCCGTTTTTTTGTCATTCAATATTTCCTTCTCCCGCCGCCAGGATTCAGGTAGCTGGCGGGAGAACCATGTATATTGCCGCTTCGCATATTTTCGGGTGGCGATCTGGGCCCGCTCCACCATCTCGACCCGCGTCATGTCCCCTGCCAACCATGCGGCGATTTCTCCTACGCCGATAGCGCGCATCACCGGCAATTCGGGCGAAAGACCACGCATAAGAAGCCTCTCCACTTCCGCGATCGCGCCTTCATGGAGCATTGTCTCGAACCGTGCATCGCACCGCGAGATCAGCCAGTCCCGCGGCGGCAACAGCATTATCGGCGCGAGCCTCACCTGTGCACCGATGCCCCCCCGCTTCTCGCTGCGCCATGCAATGATGCTCCGCCCCGTCGAACGCACGACTTCCAGCGCGCGAGCAATACGGGCGCTGTCGGCGGGAGCGAGGCGGGCGGCGCTTTCCGCATCTTCCCGAACCAGCGCCGCACGGGCTTCCGCGACAGGCATAGCGCGCACCGCCGCGCGGATCGCCGGGTCGATTTCGGGCACCGGCGCAATGCCATCAAGCAGCGTGCGGATATAGAGGCCGGTGCCGCCCACCAGGATAGGCAGCCTGCCCGCCTCATGAGCCACCGCCACCTCAGCCCGCGCGTCGGTCGCCCAGCGCGCGGCCGAACATGCCTCCGCCCCGTCGATATGCCCGAAGAGGCGGTGCGGCGCACGCGCCATTTCCCGAAGCGGAGGCCGCGCCGAAAGCACGGCCAGATCGGCATAGACCTGGCTCGCATCGGCATTGATGATGATGCCGCCCGTCCTTTCCGCCAGCGCCAGCGCGAGAGCGCTCTTGCCGCTGGCCGTCGGTCCGGCAATAAGCGCGAGCGGCGGCAGACCGGAGTCGCGCGCCATGCTGGTTTCAGGAGTGCCCATGTTCGTCGCCACCATAGTCGCAACCGCATCATTGGGGCAGGGGGAAATCGAGGAAGCTGCTGACAGGATGCGCGCGGCTGGGGCCGATGTGACCAAACGCGCCCTGTTGGAACCCGGCAAGGCCGCCGACATCTTCTTCGAGGGCGATGCAAAGGCCGTGCGCGCCGCGCTTCAGGCGATGCCGGGAGAAATGGATACGATCGTTCAGGCCGCCGCCACGCGCGAGAAGAAACTGATCGTCGCCGACATGGATTCGACTATGATCACAATCGAGTGCATCGACGAACTGGCCGATTATGCCGGAATCAAGCCGCAAATCGCCGAGGTGACGGAGCGGGCCATGCGCGGCGAGCTGGACTTTGCCGAAGCGCTCAAGGCGCGGGTCGCGCTGCTCGCCGATCTTGACGAAGCGATGATCGAGCGCTGCCGCGAGGAGCGGGTCAAGGTGATGCCCGGAGCCAAGGCACTGGTGCGGACCATGGCGGCGCGCGGCGCGCATGCGGTGCTGGTGTCGGGCGGCTTCACCCGCTTCGCCGAGCCGGTGGGCGCGGACATCGGCTTTCACAAGGTGGTCGCCAATATTCTCGACATCGGCGGCGGGAAGCTCGCCGGAACCGTGACCGAACCGATCGTCGATTCGGCGCGCAAGCGAACCGAGCTGCTCGACGCGATGGCGACGCGCGGCATAGCCCATCCGCTGAGCATGGCGGTGGGCGATGGTGCTAATGATATTCCGATGATCGAGGCGGCGGGCCTCGGCGTCGCCTATCATGCGAAGGAAAAGGCGCGCGCGGCGGCCGACGCGGAAATCCGCCATGGCGATCTTTCGGTGTTGCTCTATGCGCAAGGGCTGAAGCGGGCCGAATGGGCAGCGGAATGACGCTCCGGCGCGGCGCGAACGGCTTTCCCATAAAAACAGTTGGCGCAGCCTCCGTCGCCGACTAAAGGACCAGCTGTGCCCCTGTGGTGAAACTGGTAGACGCGCCGCACTAAAAAAGCGGTTTGTCTACCAATCCACAGAAGAACGCGGCGAGTTGAAAACGGCGTGTTTGCAGAGGTTTATTAGGAAAGGAAAAGACGCCGACGATATTCAGTTTTCGCTCTAGGTGCAGTATAGGTGCAGAGAGCGTCGGCTAGAATCGGCGGCAAATGTGCGGGTGTGGTGGAACTGGTAGACGCGCCGGATTCAAAATCCGGTTCCGAAAGGAGTGTCGGTTCGATTCCGACCACCCGCACCATCCTTCCTGAGATGAGAGTTTGCGACTCGCTCGGGGCTCATACAGCCTAAACGCGTTGGGAGCTTATGCCCGACGCAACCACCTCGACCGTATTGTCGGCACGAGGCCTTGAATAGCCTCGCGAGCACTGTTTTCGAGTCACGCTTAGAAGTCGGTTGATTGTGTGAGAGCCTTCCACTCGTCGGCGTTCTCCCGAAGGGCTTCTGCTTTCCTCTGGAAAACCGCGTATGCATCTGAGCCAGCTCCGAACCAGACGGGCGGCTGCTTGGATGCTGCGAGCGTTAAGATGACTTCAGCGAACTTGATCGGGTCGCCCACCTGCCGGTGATTATCCGCGTCAAGGGCTGCTCGGTGTTGCGCCGATGATTCCTTATAATCATCGATCTCCATTTCGCCGTGACGAACCGAGCTGCCGTCCAGGAAATCTGTGCGGAAGCGGCCTGGATAGATGCAAGTCACGGCAATCCCGAAACGCGCCACTTCCTTGGCGAGTCCCTCCGACCAGCCCGAAACGGCGTGCTTCGTCGCGCAATAGACAGACGAACCCTCGAAGCCTTCGATGCCCGCGATGGAGGAGATCGTGATTATGTGACCTGAGCGCTGGCGACGCATGATCGGAAGGACGGCCCGGGTGACGTCGAAAACGCCGAAGACGTTGGTCGCAAATTGATGAGCGAGAGTGTCCCGGCGGATCTCCTCAAATGCGCCGAGCTGACCGTAGCCTGCATTGTTCACCAGCACGTCGATGCCATCGAATGTCTCCATCGCCTGTGCGACGGCGGCCTCGACGCTCGCCGAATCGGTGACGTTGAGTTTGATCGCGCACAGTCGGTCTTCGTGGCCGGTCAGGGCATTGGTGATATTAGCAGGAGACCGAGCCGTGGCGACCACCCGGTCGCCGGCCTCAAGAGCCGCGCGAGCGATCTCGAAGCCGAGGCCTCTGCTGGCGCCTGTTATGAACCATGTTTTCATAGTAGAATCCACATTGGACTTGTAACGGATTTGCACCGGTCACCTATCTCATTATACTACCTTGGCTTCGAACGCGAGCGGGCTGATGCCGCCCAGATGTGAATGACGGCGGCGGGCTCAGCTCTCTATTCGATGACACCATGACATCTGCCAAGGGGTAATATAAGGCTGCCCGGCACGAATCTTGGGCTGACAGTCGTTGGTGCTTGCAGAGACGTTGTCATTTAGCCGGAGGATTGACGATGCGTGATGCCGCCTATGCCGCGTACTCTGCGCTTGATCCGTTTTTCGATATCGTAATGCAGGGCCTGGCGGGCATGGTCGATGGCGATCACTTTTTTGACGCGGTCGCAGACGATGCAGTGTTCGATTTTCGCTATAGGTTTCCCGGATATCCGATGAGAGTCATCGGGCGCCACGCCCTCATGGACCTTTATTCAGGTTACGGCGCGGGGATGACGCTGCACGGCGCCGGTGCGCTTGTGGTCAACCAATCTCAGGCCGAGGGCGTCGTCGCGCTCGAATATGAAGTGCAGGGCACGGCGGTCGCTTCTGGCAATGCATACGAGAACCGTTTCATGTCAGTCGTCACGATCGCGAACCGGAAGATCGTCGGCTGGCGCGATTATATGGACTCCCTGGCGGCGATGACCGCGTTGTCCAGGCCATCAACGGCCGGTCCATGACGGCTGTTTCTCGCCGCTAAGTGGACCAAAGGTCGATGCGAGCGGATTGCGGAGGTGGCCGACGGACGATAGAAGATGGCCGAGCGATGCTTCCACCCGGCGCCGGAGGCTCTGAAGGTCCAGATCGACCATCTTTCCCTCTCGCTTGCGAAAACGGCCCGCGACCATGACGTCGCTAATATTGGAGCGATCGGCGCCATGAACGACTGCCCCGATGGCATTGTTCGTCCCGAGTAAACTGATCCCGTCGGTCCTGACAAGAATCAGGTCGGCCTGTTTGCCTGGCGTCAAGCTGCCGGTGCGATGATCGAGCCCCGCACAGCGGGCACCGTCGATCGTCGCCGCCCGCAGCAGATCTTCGACCCGGATGGGCGGCGGGGCCTCCTCGTCGCCGGCATAACGTCGGCTCTGCGCGGTCGCTCGCTGCAGAGTGAAGGCTATGCGCAACTCGGAGGGCATATCGCCGCCATAAGCGGTTTCCAGGTCAGTGCCGATGCCGGGGCGCAGGCCGTGATCCACGGCCTGCTGCCACGCGAAAAATCCTCCAGCCAGAGCATACTGGGCGTCCGAGCGCGGATCGACCGTGACGCGGACATCCTTATCGGTGAAAGCGCGCCACGTATCCGCTGGCAGGCTGGTGCAGTGGTTGAAAATCTGGTCTGGGCCAAGCTGATCCTCAAGTCCGTCAAGAAGTGAAGCCATCGGGCCAAGAAACTCGATTAGCATGCGCAGATCTGTCTGACGCGCAAAGGCCCAGGTCTCCGGGTCGGGCGTGCAGAATATTCCAAGTGTGAGCAACTGGTCGCTCGACGCGAACCGCGCGCTCTTCAGCCGCTTCAGATCGTGTGGCCAGTGCTCCGCCCAGGCGCCAGCCAGCGGCTTGCCGGGCATGTGTAGGGCGCGAATGCCGGAGTCCTGAAGCGCGTCGAGACTTGCGTCCGTATGCTCCGGGCTGCGCGCGTTGTGGGAGGCATCGACGATCGTCGTCGTCCCGGCGTCCAAACTGCCCAGTGCTGTCAGCAGATTGCCGACATAGTGATCTTCGGGCCGGTAGTGCTCTGCCAAGGTCAGGTGGGTGTCCTGCACATATGCATCGAGCGTATCGACGTTGGGCATGAGTTGTCGCAGCGTGCCCTGCCATGCGTGGCGGTGCGCGTCGACAAAGCCTGGCGTGATGACGGCGCTCGACGCGTCGATGATGTGGGCGTCTGCGGCGTCGAGCCCCACTCCAATCGCGGCGATGCGATCGCGCTCGATGAGCAGATCGGCGTTCACGACATCCCCGATCGAAGGATCCATTGAAAGAATGGTCGCGCCCTTGAACAGGGTGCGCGGTCGTTGGGCGCTTGTGGTCACGCTTGTCTCCACGCTTGTTCTCTTATAATGTACATATAGTATCAAATCGATACTAGATGTACATTACGCACTTTGGTGGCACCTAGTATCTTGGGAGTAACCATGTCCGACCACATCGACCCCGAGCTGCGGCGCGATCGGGTGCTGCTGGACCTAATCGCGGACAAATGGACGCTGTTGGTGCTGGGGTCGCTCTGCGATCATGGAGGGGTTCGCCGCTTCAACGCGATTCGACGGGACATTCCAGACATTTCACAGCGTAGCCTCGCCTCGTGCCTGCGCCGGCTGGAAAGGAACGGGCTGATTCGGCGGCGCGTGATCGACGGACGTCAACTTGGGGTCGAATATAGCTTGACGGAGCTTGGCTATTCGCTCGACGAGCCCGTCACTACCCTCCTTCATTGGACGGCGAAGCATGCTGAGGGCGTGCGTGGGGCGCAGAAGATATATGACGAAGAAGGCCATCAATATCGCAAGGAGGACGCGTAGTCAGACCGAGCCTCCTATGAGAATGAGACGGCTCGGGATTGATAGTCAGGGCGATTTCGCATTCCGTAGACCGCGGATCACCAAGTCGAGTAGCCGTTCGGCTGTCTGCTCGCCCTCCGCTCCGGGCTTTATACGCCATAGGAAGCCGAGGAGCAGCAGCACATCCTCGGCGTTCGAGCCTTTTCCGAAGTCCCCCGAAGCTTCGCAGGCCCGCAACAACTGCTCCAGCGCCTCGACCATTGGCAAATAGGTGTCCTGAAAATCCTTGGCCGTCATTGCCGAGTGCAGAGCGTCGGCGATCCCGTGCTTGATACGGCCGTAGTGAGCCAACCGCTCGCACCACATCCGGAAAGCCATGAGCGGCGGGTTACGGTCGAGTAGTTCAGGGGCAAGGGCGACCAGACGCTCAATTTCGTGGCGATAGACACCTAAGACCAACGCTTCTCGGGTAGGAAAATGTCTATACAGCGTGCCGGGGCCAACGCCGGCGGCCTTGGCGATCGAATTCATCGACGCGCCTGGTGCCTTAGCGAAAGCGTCTCGAGCCGATCCCAGGATTCGATCACGGTTGGCCTTTGCGTCCGCTCGAAGGTCGTTGTCCTGAGTTGCCATCACGCTCCTTGACTAAACGGAGATCTCTCCGGTATACCTTGTGAAAGCGGAGATCTATCCGCTTACCATGCCGGCAAGGAGTCCAACATGCAATATGTGAAGCTGGGGCGTTCGGGGCTTGAGGTTTCACCGATCTGTATCGGAGCAATGACTTACGGGGAGCCGTCGCGCGGGCATCCGGTGTGGTCGCTTGATGAGGATACGAGCAGGCCGATCATCCGCCATGCGATCGAGGCGGGGATCAACTTCTTCGACACCGCCAATATGTACTCGCAGGGATCGAGCGAGGAAATCCTTGGACGGGCGCTGAAGGATTTTGCCAATCGCGACGACGTCGTGATCGCAACAAAGCTTCGTCATGCAATGCGGCCTGGCCCGAACGGGGCCGGTCTCTCGCGCAAGGCGATCATGACGGAGATCGATCATAGCCTGCGCCGCTTGGGAGCGGACTATGTCGATCTATACCAGATTCATCGTGCCGATCCGATGACGCCGTGGGAAGAAACTCTTGAGGCGCTCCACGACCTCGTCAAAGCTGGCAAGGTTCGGTATCTGGGCGCTTCATCGATGCCAGCCTGGGAGTTCAGCAAGGCGCTCCATATTCAGAAGGCTAACGGGTGGTCGCGTTTTGTGTCGATGCAGGACCATTACAATCTGCTCGCCCGCGAAGAGGAGCGCGAAATGCTGCCGCTCTGCGCCGACGAGGGGATCGGAACCATAGTATGGAGCCCGCTTGCCCGCGGCAGGCTGACGCGGCCCTGGGGCGAAGCAACCACCCGATCGGAAACCGATACATTCGCCGGCTTGCTCTATACTGCGACAGAGGAGAGTGATCGCGCCATCGTCGAGGCGCTCCGTCTGGTCGCCGAACAGCGTGGTGTCGGCCCGGCCCAGATCGCGCTCGCATGGCTCCGTCGCAATCCTGTCGTCACGGCTCCCATCGTGGGCGCTGGCAAGACAGGTCACATTGACGACGCCGTCGCATCGTTGGCGATCGAGCTCTCGGAGGAGGAGGTCGCACAACTCGAGTTGCCTTATACGCCGCGATATGATCACCAGGGCGTCTCAGATCCCAAAGAGCTTGCGCGTATATCCGCCAAGGTAGGTATCAAGCCGGCAGCGGGCTGACGGCTAAAGTGCGACGCCCGCATATAAGACTCCGTTGTGACCCGGCGTGCAGCGTTGCCGCATAAATTTGTTTCAGCCTGATAGGTTCTACTTAAAGAACTCCGTCAGCTTCGCGACGGCGGGAGCGACCTATTGCGGTTTGTCGTACAGACCCACATGGGTCGCGCCCTCGATCCAGTACAGCTCCTTGGGCTCCTGGGCGCGTGGGAAGGCCTCCTCCACCTGCCATTTCGTGTCGGCATCTGTCCCGACAATCAGGAGCAGCGAGAGCGGTGCGACCCTATGGATGCGCGCCACCTGTGCGACCGTTGCTTTCGATGCAACCGGGGGCGGCAATCTCGCCAGTCGGATGCTGCACCACATGGAAATGAATATCAGCAGCAGAAAGCCGTTCGATCATAGCGGCTTCGGTATCCGCAAGCGTGCTGTTGGGACGAGGGCACCTGCTCCGGTTCTGGCGCTGGCGAACCAGCGCTGGAGCCTGGATTTTGTTCACGACCAGAGGCCTCTGGCAGGCGGTTCCGCGTGCTCAACGTGGTCGATGACGTGATCCGGGAGTGCCTGACGGCTGTGGCGGACACGTCCATTTCCGGGCACCGTGTCGTGCGCGAGCTGACCCAGCTGATCGCCCAGCGGGGCAAGCCCGGAATGATCGTCAGCGACAACGTCCTATGTGTTGGAAAGCAGCGGCGAGAAAAGGCCAGCAGGTCTCGTTGCGCCGATTGTGATCGGCGCTGGTGATTCTATGATCCAGATGGCTTCCGAAACACACCTCTCCAACTCGAAAAAGCACTGGCTTATCCAATTGTTAAAAAGAAAATTTGACCGTCAGGGGCTAGCGTGCCCCTGACGGTAACGAACGATTTTGAGCGTGGCAAGAGCAGGCGATACCGTCAGCGCGACCGCGAATTTCGACCGCTGCCCACCGATTGTGGCTGAATGTCAATGAATGAAAATTGATTTGGTTCAGTGCTTTATGTCATAGCATTTCGCACTTTTGGATCCCTCTGAAGGGGTAAAAATCATTCCCACTCGATCGTGCCGGGCGGCTTGCTGGTATAATCATATACCACCCGGTTGATGCCCTTCACCTCGTTGATGATGCGCGTGGCGACGCGCGACAGGAAAGCCGCGTCAAACGGGTATATATCCGCCGTCATACCATCCGTGCTGGTAACGGCGCGCAGCGCGCACACGCTGTCATAGGTGCGATAGTCACCCATCACGCCTACCGTCCGCACCGGCAGCAACACCGCGAACGCCTGCCAGATCGCATCGTAAAGGCCCGCATTGCGGATCTCGTCAAGGTAGATCGCATCCGCCTTGCGGAGAATGTCGCAACGCTCTTGGCTGACTTCGCCCGGAATACGGATCGCCAGACCCGGCCCCGGAAACGGATGCCGCCCAACGAAAATCTCCGGCAGGCCCAGCTCGGCGCCCAGCGCGCGGACCTCGTCCTTGAACAGTTCGCGCAGCGGCTCGACCAGCTTCATGTTCATGC
>CAYOZY010000089.1:0-10648 GCA_964408525.1 uncultured Sphingobium sp. | reverse complement strand
CAGTTCGGCGCCATCGGGATTGCGCTTTTGCGGCATGATCGAGCTGCCGGTCGAATAGGCATCAGGGAGCGAGACGAAGCCGAAGGGCTGGCTCGCCCAGATGATGAACTCTTCCGCCAGCCGCGACAGGTGCAGCGCGGATTGCGTGGCGGCCATCAGATAGTCGAGTGCGAAGTCCCGGTCCGAAACGGCATCGAGGCTGTTGTCGGTCGGGCCGTCGAAGCCCAGCGCAGAGGCGGTCATTTGCCGATCTATCGGGAAACCCGTCCCTGCGAGCGCCGCGCTGCCCAGCGGGCATTGGTTCATCCGCGCGCGCGCATCGGCAAAGCGCGAACGATCACGCCGCAGCATCTCGTAATAGGCCATCAGGTGATGACCCAGCGTTACCGGCTGCGCGCTCTGCAAATGGGTGAAGCCAGGCATTACGCTCTCGGCATGCTCCCCGGCGCGGGCGACAAGCGCGGCCTGAAGCGTCTTCAGCCCCGCTCCCACCTCATCCATAGCATCGCGGACCCAGAGCCTGAAATCGGTCGCCACCTGATCGTTGCGGCTGCGCGCGGTGTGGAGCCTTCCCGCCGCCGGGCCGATCAGCTCAGCGAGGCGCGATTCGGTCACCATGTGGATGTCCTCAAGCGCCAAGTTAACCGGCACGCCATCGCGCGCATATTCCTCCGCGACGCGGCTCAAGCCCTCGGTAATTGCCTGTGCATCCTCGCCCGAAACGATGCCTTTCACCGCCAGCATCGCGACATGCGCCTTCGACCCGGCGATGTCCTGCTTCCACAGGCGCTTGTCGAACGGGATCGAGGCGTTTATCTCGCGCATGACCGAGGCTGGTCCTTCCGCGAAGCGCCCGCCCCACATGCTGTTGGAGCCTGCCTTGCCCTGTTCACGTCCGTCGCTAATCGCTCTGCTCCTGCTGGGGACCACCCTTGGCGCATGCGATAGGCAATCCGCGTCCACGGAGCAAGACAATGCAGCGACTTCTGGCGAAGTAACGCCGGGAGAAGCGACGGCTGGCAGCGGCGAGAACGCGGCTCCGCGCTATGTCATCGACCGCAGCAAGGCGGGCAGCGACCTGCCCGATTTCATGTTTTCCGATGAAAAGGGGCAGGATGTGACGCTCGCGCGCTTCGCGGGCAAGCCGATCCTCGTCAACCTGTGGGCGACCTGGTGCGCGCCCTGCGTCGCGGAAATGCCGCAGCTCGACCGGATCGCGGGCGCCTATGAGAAGAGCGGGCTACAAGTGCTCACTATCTCGCAAGACAGCATGGGCGCGGACAAGGTGCTGCCCTTCTTCAACGCGAAGGGCTTCAAACATATCAGGCCATGGCTGGACCCGGAAAACAGCTTCGGCTTCGGCTATGGCGGCGGCGTGCTGCCGACAAGCGTGCTCTATAATGGCGCGGGAAAGGAAGTCGCGCGGGTGACGGGCGCGCTCGACTGGGAAGGTGATGAGGCGCGCGCCTTGCTGGAAGAAGCAGTGGGGAGTTGATTATGACGGAACGCACGCGACTCTCCGCGGCCATATTGCTCACCGCCAGCCTCATGCTCGCAGCCTGCGGCGATGACGGAAAAGACGCCAATCTCGGTTCGCTCGATGCAAAGCTGACGGAAAACAGCACCGATCCAGCTCTGAGGGAAGCGATAGAAGCGCCGATCGCCAGCGACCCGGACCTGACCGGCGAAGCAAACCGCGATGCCGTGCGCCCGGTCGACAGGCCGCTTAACGGCGCGGTGCCCGCGCGGCTTTCCCCGCGCGATGCAAAGGAACTCGCGCTCAAGCTGGCGGGCGGCACATTGCTGGAAGCGCCTGCGGCCAGCCGCTCCGTCACATCCACCAGGGAGCCAGCGACGCTGGGCGGTCTCGCCGAACAGCAGGCCGGAAGCCATGGCAGCAAGTGCCCCTCGCCGCGCATCGTCTATGATGCGCAATGGACGACGCGCATGCCGCCCGCCTTCCCGGTGTATCCCGGCGCGGCCATTCGCGAGGCGGCGGGTGCGGACGGACGCGGAGCCTGCGCGCTGCGCGCCGTGAGTTTCTCAACGCCTTCGTCCGCGAAAGACGTGATGGATTTCTATCACAGCATGGCGAAGCGCGCGGGCTATTCGTCTGAGCATATTGAGCAGAATGGCGCCGATGTGCTGGGCGGCGCGCGCGCAAAGGATGACGGCGCCTACCACATCGTACTGCGGCCCGCGCCGGATGGCGGGACGGATGTGGAGCTTATTGCCAATGGCGGGCGATAAAAAGCCTGTCTGCCGCCATTTCCCGGTTTCGCAGCCGCCAAAACCGCTATAGGGCTGGGCGGATGAACAGCCTGATCGTCATGCTCGGCGGCGCCATCGGCGCGCTTTCCCGCTATCATTTCGGCCGCATGGCGGGCCATCTCATGGGCACCGGCTGGCCATGGGGCACTTTCGGCGTCAACATCATCGGTGGCTTCCTGATGGGCGCTCTCGCCGGGTGGCTGACGCGGCACGGATCGGGCGGCGGCGAGACCTTGCGCCTGCTGATCGGCGTCGGGATATTGGGCGGCTTCACCACCTTTTCCGCCTTCAGCCTCGAAGCCGCGCTGATGATCGAGCGCGGACAATGGGCCGGCGCAGCGCTTTATGGGGCGGCATCGGTGGCGCTGTCGGTTGGCGCACTGTTCGTCGGCCTGATGCTGACCCGGAATTTCGCATGAACAGGCCGCCTCGCCCCAGCGGAACGAAGCGCGGTCGCAAACCCGGCGCGCCAGTGGAAAAGAAGCGCGGCGGCGTGAAGCATGGCAAGGGCAGCCCCAATGCCGCCAGCAAGCCCAAGACGTCCGTATCGCGCAAGCCGCCCGCAACCCCGAAAGATGCAGCGCCCAAGAGCGCACCAAAGCCCACCCAAAAATCCGCCAAGCCGCTGAAACCCGCCGTCGCAGTGGCACTGAGCATGACAGTGAACGCCGAGGATGACGGCATAAGACTCGACCGCTGGTTCAAGCGCCATATGCCGGATGTCGGTTTCGCCACCGTGTCGCGCTGGGCGCGCACAGGTCAGCTCCGGGTCGATGGCGCGCGCGCGACGCCGGGAGATCGGCTCGCCGAGGGACAGGCGATCCGCATCCCTCCCGCGCCGCCGCCACCTTCTGAGCCCGCACCCAAGCGCAGGGCGCCCGTCCGCCCGCAGCTCTCCGATGAGGAGACAGATTTTGCGCAAGGGCTGGTCATCCATCGCGACGATCAGGCCATCGTCATCAACAAGCCGCCGGGTCTTGCGACACAGGGCGGCACCAGGACTGACAGCCATGTCGATGGGCTGCTCGATGCGCTCATGTTCGAGCGCGATGACCGCCCCAAGCTGGTCCACCGGCTCGACAAGGACACATCGGGCGCGCTGCTGCTGGCGCGGTCCGCTCGCGCCGCTGCTTATTTCGCCAAGAGCTTCTCCAGCCGCACCGCGCGGAAAGTCTATTGGGCGCTGGTCGTGGGCGTGCCCAGCATCGAGGACGGCATGATAGATCTGCCGCTCGCCAAGCAACCCGGCACCGGCGGCGAGAAAATGCATGTCGACGAGGAGGAAGGCCTGCCCGCGCGCACGCGCTATCGCGTGATCGAACGCGCCGGAAACCGCGCGGCATGGCTGGAGCTGCAACCCTATACCGGACGCACACACCAGATCCGCGTGCACCTCGCCGCCATTGGCTTCCCGATTGTGGGAGACGGCAAATATGGCGGCAAGGATGCGTTCCTCACCGGCAGCATCAGCCGCAAGATGCATCTGCATGCGCGGCGCATCCGTATCGATCATCCCGATGGCGGCAAGGTGGACGTGAAAGCGGAACTTCCGCCGCATTTCGCCGAAAGCCTCGAAAGCCTGGGCTTCGATAGTGCGCGCGGCGACCTGCCCCTCGATGAGGAAATCGACACCGGCCCGACCCGCGACGACATCAAGCGCGCGGCGAAGCAACACGCCAAGGGGCTGCGCAAGGAAAAGCGCGGCGAACGGCGCAACCGGGGGCAAACAGAAAGCGCAAAGAAGCGCAGATGACGGGCGCGCCCAACCGCCTCGCCCTGTTCGATTGTGACGGCACGCTGGTCGACAGCCAGCATAATATCGTCGAGGCAATGAACCGCTGTTTCGAGGCCGCGAAGCTCGTTCCGCCAACGCGCCAGCAGACGCTCGCTGTCATCGGCCTCTCATTGCCGCAGGCGATGGCGCGGCTGCTCCCGCAGGCAGAGGACCATTTCCACGATCTTCTCGCCGGGGAATATAAGCTGGCGTTTCAGAAGATGCGCGCGAGCGGGGGCGTGGCGGAGCCGCTCTATCCGGGCATAGGCGAGCTGATCGTTCGGCTGGCCGATGAGGGCTGGATGCTGGGCGTCGCCACCGGAAAGTCCGACCGGGGTCTGCAAAATTGTTTGAGCGCGCACGGCATCATCGACCATTTCATCACGCTTCAGACCGCCGATCGGCACCCGTCCAAGCCCCATCCTTCCATGGCAGTGCAGGCGATGGCGGAGGCGGGCGCGGCGCCCGAAACCACGGTGATGATCGGCGACACCAGTTACGACATGGAGATGGCGGCCAATGCGGGCCTGCGCGCGCTGGGCGTCGACTGGGGCTATCACAGCCCGGAAGAACTGATCGCGGCGGGCGCGCATGCCGTGGCGGTGGACATGGACGATCTGGCGCGCCATATCGCCGCCCTATGAACCAAACCGACGACCAGAAGGCCGCGCGCGCAGCGGCAGCGAAACAGCGCTTCATCGCGCTCAACATCTTCCGTCTCTCCGGCGTGGCCATCGTGATGTTCGGATTCCTCATCATGGCGCAGAAATTTGGTTTTGTGGAGGGGCAGAAGGCGAAGATCATGGGCGCGATCATCGCCAGCGTCGGCATGTTCCAGACCATCATGGTGCCGCGCATCCTTGGCCGCGCATGGCGGACTCCGCCGGAATGAAGATGAGGCCATGAAGCGTTTCTACAATGAAGTCGGGGTCGTTGCGGGCGAAAACGGCCATGGCATAATGCTCGATGGCCGCCCGGTGCACACGCCCGCCCGCGCTCCGCTCGCGCTGCCCAATGCAGCGCTGGCAGAGGCGATTGCGGAAGAATGGCGCGCACAGGGCGAGGAGATCGACCCCGGCTCCATGCCGATGACCGGCATGGCCAATGCGGCTATCGACCATGTGATGCCCGATCCCGCCGCTTTCGCCGCGCCGATAGCGGCCTATGGGGAAAGCGACCTGCTCTGCTATCGCGCCGATGCCCCCGATGCGCTGGTCGCGCGGCAGGCGGCGGCGTGGCAACCGCTGCTTGATTGGGCTGAGGCGCAATATGCGGTGAGATTCGCTGTGACGGATGGCATCACCCATGTCGCGCAGGCGGAGGAGACGCTGGAGCGGCTGCGCGCTGCGGTGGCGGAATTGGATGCGTATACACTCGCCGCTCTCTCGACGCTGGTTACGATCAGCGGCTCACTGGTGATTGGCCTCGCGGCGGTGGAGTGCGCTTTTCCGGTAGCGCAACTCTGGCAAGCGGCGGAGCTGGACGAGCTGTGGCAGGCCGAGCAATGGGGCGACGATGACGAGGCGCTGGCGCGGCGCGCGAAACGGCACCATGATTTCGCGGTGGCCGCCCGGTTCGAGGAACTGGCAAAAGCGCGCTGACGAGCGCAAGTGCGACCGCCCCGTCGAACTCATCAAGCGCCGTCTCCGGGCTTGGTGCGTTTGCGCCATAATGCCGATCAATTGGATGCCCCGCGAGGATTCGAACCTCGATTGACGGAGTCAGAGTCCGTAGTCTTACCTTTAGACGACGGGGCAGGAGCGGCGGGCAATAAACCCCCGATTTCCAAGGGTCAAGGGAATTGTCAGGGCGTTGGTGCACCTGCCCGGCCACCCCGGCGCGAGCCATGATGACACGCCGCCTTGCGCATTGCGCAATCTGCCCCTAGTTTCACCCTCAAGTCCCGGCTTCCCGCCGGAAAACATAAGAGTGAGTATCGAGGCAATGGCGCAGCACAGCCGCCCCTCGCCCCGCCCCGCCCATGGTCCGTCGATCGCAAGGGACCAGGCGTTTGCGAAGGCAGAAAGACCCGCAGCAGGCACCGGGGTTTCGCGCTGGTCCCCCCGCAACAGCTATGCCGCCATAGATCTTGGCACCAACAATTGCCGCCTTCTCATCGCCAAACCCTCTGCCGACGGCTTCGTAGTGGTCGATGCCTTTTCGCGCATCGTGCGCCTTGGCGAAGGGCTGGCCGCGACGGGAGCGCTGAGCGAAGCCGCCATAGAGCGGGCGATCGGCGCATTGTCGGTCTGTGCCGACAAGCTGCGCAAGCGGCAGGTGACGCTGGCGCGCTCGGTCGCGACCGAAGCCTGCCGCCGCGCGGCCAACGGCGCCGAGTTTATCGCGCGGGTGAAGCAGGATACCGGCATCGCGCTCGACATCATATCAGCGCAGGAAGAGGCGCGGCTGGCGGTTCTGGGCTGCCACGCGCTACTTGAACCGGGCGATGGCCCCGCGCTCATCTTCGACATCGGCGGTGGATCGACCGAACTGGTGCTGGTGGACAGCAGCGGCCCAGCGCCCCGGATCATGGACTGGCTGAGCGCGCCATGGGGCGTCGTATCACTCACCGAAAGCGAGCCGGATGCCGGCCGCGGGCTGGACGAACGCGCCGTCGCCTATGAACGCATGCGCGCGCGCGTGAAGGAAGCCTTTGCGCCGTTTGCCGCGCGCCTGCCGAACCACGCCATCGGCCAGCGGCTGCTCGGCACGTCCGGCACCGTGACTACGCTTGCGAGCGTGCATCTCGACCTGCCCAAATATAACCGCCAGCTTATCGACGGGCTGATCGTGCCTTCCTCCTCCATGCGCGCCATTGCGCA
The DNA here is from genome assembly GCA_964408525.1 of uncultured Sphingobium sp. Taxonomy (GTDB): domain Bacteria; phylum Pseudomonadota; class Alphaproteobacteria; order Sphingomonadales; family Sphingomonadaceae; genus Sphingobium. The sequence goes on along the minus strand of CAYOZY010000089.1, from coordinate 3,781 downwards.
GCGGCTTTCGATGATGACGCTCGATCAGCGACGCGCCCTGCCCAGCATCGGCGCGGAACGGGCCGATCTGGTGGTGGCGGGCTGCGCTATTCTTGAGGGCATACTCGACATCTGGCCGGCCGAACGGCTCGGCATCGCCGACCGCGGCATACGCGAAGGGATTTTGCGCTGCCTGATGGACCAGCGGCTATGAGAGGCGCGGGCACAGGCAAGGTTCGCGTCAAGACCGCGAAGAACCGCAGCGCGCAATCGACGCGCTGGCTGCAACGCCAGTTGAACGACCCCTATGTCAAACAGGCCAAAGCCGAAGGCTGGCGCAGCCGCGCCGCGTTCAAGCTCATTGAGCTGGACGAGAAATTCGCGCTGGTGCGCAAGGCGCGCCATGTCGTCGATCTTGGCGTGGCTCCGGGTGGATGGGCGCAGGTAGTGCGCAAATTCGCACCACAGGCGAGGGTCGTGGGCATAGACCTGTTGCCTGTCGATCCAATCGAGGGCGTCGCCTTGTTGCAGATGGATTTTCTGAGCGACGAGGCCGAAGCGGCGCTGCGCGAGGAGCTGGGCGATGCGCCCGATCTCGTGCTGTCCGACATGGCAGCCAACACCGTCGGCCATGCGCAGACCGACCATCTGCGCACCATGGCGCTGGTCGAGGCGGCGGCGTGGTTCGCGGTCGAGCATCTCAAACCCGGCGGCGCGTTCGTCGCCAAGGTGTTCGCGGGCGGCACGGACAAGGATTTGCTGGTGCTGCTCAAGCAGAATTTTGCTACGGTAAAACATGCCAAGCCCCCCGCCAGCCGCAAGGGCAGCAGCGAATGGTATGTCGTGGCGCAGGGCTTCAAGGGCCGGCAGGACAAACGGGAGGATGCGGGATGAATAACGGATACGGGTTGGGGATACGGGCGCTTCAATAGCCCCGGCCCTATGCGGCGCGCACCACCCGGTTGCGGCCGGCCTTCTTGGCCTCATACATCGCCTCGTCCGCGCGCTCGATAAAGGCGACGGGCGTTTCGCCCGGCAATAGCGTCGCGATCCCAAGCGACATGGTGATCTTGCCAATTTCCTTGCCGTCGGTTCGGGTCTTGAGGACGCGCGAGCTGAGCCGTTCGCAAAAGCGCTGGGTCATTTTTTCCGCTTCCGCCGTGGTGCGCTGTGGCAGCAGCACGACAAACTCCTCGCCACCGAAGCGCGCTGGTGTGCCCAGGCTGCCATAATGCTGGACCATGGTGCTGGCGACATAGCGCAACACTTCGTCGCCCAGCTTGTGGCCCCATGTGTCGTTGAATTTCTTGAAATGATCGACATCGCCGAACGCCAGCGAGAGGGGCTGTCCCGATTTCGCGGCCTCGGCAATCGCTTCGACGAGCTTGCTGTCGAAGCTGCGCCGGTTGGGCAGCGAGGTGAGCGCGTCTGTGCCGCCCTCCGCCTTGGCCTTTTCCAGATCGTGGCGCACGGTGGATAGCTCGGTGCTGACCTTGGCGAGGCTGCTTTCCAGCGACGCCGTGCGCTCCGACATGGCTTTCGTCTGGGAGATGAGGTCTGCCATAATCACCGCCGCTTCGGGGGGAATGTTGAGCTCGCCCAGAGTGTTCGCACCATCGGCAAGGGAAGCGGAAAAGGACTCCGCATCCCCGGCCGCCGCCGATGCCGCACCCATCATGGCGGCAAGCTGCTCTTCCAAACTGCCCATGTGGCGCGCGATATCGACCTGACCCGGCGCGGGTCCCGCATTATCCCTGATATGCTGAAAACCAGCGGCGTCGATGCCGTCCGGCTTCGCCAGCGCCTTTTCGAAACCTTCACAGACCTGAGGGTCCGACCCGGTAATGAACCGGTGACAGAGTTCATAATTGTCCGGCGAGGCCTCAACGCCCGCCTGCAAAATGATTTCACCAACCTTGGTTATGATGTCCGCTTGCCGCATCGCTTTTTCTCTCGTCCCACAGAAATCGCGCGTCCGAGCGAGAGCCAGCTCCGGAACGCCGCGTATCATGTGCCCATTATCGCGCATAAGGTAACGATTTGGTGAAACTGCCGCCTTGATCGATGTCTTATTTCCTGCCCCGGAGAACGGCCACTCTTGTCCATAGGGGCATCACCCCTTAGGGTCAGGATCCATTGATTTCAATGTCGCGGCTTGAGCGAGAAAGGGGCGCAGCGCGAAGCGAGCGAGGAGATTAGTGGTGCTATTGGACGAGCGAGCGACAAAGCTGAGTCCCTTTTCAGCCAAGTCCTTCGGATGGCCTGTTGCGGGCGATCTGCTTTGTCGAACGGCTTTTCCGAGACTTCAGCCGCAATGCGCCGTTCTTCGCGAATCTCATCCCGTCACAGGCCACCTCGATCGTTGTAATTAATGCGTCCTGACCCTAATAGCGTGGCCGTGGGTTAAAGCTGTTCCGGCCATAATGCGGCGCGCATGCACCGAACAGTATGTGGGAGATTCTCGTGCCTCTACGTTTTTCTCATACGGCGGAAGAGACTTATCGCTATCCCCTCATCATCCGGCATTTGCTGAGCAATGTGCTCGTCACCTCGACATCTCAGGAAATCGTCTACCGCGACACGAGCCGTTATACCTACGCCGAATTCGTCGGGCGGATCGGACGGCTGGCGGCGCTGCTGTCAGACCTTGGCGTCGAGCAGGGAATGACCGTCGCGGTGATGGACTGGGACAGCCACCGCTATCTCGAATCCTATTTCGCCATACCGATGATGGGCGCGGTGTTGCAAACGGTGAACGTGCGCCTGCCGGTTCCGCAGATCGCCTATACTTTGCAGCATGCGGAGGCGCAGGTGCTTCTGGTCCACAGGGATTTCTATCCGCTGGTCGAGGAAATGCTGCCTTCCCTGCCGGACATCAAGGCCATCGTCGCAATCTCCGATGGCGAGGATGGCCCGCTTCCGCAGTGGGCTTCGGGCGAATATGAGGCGCTGTCGGCGATGGCGGACCCGGCTTTCCCGTTCGAGGATTTCGACGAAAACGCCGTGGCGACGATATTTTACACCACCGGCACCACCGGCAACCCCAAGGGCGTATGCTTCACGCACCGGCAGCTCGTTCTGCACACATTGGCCGGCACCGGGCCGTTTGGCGCCTCCCGTCTGGCCTCGGCCTTCGGCTATGGCGATGTCTACATGCCCCTGACGCCGATGTTCCATGTCCATGCCTGGGGCATGCCCTATGTCGCCACGATGCTCGGCCTGAAACAGGTTTATCCCGGCCGCTATGAGCCGGACCTGATCTGCAAGCTGCGACAAGAGCATCGCGTCACCTATTCCCATTGCGTGCCCACCGTCCTCCAGATGGTGCTGGATGCCGCCGACAGGACGGGAACAGACCTGTCGGGCTGGTCAATGACGATCGGCGGGTCCGCGCTGACGAAATCACTTTGCGCGGAATGTCGCAAGCGCGGGATGAACATCGTTGCGGGCTATGGCATGTCCGAAACGGCGCCGATCATCGCCCTTACACGCCCCGGCCTCGACGATGGCGACGATGAGCACAGGCTGGTCGAGTCGCTCACGGCATCGGGCGCGCCCGTGCCGCTGGTTCAGGTCAGGATCGTCGATGCCGATATGAACGATGCGCCGCGCGACGGCACATCGCGGGGCGAACTCGTGCTCCGGGCACCGTGGCTCACGCCCTGCTATATCGGCAATGCGCAAGCATCGGCGGATTTGTGGCGGGGCGGCTGGATGCACACGCAGGACATCGCGACCATAGACGCCAACGGCAATGTGCGCATCCGCGACCGGCTGAAGGATGTCATCAAGACCGGCGGCG
>CAYOZY010000088.1:0-10670 GCA_964408525.1 uncultured Sphingobium sp. | reverse complement strand
AGCTGGTGCGCGGCCATGCCGGGCGGATCATGGGCTGCATGACCGCCTTGTCGGTGACGATGAAGGGCCTGCCGCTCGCCTATTCGAAGGACATGCAGGACGACAAGCCGCCGGTGTTCGAGGCGCACGACCTGCTTGGGCTGTGCATCGCGGCGATGACCGGCATGGTCGAGACAGTGAATTTCCGCACCGACCGGATGCGCGCGCTGGCCGAGAGCGGCTTTGCCACCGCCACCGATCTTGCCGACTGGCTGGTGCGCGAGGGCGATGTGCCCTTCCGCGAAGCGCATCATATTACCGGGCGCGTGGTGAAGCTGGCCGAGGAGCGCGGCTGCGCGCTCGCCGATCTGCCGCTGGCAGACCTTCAGGCGATAGACGCGCGGATTACCGCCGGCCTGTTCGATGTGTTGACCGTCGATGCATCGGTCGCGAGCCGCACAAGCCATGGCGGAACCTCGCCGGTTCAGGTGCGTGCGCGCATCGCCGCCGCTAAGGCGGAGCTGGAAGGAGAAGAGCGGTGAACACTGGCCGACTCATGCTGGTCGCTGCTGTGCTGGCCAGCCTTTCCGCTTGCGGATCGCGCAAGGGTCTGGAGCCGAAACCGGGCATGGCCCCGGTGCCGGTCGCGCATGGAGCCTCCCAGCCTGCCAGTGCCGCCGAACTCATGCAGCCCTCGCCGCAGGCGCGGCCGGACCGCACGGCCGAGCCTCTCAAACGATCGCAGGAGCGCCCCAGCGAAGATCCGTTCGATCTTCCTCCCTCCTGATTTACCGGAATCGCGGAAGCCATGGACCATTTTCACATTCATAACGGCATGCTCCATGCGGAGGATGTGCCCATGGCGCGCATTGCCGAAGAGGTCGGTACGCCGGTCTATGTCTATAGCCGCGCGACGCTGGAGCGGCATGCGCAGGTGTTCAGGGCCGCGCTTTCCGGTCTGCCGCGCACGCATATTGCCTTCGCGATCAAGGCGAACCCCAATCTTGCGGTGCTGAAGGTTCTGGCGGGGCAGGGGTTCGGCGCCGATGTGGTGTCGGGCGGCGAGGTGAAGCGCGCGATTGCGGCGGGCATGGCGCCTGCGGACATCGTCTATTCCGGCGTCGGCAAGACGCGCGACGAGATGGCAATGGCGCTAGCTGCCGGGGTCGGCCAGTTCAACATCGAGCTGGAGGAGGAGGGCGTTGTCCTTGGCGAGATCGCTGCCGCCATGGGCAAGCGCGCCACCGCCGTGCTGCGCGTCAACCCGGATGTCGATGCGGGCACCCACGCCAAGATCTCGACCGGCAAGTCCGAAAATAAATTCGGCGTCCCTTACGATCAGGCGGCGGGAATTTATGCACGGCTTGCCAACAGCGCTGGCCTCGACATGCGTGGGCTGGCGCTGCACATCGGCAGCCAGATTTTCGATCTTGGCCCCATAGAGGCGGCCTATGCCAAAGTCGGAACGCTGGCGAGGGATCTGCGCGGGGAGGGGCATGTTGTGGATCGCGTCGATCTGGGTGGCGGCCTTGGCGTGCCCTATGAGCGCGATAAGGTGCCGCCCAGCCCGGAGGTCTATGGCCAGATGGTCGAGCGCGTGACCAAAGGCTGGGACGTCACCCTGATGTTCGAGCCGGGGCGCGTGATCGTCGGCAATGCCGGGGTGCTGATGACGCGCGTCATCTGGGTGAAGCCCGGCGTGGCGCGACCCTATGTGATTGTCGATGCCGCGATGAACGATCTTGCCCGTCCGGCCATGTATGACGCATGGCATGATTTCGAGGCCGTCGCGCCGTCCGGCGAGCGCATGGTCGCGAATATCGCGGGGCCGGTATGCGAGAGCGGCGACACCTTCGCCATGGGGCGAGACATCGACGCCGTTAAATCCGGCGATCTCGCCATATTCCGCACTGCCGGCGCCTATGGCGCGACCATGGCGAGCACCTATAACAGCCGCCCGCTGGTGCCCGAAGTGATGGTCGATGGCGACCGCTACGCTGTCGTTGCCGAGCGCATATTGCCCGAAGCCATCATCGCGGCGGAGCATGTGCCCGACTGGCTGAAGGGTTGAGAGTCTATGTCAGATTGCTGCACCAGCCCCGTCCACTCGCGTGAGCGAGTAGATTAACCATGCACAGCCTGCCGATCTTCATGAAACTGGAAGGGCGGGCGGTTATCCTTCTTGGTGAAGGTGAAATGGCCTCCGCCAAGCGCCGCTTGCTGGAACGCGCAGGCGCGAACATCCAGACCAATGAACATGCAGAGGCCGCGCTGGCCATTGTCGCCATAGAGGAGGAGGCGGAGGCGCTGGCCGCGATAGCGCGGCTGAAAGCACGCGGCGTGCTCGTCAATGCGGTGGACCGGCCGGATCACTGCGATTTCACCCTGCCCGCAATCGTGGATCGCGACCCGGTGCTGATCGCTATCGGCACCGGCGGCGCATCGGCTGGGCTGGCCAAGGCTCTGCGGCAGAGGCTGGAGGCGATCCTGCCGCAATCGCTGGGATCGCTGGCGCGCGCATTGGGCGCAGCGCGGGCACGGATGCGCGAACGATGGCCGGAGTCCGCCGTGCGGCGTCGCGCAATCGACGATGCGCTGAAGGACGGCGGTCGCCTCGATCCATTTTCCCGCTCTGGCGAAGCGGAAGTAGCGCAATGGCTGGGCGCGGCGGCAGACGAGGCGCTTCCCTCCCGGTTGGAACATATCCTCATCGCCTCGGACGATCCCGACGATCTGACCCTTCGCGCCGCGCGGCTGTTGGGTCAGGCGGATGCCGTGTTTCATGCGCCCGGCATTGCCTCCGCAATTCTCGACCGCGCCCGCGCCGATGCCACGCGCCAGTCGAGCGATGCCGCGCCGGAATGGCATGGCCCCGGTCTCGCGCTATGGTTGCAAAGGAGCGACGAAGGATGAGCCGCTTTTTCCTGCACGACGCGAGCGTTGTGCGTGAGGTCGATATTGAAGGGTTTCGCGCCGCGCGCGCCCGCTCCACCTTTTCCTGGGTCCATATCGACGGCACACAGGACAATGTCGACGCGCTGATGGCCGAATTCGCCGACATTGACCATGCTGCGCTGGCCGCATTCAAGGCCAGCGAAACGCGGCCGCGCTGCGCCCAGTTCGGCAAGGGGGCGCTTGTCAACATGCGCGGGCTGGGCGACCCGTCTATCATCGATGGCGATCCGCTGGTTTCCATTCGCCTCTGGGCGCAGCAGGGGCTGGTCGTCAGCCTGTCCTATCGGGCGCTGGGCGTGCTCGATGCCGCGATGGTGCAGATGAGCGAAGGGAAATTGCACGACCCCGGCGACCTCATAAGCTGGCTTGCCATTGTCATCGCCGAAGCGCTCGATCCTGAAATCGCCGAGCTGGGCGACCGGCTCGATGCGATCGAGAGCCGGGTGGTCGATGAGGAGCAGACGACGGATCGATACAAGGTCGCCCAGTTGCGCGCCGCCGCGATCAGCTATCGCCGCTTTCTTGCGCCGCAGCGGCAGGCGATGGAGCGGCTGATGACGATGCAGGCCGAGTGGCTGGAACCGGACGACCGGACGCATCTTCAGGAGGCGGCAGACCGGTGCGCGCGCATGGTCGAGGAGCTGGAGGCGGTGCGCGAGCGCGCCGCGCTCACGCATGAAGCGTTGACCGATCTGCGCGCGGAGCACATGAACCGGCAGGCGCTGGTGCTCGCCATCGTTGCGCTCATCTTCCTGCCGCTCACCTTCGTCACCGGCCTGCTTGGCATGAATGTCGAAGGCATCCCCTTCGCGCGCGAGGCATGGGCTTTCTGGGGCGTGGTCCTATTCTGTCTTGCGGTCGGCGCGGCGATGGGTGTCTGGTTCCGGGTGACGCACTGGCTTCAGAAATAGCGGGCGACGCAACCCCTTTCTGATTCGATTCGGCGCAAAAACGACTCGCATCGCCGTTCGTTCATTGTGGTTTCAGCTTGGGCCAAGAATATGCGACGAATGACGTGTTCGACGTTCAAAAGGGTCGGGGAACAGAGGATGATTTCAGCGATAATGCGGTTTTCGGAGCGGGCGGGGCGTTTCGGTGCGTTGGCCGTTGCATCGGCTGGCCTGATGATCGCACCGGCTCAGGCGCAAGTGCAAACGGTTGATCCCAACCAGGCGATTGACGCCGATCTCGCGCCTCCGGGTGGCACGGATGCCGTGCCTGCCGATCCCGCTCAGCCTTTCCCTCCTGCGGCGCCCGCGCAACCCGCCGCCCCCGCCCCCGCCACCAAGCCTGTAACCTATCAGAAGGATGATGTCGTCGGCGCGGCCGAAGGGGTGTTTGGCAAGGGGGCCGAGGGCCTCGCCAGCATGGTTGAGAAGATCCTCAAGGATCAGGGCGAACCCAATGCCTATATCGCCGGGCGCGAGGCTTCGGGGGCGGTCGTCGTTGGCCTGCGCTATGGTTCGGGCACGATGACGCACAAGATCGAGGGCGAGCGCAAGGTCTACTGGACGGGGCCGTCGGTCGGCTTCGACCTTGGCGGTAATGCCTCCAAGGTGTTCGTGCTGGTCTATAATCTTTACGACAGCGAGGACATATACAAGCGCTATCCGGCGGGCGAGGGCGCGCTCTATGTCGTGGGAGGCTTCACGGCCACCTATTTGCGGCGCGGCAATGTGGTGCTGATCCCCATCCGTCTTGGCGTCGGCTGGCGCGCGGGCATCAACGCCGGCTATATGAAGTTCACCCACAAGTCGACCATCATCCCGTTCTGACCCTAGCTCAGCCTTTCCCCTTCAGCGCAGCCAGCGCCGCGAAGGGGCCGCTCTCCGCCTGCGCCTCTTCCTCGCTCTTCACGCCGGCCGCGCGCAGCCATGCTTCGGCATCGGGGCTGCGTGGATAGGGGTTGACGGCGAGCGCGAGCGTTTCCGCCACGGCCTCGCCCATGTCGATCCGCTCGTTTGCATAGGGGAGGATGTCGCACTCGTCGGCATCGAGTTCGATCTCATCGTCAGGGCCATGGGCCGTTTCACCCGCCTCGGGGAGGAAGCGGATTTTGAAAGCCTCGCTGATCTGCTCCGCTACAGGTTCACCCGTGGCGACGCAGGGCTGGGCGAGGCTTGCGCTTATCTCGCCCGAAGCGGTGATGGCTGCGCCATCGCGTTCCAGCCGGTAATCCGCCTCCAGCCGGTCGAGCGTGACAAAACCGAAGCGTAGCGCCAGCGCCGCCCGCTCCGCCCCATCGGCTTCGATATGCGCGGGCCATTGCATCCGCCCGATCTCGTCGAGCCGGACGATTCGCGAAAACTCGTCCGTCGCCTCGCTCATGCCGGAAGCTGCCCCGCGACCAGCGCTTCGGGCGCCATCTCCTCCAGCGCCGCGGCAAAAGCGCGCAGCCGCGCCTCGACATCGGCCAGCGCGGCATCTTCGACCGGCTCGCCGCGATAGAGATTGCGCCGGAGCGCTTCGGCCATATCGCCCCCCGGCGCCAGCGCCTCGCGATAGGCCGAAAGCCGCCCGCCCAGCGCGCTCATCATCCTGCCGATATGCTTGCCGACGACGACATCGCCGACGCCGATCTGGCGAAGCTGGCCCTCCATGTCATCGACGAACAATTCGGTGAGCCACACGCTTTCATGCCGCATGTCGGCGCGCTCCAGCCGGAGCAGCACCAGGCTCAAAACGGCGGCGATCATGTCGAACCGGCCGTCCAGCGTGTCCGCCACCGCCCCTTCGACATACCAGTGAACCGCCCGTCCTCGATGCACGATCGCCTGATAGAGTGCGGTCATCGCCGTTCGCGGATCGGGACGATGGAATAGGCGATCAAGCAGGGACATGTTATAGTGCGACCTTAAACCACGGAAGAATGAACGAGTTGCAAGCGGCTTTCGCCAAAGCCGCCTTTACTATGGCTTGTGCGCCGTGACGCAATACCATAATGAAAGGCCCATAGTGCGAGGATCGCGCCGGATATGCAATGGCGATGCGGTGAGTTCCGGTTTGCGGGGGCGTTTGGAGAATAGGATGCGTTTCAAGACTGTTTCGGCGATTCTGCTGCTGTCCTCGGTTGCCCTTGCCACTTCGGGGTGCACGCGCATCCGCTCGCATCAGGGGTATCTCGTCGACAATCTTCTGGTCGATTCGGTCCAGCCCGGAGTCGACAATCGCGCCTCCGTGGAAGGGACGCTCGGCCGCCCCACTTTCGTCAGCCAGTTTGGCACCCAGGACTGGTATTATGTATCGCGCGACATGAAGCAGCTCGCCTTCGCCAATCCGGCGCCCAAGGCCCAGACGATCCTGCGGGTGCGCTTCGACGCAGCAGGCAATGTGGCAGCGGTTGACCGGGCGGGGATGGAGAAGATCGCTGACATATCGCCAAAAGATGGCAAGACGCCGACCCTTGGGCGCGATCGCACCCTGTTTGAGGATATTTTCGGCAATATCGGCGCGGTGGGCGCTGCTGGTGCGGGAGGTGGCGGAGCATCCGGTCCCGGCGGCCCCAACGGAAGCTGATCCGGGCCTGATCCGCGCGGTAGGTCGCCTGATTATTTCTTGACTCTGGCCTCAGCCACGGCGGCCTTGAGCGCATCATAGCCGACGGCGCCGTCCAGCACCTTGTTGCCGATGACGAAGGTCGGTGTGCCGCTCGCGCCGAGCGCCTGCGCCAGCCGGATATTATTCTCGATCTCGCCATTATAGCGGCTGTTCGCCAGCGCCTTGTCCACGGCCTGCCGGTCGATGCCGACGGAGGATGCCGCGGCGGTGATGCTTTCGCGGGTGACGCGCCCGGCGGCGTATAGCGCCTTATGAAATTCCATATATTTGCCCTCGTCAGCAGCCAGCAGCGAAACCTTGGCAGCATCGCCGCTCTGCTGGGACAGGATGGGCATCTCGCGATAGACGACCTTCAGCTTGCTGTCCCCGGCCACCAGCTTCGCGATGTCCGGCAATGTGGCGCGGCAATAGCCGCAGGCATAGTCGAAGAATTCGACCAGCACGACATCGCCGTCCTTCGCGCCTTCCCATGCGCCCGCATAGGGCGTCTCGATCTCCTGTCGCCGCGAGTCGATTACCGAACCCACACGCTGGGCCTGAAGCCGCTCCATCGCCTGGGGAATGATTTCGGGGTGGTCGAGAATATAGTCGCGGACGATCTGCTCGATCTGTTGGCGATTGGCGACCGGAGCGGTCTCTGCGGCAGGCGTGCCATGCTGCACGATCGCGGTGGTCGCGCCTGCGGCGGCAAGGGCAGCGAGGCTTCCTAAAAGAATTTGCATTTTTCTGTTCCCGAATGCCGCCCTGAAGGACGGACGGTTATTGTCATGAGAGGCGTGATGCGGCTGCGTCATTTCTTCTTCTTTTTCTTGTCGTTTTTCTCCATTTCCGCGCGCGCCGCCATCGCTATGTCCTGTGCGCGCAGATAGTCGCTCGTGCCTTTCTCTATCCCCTGCATCGCCATTTCGGCGTTGCGCAGCGCGAGCGGCTGATTGCCTTCAAGCGAATAGCGTTCTGCCGTCGCCAGCGCCGCGCGCGCTGTATCGCCGCGATGCTCATAAACGACGCCGAGCTGATACCATGCAAAGGGATTCTCGCGGTCCTTCGCTACGGATGCCCTGAGCACCTGTTCGGCTTCGGGGAAATGGCTGTCGTCCTCGGTCGCGATCAGCGCATGACCGAGCAGCGTGGCGATCAGTGGCTCGCTGTTGGTGAGGCGCACGGCCTCCCTGAGCGGCGCGATCGCTTCGGCGGGCCGCCCGCTTTCCAGCAATACCTGGCCCCGAAGCTCCAGGAAATAGGGGTCGTGTGGATTTGCTTTGGTGAGCGCGTTCACCTCGTCCAGCGCCTTTTGCGGATAGGCGCTTTTGTGCCACGCATAGGCGCGGGCATAATGCGCGGGGACGCTCTGGTCGCTTTCGGGGTAGCTGCGCATCGTTTGCGCAGGGTCGGACACGAAGCCCATGAGCTTGGCCTTGATGCGGGCGAAGCGCTGGTCCAGCTCCGGCGCGGTTTTGGCGTTCCATGCCGGGTCCTTTTCATAGACCTCGGTGAGATAGGCGATGCGATCGGACGACATCGGGTGGGTCGTGGCATAGCCGTCGTCGGCGTCTTCCCGCAGGCGATACCGATATTCGAGATTTTGCAGCTTCTTGAAGAATCCAAGGCTGCCTTTGCCGCTGATGCCCGCTTCATGGAGATAGCGCGCACCTGCGAGGTCGGCGCTGCTCTCCTGCGTGCGGGAGAAAGCAAGATATTTGCCCATGGCCGCCTGCTGCCCCGCCATGATGACGCCCATGCCGGCATCGCCACCCCCCGCCGCGATCGCCGCCGCGCCCAACAGCAGCGATAGCAGGGTGATGCCTGTCGCTGCCTTCATCCCTTCGCCCGAACGGATGATATGCCCGCCCTCGATATGGCCGAGTTCATGCGCGATGACGCCCTGAAGCTGGTTCGTGTTGTCTGCGCTGGTAAGAAGGCCGCTGTGAATCCACACGATCTGCCCGCCCGCGACAAAGGCGTTGATGGAAGGATCGCCGATCAGCAGCACCTGCACATTATTTGGGCTGAGGCCCGCCGCCTTGATGAGCGGTACCGATATGTCGTGAAGGAAGGCTTCGGTTTCGGCGTCGCGCAAAATCTGTTGCGCCATCGCCGGGCGCAGGGTGAGCGCGAACAGCAGCAGCCCGCAGAAGAGGGCGCGCGCCACGCGGCGAAGCATGCGGGGGAACATATCAGCCATGGCGATTTGCATGCGCTGACGAGCCTGAACCCAGCATGACGCGCGCGCTCTTCTGAACACGGCACTGCCCGCTCCGGGCTTGGTGGCAAACAGAGCGGGCAGGGCGGGTATCATGATGACGACCGGGTTAGCCGCCTCAGGCTCCGAAGGTGCGCTGCCACCAGCCGCGCCGAGGCTCGCCACCCTCCTCTTCGCCGCCTTCGGCATTTGCCTCCACCATTTCGGCGGGGGCGGCTTCGGCTGCCATGGCTTTAGCCGAAGTTGGGGCCTGAGTTGGGGCCGCCGGGGCCGGATCGGCTGCGGCTTCCGCCTTTTTCCGGGTGCGCTTCGGTTTTGCCACAGGAGTTTCCGTTGCGGCTTCTGGCCCGGTCGCTTCCGCCTCTGCTGACGCTGCGGGCGCTTTTGCGGCATCATCGGCCTTTTTGCGGCGAGTGCGCTTCGGCTTGGGCGCCTCTTCGGCCACTTCCGCAACGGCTTCCGATGTTTCGGCCGGTGCAGCTTCGGCGGCAGCTTCTTTCGCGGCGCGGGCGCGGGGCCGACGGCGGGACTTGGGGGTAGATTCCTCAGGGGCTGCGGCCTCGTCCGTCACAGCTTCGACGGGCGCAGTTTCTGCTTCGGTTGCCTCTGCCTCTACAGCCTCGCCTTCGCCCTCGCCTTCGGCAACGCCCTCACCAGCAGCGCCACCGCGCCGGCGGCGACCGCCCCGGCGTCCTCGACGCCCGCGGCGACGGCCTTCCCCGCCTTCGCTTTCGCCATCGCCCTCTTCGCGTTCGACAGCATCGGATGAAGCTTCGGTGTCCTGGTCTTCGGCATCGCCTGCCTCGGCGCTGGCTTCATCCGCGCTTTCGCCCTCTTCGCGGCGTCCGCCCTTGCGGCGACGGCGACGGCGGCGACGGCTGCGGCCTTCTCGATCTTCACGGTCCTCGCCGCGTTCTTCTGCTTCACCAGCGAACTCTTCCTCCTCGTCCATCTCGTCGATGAGCAGATCGTCCTCCTCATCCTCGACGATCGGCGCGTAGCTGACCACCTGTGTCGGACGCGGGCCGCTGGCCTCGACCGACATACGCGCGCCTTCGATCTCGCCATCGGGCAGGATCGAGATAGCGACACCATAACGCTGCTCGATCTCGTCGATCTCGCGGCGCTTATTGTTCAGCACATAGAAGGCCGCTTCCTGGCTGGCGCGCAGGGTGATGACGCTGCCGCGACCGCGCGCGGCCTCTTCCTCCAGCATGCGCAGCGCGGAAAGCCCCGCCGAGCTGGCGGTGCGGACCAAACCAGTGCCTTCGCAATGCGGACAGGCGCGAGTGGAGGCTTCGAGAACGCCGGTGCGCAGGCGCTGACGGCTCATCTCCATCAGGCCGAAGCCCGATATGCGGCCCACCTGAATGCGCGCGCGGTCGTCCTTCAGCGCTTCCTTCATCGCCTTCTCGACCTTGCGGACGTTGGAGCCGTGCTCCATGTCGATGAAGTCGATGACGACGAGGCCCGCCATATCGCGCAGGCGGAGCTGGCGCGCGATTTCCCTCGCCGCCTCAAGGTTGGTGGCGACGGCGGTTTGCTCGATGCCATGCTCGCGCGTGGAGCGGCCGGAGTTGATGTCGATCGATACCAGCGCCTCGGTCGGGTTGATGACCAGATAGCCGCCCGACTTGAGCTGAACCACCGGGTGATACATGGCCGCGAGCTGGTCCTCCACGCCATAGCGCTGGAACAGCGAAACGGGGTCGGCATAGGCCTGCACCCGTCGCGCATGGCTCGGCATCAGCAGCTTCATGAAGTCCTTGGCGGCGCGGTATCCGTCCTCGCCCTCGACGATCACCTCGTCGATGTCGCGGTTGTAGATGTCGCGGATCGCGCGCTTGATGAGGTCGCTGTCATTGTGGATCAGCGCCGGCGCCGCGCTCTTCAGCGTCTTTTCGCGGATTTCATCCCACAGGCGGGCGAGATAATCGAAGTCGCGCTTGATCTCGGTGCGGGTGCGTTGCAGCCCTGC
>CAYOZY010000087.1:0-10725 GCA_964408525.1 uncultured Sphingobium sp. | reverse complement strand
TCTTGTTGGCGCACTTGGCGGCACATGGCACGGCAGAACCGCCATGTGCCTTTGCCCGGCGCATTCCGACAGCACCCCAAGCCTGTCGATCCGCCAGGGCAATCGCGGAATTCTAGTGACCTGCTTCGCCGGATGCGACCGGGAAGACGTTCTGCGTGAACTCCGACGCGTGCCCATTCGCGACCATTTCAGCTATACCGATACTCCTGCCGTCTCTTCCGGCAATGCCAGCCGGCTATGGGATGACGCCCTTTCCCTCGGAGGCACGCTGGCAGAACGCTATCTATAGCGGCCTGCAATGATGCTCGACCAAACGCGCAATAGAGGGGAGTTTTCGGCGCAGATTAGTTGAGACGGATGGCGTTGCTCGACGCACATTGCGTGAGACGCAGCGCACGATCGGTGAGACGGACGCACAATGCTGATACGCTGACGCAGGATGCCGGTTTGGCGCCATCACAGCGGCAACCCTGCCGCCCTCATCTCGTCGGTGAGTTCACGGGTCCGCACCGGGTCGAGGCCACCATGCAGCAGCTTTCGGAGCTCGGCGAGCTTGGTGTAAACCAAATCGGGTCAACCTCCACCAAGGCCTTTTTCAGCGATCTTCAACTGCTGTGACATCAATTTGAAGCAAACGTGCTGTACACATCGCATGTTAAAGCCTGGAATTAATATCAAAGCTAATCGGAGCCTGCGGTGATGGAAAGGCGCAAGTCACCTCGGCTACTAGGCGTTTTGGCTATTGCCTTGGCGGCGCTTGGCGTTGTCAGTTCCCTGGTTCTTCGTCAATCTGGATCCTATAGCGATAAGCGCGGCGAGGTCCAGGTGGTCACCGGCTCCTCTGCATTGCCTTCCCTGACCCCCAGCGCTATCTCCTCACGCGTGGCCGATACCACAGAGGAGAAGAGTAGCGCATTCGATATTTCAGGCGATCCGGAACGGGTCCGGCGTTCCCTTCACAGCCAAAGCCGCGATCTCGCATGGGCACCGGGTACCGAAGGCAAGATCAGAGAAGTATTTGCCTCGGCTGGCGCTCCCACGCAAATTTCCGTAGATTGTCGATCAGCCGGATGCGAAATCAAGGGTGAGCTTTCGGGCCTTAGCAGCTCAAACTTGCCGCAAGTGTTAAATCGGATCGCTGGCGAACCAGTCAACAAAGCTTTGCGCGCAAGCGGCTTGACGCCAGACAAAAGTCCAACATACAGCATTATTTCAAACGACCCGGTGAGGGTATCGTTTAGCAGAGTCGTCTCGCGTGATATCGCTCAGGTGGAGCGATAAGAGATGCCGTTTCGCTTTATCATACGATCCGTGGCTCTCAAGGGATTGTTTGTATTTACCGGCTGCATTCAACTTTCTGCATGCTCAGCTGTAGCGCCGTACGTAGCGGCATCTCCACCTACCGATATCGTGATCCCGGAACATTTAAATGGCCGGCTGTCGTACCGCGGCAACTGTACCTACCTTATGGTTTCTGGATCAAAGCGGACGCTGATCTGGCCTCATGGTCATGTGTGGGACAGCACCGCGAAGGCAGTGAAGGCACCCGATGGCCGCCTCTTCAAAAGTGGAATGCAGGTTACGATCCGCGGCGGTGATGGGTCGATCGAGTTCCTGCAAGGCGATCCAGAGGCATATCAGCAGCTCCAAGCATGTGGAGGTCCGTACGTAACCAGTAGCTATGTTGAAGGAGAAGGGTGATGAAGAAGCGTGCTTTTCGGCTTGGCGCAGCCTGCGTCCTCGCCTCGGTCGCGATTTCGGCAGCGCATGCCGTATCGAACACGAAAACCATTCGACTTGCAACGTTTGACGAACCGTTCAACGATCCTGACGATGCGACTGCCAAACAGCTCTCGAAGACGGAGGGCCTTACTGTTGCAGAGGCGTCGCGACGTTTGCGGATCATGGGAGAGTTGGGGCGTCTGGCGCCCGCGCTCTCGGCACGTTTTCCCAAAGGCTTCGCTGGGGCCGAAGCGACTACGGGATCCGACTTCCGTGTTGCTATCTATGGTGTAGCTGCGGACCTCGAAGCGATCGGTAACGCCGCACGTCAGTTCGCCGGCAAAGGTGAACTCGCCAGCGTTCTCGATGTTCGCACTGCACCAGTATCAGAGTCTGAGATAGGGGCGCAGGCGCGGGGATATCTCTCATCGCTCGGCTCAAACGCTACGATCGCCACCAATGCGCGAACGGGGCAAATCAAATTATTGGTGAAAGATCCCACTTCCGCCCTCGCGGCGATTGTTGGCGGACGATTTCGTGCGGCGCCTGGAATTGACCTGAGCCCTTCAGATTGGTCCATTCTTTGTGAGAAATTCCCGGTTAGGTTTGGCAGGTACTGGACGAGGGAATCCGCCCATGAAGAAGTCGAGGTTCAGCGAGCAGCAGATAGCGTTCATCCTGAAGCAGGCCGAGGATGGAACGACCGTGGAGGAGGTATGCCGAAAGGCCGGCATATCGATCCAGACCTACTACCGATGGCGTAGCAAATACGGAGGGCTGATGCCGTCGGAGATGAAGCGCCTGAAGGTGCTGGAGGAGGAGAACGTCCGGCTGAAGCGGCTGGTGGCGAACCTCAGCCTTGATAAGGAAATGCTGCAGGACGTCATCCGCCGAAAAATGTAGGGCCTGGTCGAGCCCGGGAGATCGTCGGCTATTTGCAGGCGAGCTACCAGGTCAGCGAACGGCGAGCCTGCAGCGCGTTTCCGATCAATCGATCGACCCAGCGCTATCAGTCGCGCCGCCTCGATCAGGCCGGCCTCAAGATGCGGATCAAGGAGTTGGCTGCGACCCGTGTTCGCTATGGGTACCGACGCATCCACCCTGACCGACGACCCCGACCAACAGGTGAAGGTCTGCAAGGCGGCGAACGGCCACGCCCACACCATCCGGCGGATGCTCACCACCGAGAAGGTGGACACCACCAGCGGCGCATTCATCTTCATCGGGCGAGACGCCTACGAGGCGAAGGGCGGGACGATCACGGTGGACCTGTTCAGCCAAGGGGACGAGGGCTTTGCCGACCAGCCCGAGCTTGTGCAGGCACTGGCAGAGGACAAGCTGGACGCCATCGCCGACGAATATCGCGCGATCGGTTGGCATGAGGTCCGCGCCACGCTGGACCGGCCCTACGACCTTTACATGAAGGGCAGCTTGTATCCGGCCACGCGCGAGCCGACTGAGGACGAGGCAGCACGGATCGAGGCAATCGACGTCGCTATCGAGCAGATCGCCGAGGTCGAGGGCGAGGACAGCGACCGTATCGCGCCGTTGTCCGACGAGCGGGACGCGATCACCGAGGGGCTGCGCGGGTTCAACGCCGAGCAGGTCGCAGTCGGGGGAGTGGCGCTATGGGTTTCGCATGACGGATCGCTCGGCAAGAGTTTCTATCGCGCAAAGGCCGAGCCGAAGCCCAAGGCGAGCAGCGGCGAGCCGCAACCGCTCTACAGCAATAGCCTTGTCGCGGACCTGTCGCGGATCAAGACCCGCATCGTGCAGGAGGCGGTTTCAGCCGACCCGCCGCTGGCGCTGGACGTGCTGCTGGACAGCCTCGCGGGCCAGCTACTCCACGGCGCGCACAGCTATCAGATGGCGATCGACGTGCAGGCCAAAACCATCGCGACCGATGTTGCCGACGATCTTATGGCGACCAGTGACGTGCGGGAGGTCGAAGAAACGATGGCCGACCGCTTCGCATCGATCCCCGCCGAGGGTCGGTTCGAGGTCATTCGCGCCATGAGCCACGACGACAAGATGGCGTTACTCGCCGGATTGGTGGCGATGACGGTGGATGGCACCCGGTTCGCGGGTGGTGCCCCCGGTATGCGTCATCATCGCTTCGAGCAGATCGCGCGCGCGAGCGGCGTGGATATTGCGACCCGCTGGCAAGCCCCCATCGCCCTGTTCGACAAGATGCGCCGTGCGGCCCTGATCGACCTGCTACGCGCCGAGTGCGGTGACCCGAGCGCAGAGAACTGCGCCACCATCAAGAAGAAGGCCGACTTGGCCGTCAACGTGTCGGGGCGCCTTCCCGCCGCTTGGCTTCCCGCCCCCATGCGGATCGGCGCGTTCGATCAGCCCGAGCGTGGCCCCGGAGACTTCGACCCGGAGAGCTTCGACGGCGAGGACGAGGACAGCGAAGGCGAGGACATGGAGGCCGACGAACTGGCGTGAACGGACTTTGGGGGGCCGGCGATGGTCGGCCCCCCTCCTTCCCGGTCCCATGCAGCGGACCCGTCGCCGGCGCGCCAGCCCTGCCCCGCAGGGCTGGCGCGGTCACGTCCCCTGAGGGTCCGTGCGGCGCCGCGCGACCGAGGCCGCGCGGCGCCAGGGCGACTTAATAGGTTAGTGCCGACGCGAACCGTCGAGGGCGCACCACCAACCCTCAATCCTCGTCTTCATCTTTCCCGCCGGCGCCGCTGCCACCCGTTGGCGGGCGACCCGCGTCGCCGCGCTCGGGGATATAGCCGCCACGCACGCCCTCATCCCGATCGGGGATATAGCCATATTTCTCCTCGTCGCGATCGCGCCGCCGATCGTCATTCATCATCACTCTCCTCTAAATATCTCGATGAACCGGATGTCTTTGCCACATAGCAGAACCGAACGGGTGGGTGTGACAGGTGTCCATTCCTTGCCGTCCTTCCCGACTTTCCAGACCTGTTCGATGAGTAAGTCCCTCTCTTCTCTTGCGGAAGAGGCGAACGATTCTGGCCCCATCAGCCCGGCGAACTGGGTGCCGTCGGTCAATCGAACAAGGACGTAGGTGCCTTTGTGCATTCGCTCGAACGCATAGTCCCACGCGGCGGGCATGTGGTGCGTGACCCGTAAGCGCACACACTTTGCTAAACGGTACATCCAGTTCCATTGATGGATGTACGCGGCCGCCACACCGATACATAGCGGAACTAGGAAATACTGAAGGAAAGACCAGAGCCACGTAGGAAGAGAAATACCGCCATTGACGTGGAATAGCGGGGAGACAGCCGCGACATAGGCCGTGGAAGCCACGGCGTACGCTATTACTTTGTCTTTGATATCCGGCGCATTAGCGGTCGTGAACCTGGACCTGACGCCAAGAATGACCAGGCCCGGAGCCAAAAGGCTTACCAGAGCAGTGACATCACCGGCGCTCGGTAGATCGGCCAACACACCCCCCAAACAGACCGCCCATATTGGCCATCTCGCGTCTTATGTTCCCCTTTTATGCCAGCGAGCCGCTGTTGCCCAGCGGCTCGCTCAGCGACCTGAGCCCGAATTCAATCGGAGGAAAGACCATGGGTGCCAAGTGGCACACCCTGCTTGGTCGCGATCGGCACCCTGTCCAGAAGCGCCAGCAGATCGCCTAGCGCGCGCCGCCGATAGGCGTTGTACCAGCGGCGCCGTCGATGCTCGGCCGCGTCGTGGATCATGTGGCACCGCTGGCATAGAGCAGCGAGGTTGCGCGGCGCGTTGTCGGTCGGATCGTGGTTGAGGTGCGCGCACGCGATGTAGACCCGCGTCAGCCGCACCATCGACGCAACGTCGACCCTGGGCGCCTGTATCCGCCGCCCGCGGCCATCGCGCCAGAGCTGGCGATCGGCGTCCCACCAGCGTCCGTCGCCGAGGTGGAACACCCGGCTCCCGTGCGGACGCCGGCAATGCTCGCACCGGCCTTTGGCGCGGGTGAACCGGATGAGCCGCGATAGCTCGGGCCAGTCGATCGGATAAAGCCAGCGATGTTCCGGCAGGATCGGCATGGCCCGATTCTGAATCATCTTCCGAAGGAACGAAAGGGGAATATCGCCAACCTGGCTGCTCATCCCATCGCCTCGCCCCGGCTAACCTGGGTGCGCCATCGTGATAGATTCACAGCTCAAGTCTCAGGTGCGTTGTTCCCGGACAGTAGCTGTTGCATGACGCAGATGGAGAGCGTGGGCCCGCCAGCATCTCCGGTAAGGAGGACCAGTGGCCAGCTTCCGTTTTCTGCATGCTGCGGACATTCACCTGGACAGCCCGCTTCATGGGCTGTCGCGCTACGAGGGACTGCCTGAGGACGAGATCAGAAGCGCGACCCGCGCAGCATTCGATAATTTGGTGCGCTTTGCCATAGAGGAGGCCGTGGACTTCGTCCTGATCGCCGGTGACCTGTTTGACGGCGAGTGGAAGGGGATGGGAACGGGTCTGTACTTCGCGCGCGCGATGGGCCGCCTCGACGCGGCCGGGATCCCCGCTTTCGTGCTTTCGGGCAATCATGATGCCGCATCGGTAATCGCGCGTAGCGTCCCGTGGCCGCCAAATGTGTCGCTTTTCAACACGCGTAAACCAGAGACACATGTGCTTCCTGGACTCGACGTGGCGGTTCATGGGCAGAGTTTCGCGACGTCAGCCGTCACAGACAACCTCGCCCTCGCTTATCCTCAAGCCATCCAAGGGCACTTCAACATTGGTATGCTCCACACCGCACTCGCCGGTCGCCAAGGGCACGCCGATTATGCACCATGCAGTCTCGAGGACCTGAAATCGAGGCAGTACGACTATTGGGCTTTGGGACACGTTCACGAATTTGAAGTCGTGTGTACCGAGCCGCATGTCGTGTTCCCTGGAAACACACAAGGGCGCACCATCCGCGAGACTGGGCCTAAGGGGGCGGTGATCGTCACGGTTGAGGACGGACAGGTAACGACCGTTTCCCGTCTTGAACTCGACGTGATCCGATGGGCCGAAGTCGAAGTAAACTGCTCTGATGCCCTGATCGATGAGGCACCAGAGAGGGTGCGTGCGGCTCTGGCAGCCGCGCGTCGAGACAACCCGGCGCATCTTCCGCTTGTGGTGCGCCTCACACTTACGGGGGCGACGATGGACGCGGGCGCCTTCCACGATCGTGCAGCGACCCTGCGTGACGACGCCCGCATCGTCGCCGCCTCCGTGTCTCCGGACCTTTATGTCGAAAAGGTGAAGACGCTTGTGTCGCTGCCTCCTGACCGAACCGGATCGCTTATCGGTGACGATATGGCGGCGCTCATCGAGCGGGCGCCCAATGATGTACAACTCGCGCGGCTGCTTGAGGAAGACCTAACTCCTTTCCTGACAGCCGCGCAGGTGTCGATAGGTGCTGAGGAAGACGGAGATCTTCGTCGGCTCGCTACAGTAGGAGAATGGGGTTCGGTCCTGGCAACCGCATCACTTGCGCTCCGCTCACGTCTTGCAGTGGAGGGATAACAATGCGCTTCGCCCGCCTATCCCTCGAGCGGTATGGTCGCTTCGAGAATTGCGAGCTCTCCTTCCGCGGCGGAGAGCCGGATCTGCATATTATCTACGGTGCCAACGAGGCCGGCAAAACGACTTCTCTCGCCGCAGTGTCCGACTTGCTCTTCGGCTTTCCTCAACGCTCGCCCTACAATTTCATGTTCGACTACTCATTGCTGCGTGTGGGCGCTGTGCTGGAGGAGGATGGTCAGTCCCTTTCCTGTCGGCGCAAGAGGGGGATGAGCGGAACTCTCGTTGACGCTCAGGATAGCCAAATCGATGAAGGCTTGCTTCTGGCGCTACTGAGGGGGCAATCCCGGGAAACTTTCGCGCTCTCTTTCAGCCTCAATCAGGAAGGTTTGCGAGCTGGCGGTCGGGCGATGGTGGATGCCCGCGACGACGCTGGCCGGGCTCTTTTCGCCGCTGGATCGGGGCTGACCCGGGTATCCGAGGAGTTGAGTAGGCTGGAGCAGGAGGCAGACGCCATCTGGGGGCCGCGCGCCGCGCAGCGGCGCAGCTTTACGCAGGCTCAGCGAGAGCTTGTCGAAGGCACCAGAGCGTCGCGGGATCAGGCCCTCAGACCGAAAACTTGGCTGGATGCCAGGGACGCTGTTGAGAGCGCTGCCGCCTCCCTCAAAGCTTTGGAGGACCGTCAAGCTAGTCTGATCGCTGAAGTCGGACGCGCGGAGCGGATTCGACGCATTGCCCCCTTCGCCCGGGTTCGCGCAGAGCATTTAGCTGCGCTGGTGGAGCACACAAATACAGTCGAAATCCCGCCACAGAAGGAAGAAGTCGCACTTGCAGCGATCGCCGAGGCGGAAGCGGCCTTACGGGCTAAAACCACCGCCGAGCAGCTCGTTCAAGAGGTGACGGAGCGGATGGAGGCATTGGCTAGCGACCCTGCCATCCTCTTGCATGGTGGCCGCATTGACGGGCTCGTCACTTCTGCGGGTGCTAGCGATAAGGCGCTCCGCGACATGGCACGCCTGAAATCAGAGCGGGACGTTGCAGCCGCGCTCGCCGCTAGGCTGCGCGAGGAGATCGGCTCAGCTGCGGTGACGCCCCCGTCACGCATTGTGGTTTCCAAGCTTCGCGAGCTGGCGCTCGCGCATGTACAGGACGCGGCACTGCTGGGGCAGATCACGGAAAGTGCCGAGGAACTTGCCCAGCGCAGGAAGGCCCTGCCTCCAGGTGTTGCGCAGGTTGCAGATGCAGAGGGCCGGGTCGCGCTCGCGGCAGCCGTAGATGCTGCGCGAGCGCTCGGCGCCGACGTGGATGAGCGGTGTGCGTCTTTGCGACGCAAGGCGGAGGCTGCAGTCGAGTTGCGCAACCAAGCGCTAGGCCGCTTAGCTCCATGGTTGGGCGATGCGCAGACTCTCATTTCGCTGCCTCGGTTGGCACGTGTTGAAATAGATGATGTGCGAACCAGGCTGGCCGACCTGGCTGGCGAGGTGGCACGGCAGGAGCAGGCCGCGATCCGCGCGCGGGATGAAGCGGACAAGCTGGCAATGGAGATGGAGCATCTTGCTTCAGGCGCCGCGATACCGGCTGAGGAGATCGCCGTAGCTCGTTCCCAGCGGGAACAGCGATGGCAACCGCTACGAGATCACGTGCTTTCCGAGGCTCCGCTGGTGTCACCAGCAGGTGCCGTGGCCGAATTCGAGGCGGCGCTTGCCCACGCAGATGAGCGTAGCGATCTTCGGTTTTCGGCGGCAGAGGAGTCGAGCCGCTTGGCCGTGACGGGTCAACGCCGCATGGCCTTGCTTCTAGAAGCAGAACAGGCAGACGCACACGCCCAGACGGCGCGCGCACGGGCGTCGGAGCTTCGTTTGGCGTGGGGAGAGCGCCTGACTTCAGTCGGGCTCCCTGACCTGGAGCCGAGCCCTTTTATAGGATGGACAAGCGAGCGCGAGGCAGCAGAGGCCGCCCACGAACACGCTGTCCAGACCGGGATAGAGGCAGATGCAGCGGCAGAGCGCCGGAATGCAGTCCGTGTGGCGCTCGCGGCCGCTCTGCCATCTCATGAGGACGGATCCGCCAATCGGGATATTGCGCCGCTGCTCGCCCTTGCGGAGCAGGTCCGTAAGGCAGGAGATGATGCCGAACAGCGCGCGGCGCTGGACCAGGCCGCCCTTGCGCAGCTCACCCTCGACGAGGAGGCCCTCGCGCGACGTAGGACGCGAGCCGAGGGATCTATTGCGGCACGAGCTGAACAGTGGGCTGCGCTTGTCGGTGGCGCTGGTTTGGTTCTCGACATCGCCGACGCGTCGGCGGTGCTCGATCTTTTCGATGAGTTGCGCTCTGCCGTCGCCACCGAGACGGACCGGGATGGGCGCATTGAAGGAATTGCACGCGACATCAGTGAACATGCGCGCAGCGTGGACGAGTTAGCCAAGGAATTAGGCGTCGCTGGCGGCGACCCGGCGGAGCAGCTCAGTACCTTGCGCCGGCGGCTCGTCGAGGCGCGCTCCGCCCACAAAGCGCTGGAGGCACTCCAAGAGAGCCGCAACAGTCGCGAGGAGGAGGTGT
Source organism: uncultured Sphingobium sp. (assembly GCA_964408525.1). Classification (GTDB taxonomy): domain Bacteria; phylum Pseudomonadota; class Alphaproteobacteria; order Sphingomonadales; family Sphingomonadaceae; genus Sphingobium. The sequence goes on along the minus strand of CAYOZY010000087.1, from coordinate 969 downwards.
CGTCGGCAAAAGCCGCCATCAAAGGTGCCCTGAGCAGCTTGCAACCCGTTATGGAGGAAACTGGCTCGCCCGATCTTGATCATCTTGGGGCGGCGATCGAACGATCGCGCGCGGCTCGTGCGCTTCGGGCTGCAGTTGCCACGGCCGAGGCCCAGATGCTCTCCAACGGTGATGGCTTCGGCGTTGATGAACTCGTGCGTGTATTGGACGGCGTCGATCTTGACGAACTCGGTGCACAGGTGGAACGGCTTTCGCGCGAGCTGGCCGAGATGAATACTGAGGTCTCGGCTGCAGCTGCCGCGCATGGTGATGCTAAGCGGGCATTCGCAAATCTGGACAGCGATGGAACGCAAGCCGTGGACGCGTTGGCTGCTGTCGAGTCGGCGCGTGCCGAACTCGGCGTTCTAGCAGAACACTATATCCTCAAACGGGCCCAAGCGGTGACCCTGCGGTGGGCGATCGAGCAATATCGCGAACGACATCAAGATCCGCTGCTGCTCCGCGCTAGCACATTGTTCTCGATGCTGACCGTTGGGCGCTACGTCGCCCTGCGGGTGGATACCGATGGACCATCGCCCCGTCTTCTCGGATTGCGCGACGATGGCCGTACGGTCGTTGAGGTAGGTGCCATGAGCGAGGGAACGACCGACCAGTTGTTCCTCGCCCTCCGACTGGCCGCGGTCGAGCAGTCCATCTCCGCAGGCGTCAGGTTGCCCTTCCTAGCAGACGATTTGTTCGTGAACTTCGATGACGAGCGTTCGGAGGCAGGTTTCCGTGTCTTGGCGGAGCTGGCGCGATCGACCCAAGTGCTTTTCTTCACCCACCACCCGCACCTTGCAGCGATCGCCCGGGAGGTTGTGGGTGCCGACTTACATTCGGAATGCTCGCTTTCTTGAGGCTCGTCGGTGAAGAAGTGCGGTTCGCCTCAGAAGCCGCCGCGGTCATGGGCACCCTCTAAGCAGTGGCGAG
>CAYOZY010000086.1:0-10935 GCA_964408525.1 uncultured Sphingobium sp. | reverse complement strand
CGCGACGGCTCGCGCCGCGTGACCAACATCACCGAGGTGATCGGCATGGAAGGCGAGGTCATCGTCACCCAGGAGCTGTTCAAATTCGAATATATTTCCGAGGACGAGAGCGGCAAGATCGTCGGCGAATATCGTTCCATGGGCCTGCGCCCCTATACGCTGGAGAAAGCCCGCAGCTTCGGCTTCGATCAGGCGATGCTCGAAGCCTGTCTCTGACAGGGCAAGCCCAACCGATCTGCTTTTCTTCCGTTGCGCCATCATGGAGGATGGCTAAAGCGGAGCAATGAACGCCGCCAGCCACCAAACCCGTCCCTTCAAGGCTCTGGCCATGCGGGTGCTGGCGATGGTGACGCTCTCCATCATGTTCGCGAGCGTGAAATGGCTCAGCGAACATGGCGTTCATATCGTCGAATCGCTCTTCTATCGACAATTTCTGGCCTTGCCGGTGCCGATTACCGCGATGATGATGAGCAATGGTCTCTCGATGATGCGCACCGCAAGGATCGGTGCGCATTTCGGGCGCGCCTATGTGGGCCTTGCCGGGATGATCTTCAATTTCGGCGCGGTGATCCTGCTCCCGCTCGCGGAAGCGACGACGATCGGTTTCACGGTGCCGATCTTTGCCACCATTTTCTCCGTCCTGTTTCTCGGCGAGCGGCCGGGCATCCATCGCTGGCTTGCCGTCATAACCGGCTTTGTCGGCGTCATGATCATCATCGGCGCGCCGGGGCATTTCGAGCTGCCATTGACCGGCTTTCTGGTAGCCATCACCGCCGCTATATTCACCGCTTGCGTCTCGTTGCTGCTGCGCCAGATCGGTCGCACCGAGCATCCGACCACAACGGTATTTTATTTCTCCGTCCTTACTCTTCCTCCTCTGGGCATAGCAATGCTCCATTTCGGGCAGGCGCATGATGCCCAAACATGGGCCATTATTGGGCTGATGGGCATCACGGGCGGCCTTGCGCAAATGTTCATGACGGCATCGCTGCGCTGGGGTCAGGTTTCGCTTGTCCTTCCGATGGATTATTCCGCGCTGATCTGGTCGACGATTCTGGGCTGGTTGTTGTGGCAGCATTGGCCGGGCCCCGGAACATGGATCGGCGCACTCATCATCGCGGGCAGCAGCCTTTACATCGTGTGGCGCGAGCGCGTGCGGCACAAGGAAATCAGCAACCGCGCCGTTTCCGTCAACTGAGCCGATACACCAGAGTCATATTGTTTGCGGGCATGAGATGGAGCGCGGTGCGCGCCAGCCCATGGTGCCGCGCAGCCTGATCGATATCTTCCACCGCGCGGATACCGAATGCGGGATCGCGATCGCGCAGCTGTTTATCGAAGGCCATATTGCTTGGCGCGGTTTCAATGTCGGCATATAGGAACGGGCCGTAGAAGATCAGGGGCGCGCCCTTCGCCAACAGATCCGACGCATGCCGGAGAAGCCCCAGAGTCGCTTCCCACGGCGAAATATGTGCCATATTGATACAGAGTATCGCGTCCGGCCCGCCGAGCGGCCATTCCGGCGCCATGGCATCGAGATCGAGCGGGAGCCGGAGATTAGGCAACCTCGCCTCTGCCGCCCATTGGGTTATCGATGCGCGCGCAACCGGGTCGGGATCGGACGGCTGCCAGTCAAGCGCCGGAAATGCGCGCGCGAAGTGAACCACATGCTCGCCCGATCCGCTCGCCACTTCGAGAACCAGTCCCGACAGCGGCAATTCGCGCTCCAGCACATTGGCAATCGCATCGCGATTGCGCAGGGTCGCAGGTGCATGGCGCTTCGCCGTCTCCCCTGCCCCTTCGGCGAACCAGGGCTGCGGTCCTTTCAAGGGCGTTGCTTCATATCCAGCGCCGCACCCGCGCCTTATAGGCCCGGTAGCTGTCACCGAACTTGGCTTCGAGATAGCGCTCCTCCCGCGCGATCACCTGCGTGCGGATGATGAACATAACCACCGGCAGCAGGACCAGCGCGCCAAGGCTCGCACAGGCCAGCGCCAATCCCAGATACAGCAGCGCCATGGCCAGATACATGGGGTTGCGGGTCATCCCGTAAACACCATGGTCTACAATCGTCGTCGTCGTTTTCCACGGCTTCACCTCCGTGCCTGCCGCGCGAAAGCGCCCCGCCGCCGCCAACATCAGGAACACGCCCGCGACAATGAGCGGCACCGCCGCTGCCGCGCGCGTCAGCACCGGCAGGTGCAGCGACAGGGACAGGACGCGATCCGCCGCCAGCCCGCCCAGCAGAAAGCCGAGATAGACCAAAGGTGGCGGGAAAGTGACTTTCGCGCTGTCGGCATCGACATCCATGATGGCTCTCCTGCTTTCCGCAGGCGAGCTTACCCCGCTTATTCGGCGGCCTCAACCTCCGAAATGTCAGGCTCCTGCCAGTTCAGCACCGGCTTGCGCGCGGCAAGCGTCTCGTCGAGCCGCCTGCGCGGCGCGAACCAGGGCGCGCCCTTCAGGCTCTCGTCGCCCGCCTTCGCCCGCTCCGCCACCGACCGCAGCGCCATGATGAACTGGTCGAGCGCGGCCTTGCTCTCCGTCTCGGTCGGCTCGATCAGCATCGCGCCATGCACCACCAGCGGGAAATACATGGTCATCGGGTGATAGCCCTCGTCGATCAGGCCCTTGGCGATGTCGAGCGTCGAGAAGCCCTCGGCCAGCCCCTTGTCGCTGAGCAGCGCCTCATGCATGCAGGGGCCGCTGGCGCCGAACGGTGCATCAAGCACATCCTCAAGGCTGCGCAGGATATAATTGGCGTTGAGCACCGCATCCTCGCTCACCTGCCGCAAGCCGTCGGCGCCATGGGAGCGGATATAGGCGAGCGCGCGGGTGAACATGCCCATCTGCCCATGAAAGGCGACCATGCGACCAAAGCTCTCGCCATGATCTTCACCGGCCTGTTCCTCCTCAATCAGCGCGTAGCTGCCATCCGCGCGTTTTTTGACGATCGGCAGCGGCGCGAATGGCGCCAGAGCGTCCGACAGCACCACCGGACCGGACCCCGGCCCGCCGCCGCCATGGGGCGTGGAGAAGGTCTTATGCAGATTGATGTGCATCGCATCGACGCCAAGGTCTCCGGGGCGAACCCGCCCCACGATGGCGTTGAAATTCGCGCCGTCGCAATAGACCAGCGCGCCCGCCGCATGCACCGCATCGGCGATCTTCTTCATGTCGCGCTCGAACAGGCCGCAGGTGTTGGGGTTGGTGATCATCACCGCCGCAACATCCGCCCCCAGCCGCGCCTTCAGCGCCTCCAGATCGACGCGCCCCTCAGGCGTCGCGGGGATATCCTCCACCGCATAGCCGCAAAATGCCGCCGTCGCCGGGTTGGTGCCATGCGCGCTTTCGGGCACGAGGATGACCTTGCGCGCATCGCCGCGCGCCTCCAGCGCCGCGCGGATCGCCAACAATCCGCACAGCTCGCCATGCGCGCCCGCCTTGGGAGACATCGCCACGGCGGCCATGCCGGTCAGCGTTTTCAGCCATTCGGCCAGTTCGTAAATCACGGCAAACGCACCCTGCACCGTGTCGACCGGCTGGAGCGGGTGGATATCGGCAAAGCCCGGCATGCGCGCGACCTTCTCGTTGAGGCGCGGGTTATGCTTCATCGTGCAGCTGCCAAGCGGGAACAGGCCGAGGTCGATTGCGTAATTCTGGCGCGAGAGGCGCGTATAATGGCGCACGGTTTCCTGCTCGGACAAACCATAGAGGCCAATAGGTTCCTTTCGTTCGAACGCGCCAAGCCGGTTTGATACTTGAGGGATGTCGGCAAAATCGACACCCGTTCGGTCGGTCGATCCGATCTCGAAGATCAACGGCTCTTCCAGCATCAGCGCGCGATTGCCGGTTGCCGTGGGGGCGGCGCCCGCGCCCGACGCGCCGTTCATTTCCGGGCGCCATCCGCTCTGGTTGATGCTCATGCCAGCACCTCCTTCAATGCTGCGCACAGGGCGTCGACATCCTCCTCTGTGGTGGTTTCGGTGATCGCGACCAGCAGCCCATTGGCCAGACCAGCCTCGCCAGGATAAAGCCTTCCAAGCGATACGCCCGCCAAGATATCGTGCTCCGCCAGCGCCCGCACCGCTTCTCGCGCATCCTTGGGAAGAATGAGCGTTAACTCATTGAAAAAATTATCGTTCAACAGCTGCACGCCGGGAACAGCCGCCAGCTTCTCCGCCGCCTGCACCGCTTTGGCGTGATTGAGCATCGCGAGATCGCGTAGCCCCTTTTCGCCGAGCAATGTCATATGAATACTGAAAGCAAGTGCACAAAGCCCCGAATTCGTACAAATATTTGATGTCGCCTTTTCCCGGCGGATATGCTGTTCGCGCGTCGAAAGCGTCAGCACGAAGCCGCGCTTGCCCGCTGCATCCATGGTTTCGCCACACAGCCGCCCCGGCATCTGGCGAACATATTTCTGTTTACACCCGAAAAGGCCCAGATAAGGCCCGCCGAATTGCAGGCCGACGCCCAGCGACTGCCCCTCGCCCACCACGATATCCGCGTCGAACTCACCCGGCGCCCGACAAGCGCCCAGCGCCACCGGCTCGGTATTCACCACTACCAGCAGCGCGCCCTTGGCATGCGCGGCTTGCGCAATCTCGCCAAGGTCGGGCAAGCGGCCCAATATGTCGGGATATTGCACTACGACGCAGCTCGTTTCTTCGTCGATCCGCGCGATCAGGCCCGCATTGTCCGGCTTTGCCTGCAACGCGGGCAAGGCGCCGGCTATGCTGTAATCCGTGACCTTCCCCATGGTCCGCACCACTTGCGCATAATGCGGATGCAGCGCACCCGACAGCACCACGCGCTTGCGTTTGGTAATGCGCGCGGCCATCGCCACCGCTTCCCAGCAGGCGGTCGAGCCGTCATACATGCTGGCGTTGGCGACATCGCAGCCATAGAGGCGCGCGACCTGACTCTGGAACTCGAACAGTATCTGCAGCGTGCCCTGCGCAATTTCCGGTTGATAGGGCGTATAGGCGGTGAGGAACTCGCCGCGCTGGATCAGATGATCGACCGAGGAGGGGACATGATGGCGATAGGCGCCCGCGCCCAGAAAGAAGGGCACATCCCCCGCCACCATGTTCCGTCGCGCCAGCCCGGCCATATGCCGCTCGACCGCCATTTCGCTGGCATGGTCGGGCAGGCCCGCGATTTTGGCCGGAAGCCGCGCCTCGGTGGGAACATCGACGAACAGATCATCGATGCTCGCCGCGCCGACCCGGTCCAGCATCGCGCCGCGATCGGCGTCGGTCAGGGGAAGATAACGCATCAAAGCCCGTCCACATATTTGGCGTAGGCGCTTTCGTTCATCAGGGCGTCCAGCTCGGCGGCGTCGGTGAGACGCAGCTTGAAGAACCAGCCGTCCTCCTCCGCGTCGCTATTCACCAGCGCGGGTTCGTCCTCCAGCGCACCATTGGTTTCGACGACTTCGCCGGACACCGGCGCATAGACATCGGACGCGGCCTTCACCGATTCGACTACGGCGGCGTCATCGCCCTTTTCGAATGTCGCACCTTCGGCGGGCAGTTCGACGAAGACGATGTCGCCCAGTTGTTCCTGCGCGTAACTGGTGATACCGACCGTGGCGATATCGCCCTCGACATCGACCCATTCATGATCTTCGGTGAAATAACGGCTCATAGGAACATGCTCCTCTCTGTCAGGACGGTTTGCGATGATAGCGATGAGGAACGAACGGCATCGGCGCGACAGAGGCGGCAAGACGCTTGCCGCGCACCTCGATTTCGAGCTTGGTGCCGATTGCGGCTTGGGCGCCATCGACCCAGCCCATCGCAATCGGCGCGCCCACGCTGGGTGCGAAACCGCCGGAAGTAACGGTTCCAACTTTCTGATTGCCGCAGAGAATTTCTGCGCCTTCGCGCGCGGGCAGGCGCCCTTCGATGGCGAGGCCGACGCGCTTTGCAGGTGCTCCTTCGGCCAGTTCCTGCGCGACGCGGGCGTGACCGATATAACCGCCTGCCTCGCGACGGCGCTTGAGGATGGCGAAGCCGAGATCCGCGCCGACCACACCAATTTCCGGCGTCAGATCATGCCCGTAAAGCGGTAGTCCCGCCTCCAGCCGCAATGAATCGCGCGCACCAAGCCCTATCGGTTTCACTTCCGCCTGCGCGCACAGCGCATCAGCAAAGGCCTCAACCGCCTCGGCGGGCAGGCTGATCTCGAACCCGTCCTCACCCGTATAGCCCGAACGGCTGACCCACAGCGCATGCCCGCTCCATTCAAAGCCCGCGCATTGCATGAAGAACAGCGCCTCGACGCCCGGCACCAGCCGCGAGAGCGCATCTACCGCCTTCGGCCCCTGAAGCGCGAGCAGCGCATGCTCGTCCATCAAATTCATCGTCACATCATCGGGCAGATGCTCGATCATCCAGCCGATATCGTCATATTTGGTAGCGCCATTGACGACCATGTAGATGTCGTCCGGGCGGCGAGAGACCATCAGGTCGTCCAATATGCCGCCATCCTCATCGAGCAGCAGCGAATAGCGCTGGCGCCCTGCCTCCAGCCCGATGATGCTGGCCGGGATCACCGCCTCCAGCGCGGCGTCCAACCCCTCGCCCGTAAACGAAAGCTGGCCCATGTGGCTGACATCGAAGAGACCCGCGCTTTCGCGCGTCCATAGATGTTCGGCCATGATACCCTCATACTGGATGGGCATTTCATAGCCGGCAAAGCCGACCATGCGCGCGCCTCGCGCGCGGTGCCAGCCGTCGAGCGGAAGCTGCTGCAACGGCAGATCCTCGGCTTCTTCCTCAATGCTGTCGGGTGTTGGCTTGGCGCTCATGAACATGCTCCGTGACTTTGGTGAGCAGAATAGAACGCATGGCTGCGCTCATCCGGCCACCCCCTCTGTCACGGAACCTGAGAGCTTTGACCGCATCACCCTTTTCATGGCGAGAACGGCTTACCCCTTCGGTGGGGCGGTTTCCCGCCCGCTTTCCAGAGTGCCTTGTCAGGATGCGGTCCATTGGCCTGAGAGATTCCGGGGCGGTTGCTCCTTCGGCGGCTTCGACGGACGGGTCCGTCTCGGCGCTCTCCCGCATCATGACCGCAACGAATCTCTTCGCAGCGGAGACAGTCCAGCCTTTGCCCAAAGCATCATGGCTGTCAATCACATGCTGGAATTGATCCCATAGATCGCTTCATGGCTACGTTCGGCGAAGCGGTCGGTCATTCCGGCGATATAGTCGCACACATGTCGGCTGCGCAGCGGTTCTTCCTCGCGGGCCTGCGCATGCCAGCGCTCAGCCATCAGGTCCGGCCGGTCGCGATAGGCAGCGAACAGCTCCGTCACAATCTGCCGCGCGCGCTGCGCCTCGGCAAGCTGCGACTCGTTGAGATAGAGATTGGCATAGAGGAATTCGGAAAGCGCGCTTTCATGCTGAGCCAGAGCCTCGGAAAACCCGATCAGACGCCGCCCTGCCGCGCGCACATCCGCGACCGTCTCCACGCCGGAAGCAGCGATATTGGCCCGGCTCGTCTCGATCACGTCATTGACCATCAGACCGATCTGGTCCCGCACCAGCTCGCGCTGCAACCGCGCTTCCTCGACATCGGGATAGCGCGCGCGCACCCTGTCCCATCCCTCGCGCACCAACGGCACCGCGCAGATCTGATCCAGCGTCAGCATCCCCGCACGCAGGCCATCGTCGATATCGTGATTGTCATAAGCGATGTCGTCGGCGATCGCCGCGACCTGCGCCTCCAGCGACGGCCAGCTCTCCAGCTCCAGCGGGAACAGCGCGTCGAGCTCCTGCATCGCCCAGTTCGGCGAGAATATCGGCCCGTTATGCTTCGCCAACCCCTCCAGCATGTCCCAGCTCAGATTGAGGCCGTCGAAACGCGGATACGGATTTTCGAGCAACATGAGCACCCGCAGGCAATGCGCATTATGATCGAACCCGCCCGCATCCGCCATCGCCGCTTCGAGCGCATCCTCGCCTGCATGACCGAAAGGCGGATGGCCGATGTCGTGAGCAAGGCAAAGCGCCTCGGTCAGATCCTCGTTGAGGCCCAGCGCGCGGGCAATGGTGCGCCCGATCTGCGCGACTTCAAGGCTATGGGTCAAGCGGACGCGATAATGATCGCCATCGGGCGCAACAAACACCTGCGTCTTGTGGCGGAGACGCCGGAAGGCGATCGAATGGATGATCCGATCCCGGTCGCGCTGAAAAATGTCGCGCGGTCCGCGCGTTTCTCCACCGGGTTCAGGGTGAAGGCGGCCCCGGCTCTGGTCGGGGCGGCAGGCATAGGAGGCGCATGAGGCGTAGGAGGCGGTCATCGTGCGGCCTATTTGCCGCCGACCGATTCCAGCTCTTCGCCGGCATCCGACCGCCAGACGAACGCATCGCTGCCCGCTTTCTTTAACTCGCCTTCGACCGCCTTAGCCTTGTCAAGCGAACCGAAAGGCCCGACGACGAGCCGGTTGGTGCGGCCCCATGGCGCCGACCAGCCATCATATTTGGCCAGCGCATCATGCTCCTTCTTCATCCGCCTCAGCGTGAAGCCCAGCGCGCCCTTGTCGCGTCCCACGCCGATCTGCACCCAATAGCGCGCCGGATTGGCGGCGAGACGCTTCTTTTCGGCTGCCGCTTCCGCCTTCGCCTTTGCGACAGCCTCGGCCTTGATCCTTGCCGCCTCCTTGGCTTCGGCTTCCTTGCGGGCCTTGGCTTCGGCGGCTTCGCGCGCCTTGCGTTCCGCCGTCTGTTGCGCGGCGATCTCGGCAAGGTTGACAGGTGCAACGGCGCGCTGGCGTTCGGCTTCGGGAATTTCTATCCCGGCCATGATCTCCGCAAGGGTCCGGTCCGGTGCGGCCATATCGGGCGAAGCGGCGGGCGCAGGCGCCGTGCCCGGAGCAGGTTCCGCCTGAGCCGCAACGGGACCGATCGCCGGCTGCGACGCGGGCGGAGGCGATTCCGGTGCAGGCGGCCCCTGCACAGCGCGCGGCGCAGCGGCTATGGCCGGTTCGGGCCTTGCCGGCTGGACTGGCTTGGAAACCGGCACCGGAGCGAGCTTGGGAGCAGGCTTGGGAGCCGGTGTAGGTGTAGGTGTAGGTGCCTGCGCCACAACTCTGGTCGGCTGCTGAACAACGGGTTCCTGCACCGGCTCGCTATAGGCTGGCGGCAACGGCGGTTCGCTCGTCGCGGCAGTCGCGACAGGTGCCTGCGCGCCAGTGCTCACACCCTTTTTCCGGCCCTTTTTTCCGCCATCCTGCGCTACTGGCGCCTCGGCAACCCTAACGGGCACCGCGTTCGACACGACGCGCATGGTGACCAGCCCCGGCGGGAACTGCCCCAGATGCACGGCCGCTGCCCGCTGTCCGGGGCTGAGCATCGACATGCGATCCATATAGGGCTTCATTGCATCGGCAAGCGCCCGGGGCATCACCCTCCCGGTGATCTGGTTCGCTTCTGCCGCCCTGCCGTTCATCGCCAGAATGAAGGCGCGGTCCCGCCATGCCGCCCGGTCGCTCTTGTAAAGTAGCGGCTGGATGGCCTTTTCGGCGGAAGCGAGCTGCCCCGATATGCCGAGAGACACCGCATAGCGCCGGGTGATCCGCTCGTTGGTCGGTTCGAGCCTGAGCGCTGCGACATAGTCCTGCTGCGCGCCGGTCTGGTTGCCGGTCAGGTCGCGCGCGAGGCCGCGATCGGCGAGCAGCGCGGCGTCCGAATAGCCCAGATCCCCCGCCTGCTCCATCAGGCGCAGGCCATCGCCGATCTGCTCAAGCTGAAGCATCGACCTGCCCAGCCCAGCCTTCACCCGGCCATTGTTCGGCGAAAGATCGTCCGCCCGCCCGAAGAAACCGAGCGCCGAACGCGGATCATCGAGATGCAGAGCCGCTTCCCCCGCAGTTACCAGCGCGGCGACATCGCGCGGGTCGCTGGCGAGCCGGGTCATCGCCGCCGCCAGCGCCGCCCCCGCATCGCTGCTCCGCAATTGCTGCTGTGTGGCGGGCGCGACAGCGGTCTGCGCGGCCAGCGGGCTGTTCGCGGCCAGGCCGCAAACGCCCAGCCCCACCATCAGCGAGCCAACGGCATATCGAATATCAACGGCACTCATGCAGACATCCCGGATCCGTTCGGCAAAGGCGCCTTCTTTCGGGAGACACCTTACCGGCCAGAAGCGTTACTGGTTCCCCTGCCGCGTCAGAAACTGCGGAAAGTTCGTCACGGTCGAAGGCTCGTCCTCTTCCCCTTCCTCCCCGCTGCTGCCTTTGCCCAGCCCGCGCGAGAGGCCCGACATGCGCTCGAACAGGGTGCCGCCCATGGAACGCGGAGCAGGAGCAGGAGCGGCCTCTTCCGGCTCCTTCACCGTCGCTTCGGCGCCCAGAACCAGCTCGTCCCTGCCATCAATGTCATCGAACCGGGCAATAGGCCGCGCGGAGATTTCCTCGGCGACTTCAGGGAAGCTGATGGTATCGCTCACGGCTTCAGCCTGCACCTCCACAGGGGCTTCGGCCGGAGCCTCCGACCCGGCGAGGTCCATTTCCTCTTCCACCTCGGAGATAACCTCGGCCTCGACAACCTCTTCCGCCGCTGCTGCGACGGGAACCCCGAAGCCTGAAACCGGCTGAGGGCGGGAGCCAGCAAAGCTGAACGGCTGGGACTGCGGCGCAGCAGCCGCGCTCGCCTCGTTCTCGATGCCGGTCGCGACGACCGAAACGCGGATCTTTCCGTTGAGGCTGTCGTTGAAGGCGCTGCCCCAGATGATGTTCGCGTCCGGGTCGACCAGTTCGCGGATGTGGTTCGCGGCTTCGTCCACTTCCATCAGGCGCATGTCCTCGCCGCCGGTGATGGAAACGATGACGCCCTTGGCGCCTTTCATCGAAACGCCGTCAAGCAGCGGGTTGGCGATCGCCTTTTCCGCCGCCGCGAGCGCGCGCCCGTCGCCGTCCGCCTCGCC
>CAYOZY010000085.1:0-11004 GCA_964408525.1 uncultured Sphingobium sp. | reverse complement strand
TGGTTCCTCGATTATTAAGACGGTCATGCCATCGGCGAACCAACCGCGCTCGGCGTCCCAACCGACACTCGGCGCGCGCTCCCACTCCAGCGCGCGCGCGGCGTTCAGCCAGAAGGTGTCAGGGTCGGCAAGGCTCTCACGATAGACTTCATCATAACGATTCGCGGTCATGATCCCTCAGACATCTCTCTCAAAACTTTATGGTCAAGTATCGACGATACGTTGCCCTGTTCATCGAGGAATGCAATTGGACCAAAGTTGGTGAAGAGCAGCTCGGTATATTCCGGAAAACTCGTATATTCATGGATGGCATCCAGCGGCTCATAGCCATAGGCGCCAGTAGCGGCCTCGCCCATGCGGTAGGACATCCGCCCCTTCACGACATAATATTCTCCGGCCCCAAGATGCCGGTGCGGCCCGAAAAAGCTCCCCGGCTGGCATTTGAACAGCACGACCCAACGCCCCGTCTCCTCGCTGGCATAGAGGAGAGTCATGTCGATCCCGTCAGCGAAGTTGAACCATTTCATTGCCGAGGGAGTAATAAGGCTTTCGTCCTTCATGATTGCCGTCCTGCTGCTCAGAAGTGGAAGGAAAGCTCGGCGCCATAGGTCGCCCGCTCGCCATAATAATGCGGCACGAAGCCGAAGCCGCTCGTGTCGGTCGCGTCCACTATGTAGGATTTCCCGGTCACATTCTTGGCCCAAGCCGCCAGTTCCCAACCATGATCAGGGTCGGCAAGGGTCGCGCGCAGGTTGAGCAGGCCATAACCCTCGCCTGAGCTGATCAGATTGTCTTGCGCGTTGTTGTAATATTTCTTGCCGGTATAGTTATATTCGGCGCGCCAGCGCGTTTCGAAGCGTCCGACAGGCACCGTGACCTGGGCGTTGGCTGAAAGCGTGAACTTTGGCGCGCCGGGCATGCGATTACCGGAGAAATCACGCGGCAGGCCGGATATGGGATCGATAGCAGCGGACGTGTAATTCTTATATTTCGCATCCAATATGCCCATATTCAGGCCAAGGTCGAGCCAGTCGGTCGGTACCGCCGTGGCTTCCAGCTCTATGCCTTTGATCGTCGCGTCTGCGGCATTGTCCAACCCAAGGGTAGGCACCGCACTGCCCGCCTGCACGTTAACGGATAGCACTTGCAAGTCGGTATAATCATACCAGAAGGCGGCGAGGTTTAGGCGCAGCTTGCGGTCGAACAAAGTGCTCTTCAGGCCAACCTCATAGGAAGTCAGATATTCGGGATCGACCTGCGTGCGTTCCGCCACGCTGGTAATGATACCGATATTGAATCCACCCGCCTTGAAGCCTTTGTCGATGCTGGCATAGGCCATCACGTCCTGCGTCACGTCATAATCGAGCGAGACCCGCCACGTAAAAGACTTGAAGGTGTCCTTTAGCCGCGCAAACGGCACCAGAGCAAAGGGTGCGCCAACGCCCAGGGCCGGATCGAAATAGTTGGGAACAAGATCGGCCTGGTGCGTGACCCTCACCTTGTCGATCGTATAGCGGCCGCCAGTGGTAAAACGCAGTTCCGGAACGATCGCATAGGTCGCCTGACCGAAGATCGCATAGGCATCGTTCTTTCGCGTGGCGCGCGTGATGAGCGGTAGCGCGCCTTGAGCAAAGGTTAGCTCACCCAGCAGGTCGGCATCGCTGTCGGCGCGTAGCGTTTCATGGAAATAATAGGCGCCCAAAATCGCATTCAGCGGGCCATTATTGTAAGAAAGCTGCACCTCCTGTGTAAACTGCTTGGCGTGCGAGAGGAACACGATCTCATCGATGCGGAAGGGGCCGCCATCGACGTCGACCCGGTTGTCGACATCGCTGTCGTCAAAGCCTGTGATCCACCGCAACGTCAGGTCGCCAAAGCTATGCGACGCGTCGAAATTCACAAAGACATTGTCGCTATAGTTACGTGACGGCCCATTGAAATTGAGCAGGTTGCTGTTGTTGGGGAATGGATCGCTATAGCCGAACAGGTCGGCACCATTGATAGTGCCGATCGGCTTGTTCTCCAGATAATCGCTGCGGTCGCGCCCACCACCAACGCTCAGCTTTATGTCGGTGTCGCTAGTCGAGTGCTGGCTTGGCCGGGAAGCGGAGCCCGGCGCCTTTGGTCAGCACGACGCTGCACATTCGGACTTCTGGCGAATTTCGCCCGACGGGTTTGCCTTTCTACTGCGCGGTTATCAAGAAGATGGCTTAGAAAATCGGCCGCCCAAAACCCTGTTCGACGTCACGCTGCCCGTATGGCGGGTTGGCGAGGCGATGCTCCAAGCTGAGCGGCTTGCCGACAATCTGGTAGAAGGTCCGGCGACCATCACCTTTGCTGTGCATTATCACGGGCTGGCCGGACGCTCGCTAACCAGCGTGGACGGCCGGCGGATGCTTTTCGAAGGGCACGTTGCACGACAGGATGCTATATCTCAGAGCACAACGATAGAAGCCGCGTCGATCGGCCCCAACCTTCCCGAAATCATCCATCCTCTGCTGGCACCGCTCTACGCCTTGTTCGATTTCTTCGACCTGCCAATGGTGCTGGTGGCCGAGGAACTCGCCAATATGCGCCGGGGCAATTTCTGAATAAGGCCGCGAGCTGCGGCAGTCGCCAACATAGCGGTCGTCCCTGGCCTGGGAATTGATCGCTAAGAGCCGCCATAAATCCAGATACTCGCCGGGGACCGAGATTGGCCGGTTGCGGTCGCTCAGCTTTAATGCCGTATCCGGCAGAAGCTGATAAGTGGTGGCTTCGCCTACGTGGCTCTACGACCACGCATAGGTCATGATCTTTTTCCATCGCAGCGATTTAACGCCGTGCTTGACGGCATAGGACGCGCCCAGCGTGCAGGCATGCAGATGGAATATCCGCGCGTTTCTGACGAGCTCTGTCATTCGAGGCTCACCTCCGGGATGCTCTTCAACCAAGAAAATATGTGACACATCGTTGGATTGATCCTGGCCGATTAGTTCTGTGACCGCGAGGACGTATCGGCTCGGAATCACCTTCGCTTTTTCCAGATCACGCGCGCCGTCAATCACCTCAGCAATCGCCCGTTGGTAAAGCGTGTTGGCATAGTCACGCACTTGGTTGAAGCGACGCGAAGCTGCAAGGCCATTGAGACTTGCGATCCAGCCATCGAACGTGACCGCCATGGCAACTAGCGGCTTAAGCAGCGTTCCTTCGGAGATTGCCCGTTCGCGCTCGGCGATCCAATCTTCGAAGCGCTCGCCTAGCGAGACGTCCCCCGGCATATGCGCGCGAAATTTGCCCCATTCGTTGCGATCGAGTTCAGGAAAGATGAGCCCGACCATCGGGCTTGTTTCAATTCCAGTGCTGTTCAATCGCGGTCGGCCGTTGACGTAGAAATCGGAGCTGTTGCCGAGCGGCGGCGCAGGTTTGACGAATGTCATGCCGCCGAACTCGAATTCGGTGTCCAGGATCGGGCCCTTGGTCATGTCAGCCGACAGGCCATTAATGATGGCATCGGTCATTGCGCGCTCGGCGTAGCCGTGAAATGCATCGCGAAGAGCGTTGTATTCGGGGAAGGTCCGATCAAGGGAGATCGGCACATAATCGATCGGCCACAACGCGAAGGTATCGAAGCCGTCACTATGGACGTAGGCGCCGGCAACGACGACGCCGTCGATATCGTCAGTGTCGTTCCGGGCACGTCGGCCAACCATCTGAACGATCTCGTCGTGGTCTAGCGCGGTGTTGGCGTTGTTGACGAGCATCATGATCGATCGCTTCGTTTCAGGGAACTCGGAGCGGGTTTGAACGAGCTGGCCTTTCGCGCTTTTGACCGCGCCCTTGATCGGGCCTTCCATCGCTCGATCGTAGGCACGCTGTCCAATCAGATCGAGACGTTGGCGATCTAAGACGTGAACGGGCCGATCCGGATCGAGCGTCGCGAATAGGCCAGCCAGCTTCACCTGCCGCTCGACTTTGCTCAGACCTTCATCGTCGAGAATCTTCAGTTCGATCACGGCATCGCTGAGAATGTAATCGGCGTTTCGCGCGGCGCGTCGATCATGATCGGGATGTGCGCGCCGGCCTCCGGCGAGCTCAAAGATGTCGTTGAAGACATCCTCGGTGAAAGGCCGAATGCGGGTGGTCGCGAAATCTAGCATGCGCCGTCATCCGAGGACGATGCTGCGTCTGGGGCTAGCGGTCGAACCGCAGGCAGGAGATCGCGCCAGACCTGAGGCGGAACCGGTAGCCGGTGGCAACGACAGGCTGTGAGCACGATGGGCCAATGTCCGAGCCGGACCGCGGACAGCGCACCATAGTGCGTGTTGGCGACAACCTCCTCGAGCACGAATTCAAGCGTATCCCGCGTGCCCGCCGTAACTGGAATGCCGGTCAGCGCGGCACCGTGATTGTCGCGGCCGAGATAGAGATTGTCCTCGCTATCCTCGTCCGGCAGCCAGGTCTGGAAAGTGCAATGTCCGAGCGACTTGGCCTTGAACTTGGCCAACTCATCAAACAGTTCCTGCTTGCTCCGCGCGGCCGCCCACAGGGCGAGCATTGGGTATAGAATACTGCCCTCGGTTGAACTCTGACGATATTCATCGCTGCGCTCGGACGGATGGTCAGCCAGATCCCAATAGGAATGGCTCGTGATCGGGTAGCGGCCATGCACGTTGAACGCAAATATTGTGCGTTTCGCCAGCTCCTCAGCCCACTCGTCGATTGCGCCATGTGCGCCGGGGCGGCATGCGAGCAGCGTGAAGGCCAGGCCAACATCGATCGCCTGCCAATCACCGATTGGCGACAGCAGCGCGCGGTTGTTGCTCACCATCTGCATCAGCTGTTGGCAGAGCCGGTCGACTCGTTCGACCGTCCTTTTGGTGGCGTCGGTCATCGTTGATGGAAGGCTCTGTAGATAATCGTTGCTGAGAACGACCGGCCCATTCGGCGGCGCAAGCTGCCATACCAGCCACAGCCCGCGTAGCGATAGCCGCCCAACCAGCTCGAACAGCTTGAGATTCACGTCCAACGACGCATGCGAATCTACCGCCGAGGAAACCGCGTGCCGGACATTCGCGTTCGGCAAGATTTTTGCCTCAAACAGCTCATCCCAGATCGTGAAATGCAGCTCGACCAGCTCGTTGAGGACCAAGCCTGCAGCTTGGGCCGACTTGCCTGAGCGTGCAACATCGCCCTTTAGAAGCTGCCAGACCTCAAGCAACGCACGTTCACTGGCACGATACGGTGCCTCGACATTGTCAGCTTCGCGTGCCCAGACGAACATGATCCACAGGCAGATGTTGATCAGCCGCGCCTGGGACAGCCGGGCGGCCGGAGTAGCACCGGGATTTTCAGCCAGCGCGCGCAACAGCCACCCGAAATGATCGAGCGCGATGTCGGGCTCCTCGACCATCGCCACGCTCTTGCGCAAATGGCTGCGCAAGGGCGCGGCCAGAAGTCCTTCACGCAAGATCCCCTTGAGGATCACATCGGCGAGCCGGTCGCCGTTCCATTCCTCATAGCTGATCCGCTCGGTAGTGTTCCGGTTCATATAGCCGGTCACTTCGGCGCGAACCTGCTCGTCGATCGCGCCGCCGAAGGTGAGGCAGATCGCGATCGGCAGCGCTGCATATTCGGGCGGAACCCGGCTTGTAATATAGTGGTCAAGGATCTCATCGAGCGAGGGTCGCAGGCTTTGCGGCGAGGCTGTGTTCCATTCGGCGCGGTCGAGATCACCTGACTTGACCGAGAAGAGATGAACGCGACGGACTCCGTCGCGTCCGACGCCGACCGCGGCGACATCGACACCATATTGGCGTGTACCGCGGGCGGGTCGCGAATAGGCGAGGCGTCGCATCGCACGGTCTCGAATATTTTGAAAAAGTGGTGCTCAAAATATACATCGAACCACCGACACTGAGTTCGATGCGAGGATACACTGCGATCATTTTCCCAAGATGCCGGTGATTGCAGAACGGTAGCTCTGAGATTCGGCGCGTCAGGCTTCAGCGTTTGCGAAGATGAACGATCGCCCGATCGAGAGCCTGCAGGAATTGAGACCGGTCGGCCTTGGTGAAAGGCGCTGGTCCACCGATTCGCTCGCCGCCAGCACGAAGGTCGGCCATGATCGCCCGCACCGCTATAGCGCTGCCGATCGAACTCGCCGTAAAGGGCTTGCCCGTCGCCGCCAGAACGGTCGAACCGCGCTTGAGGCAGCGATCGGCCAGCAAGATATCCGACGTGACGACAATGCTGCCCTCGCCGCACGCCTCAACAATCCAGTCGTCCGCGGCGTCGAAGCCGTCATGCACGACAATGCGATCAACAAGCGCATGGTCCGGGATTCGGATCGGGCTGTTGCTGACGATAGTGACGAACACCTCATGACGCCACGCCACCTTGTATATCTCGTCCTTGACCGGACAGGCATCGGCATCGACCAAAATGCGGATCGCCGCCGCCGTCATCCCTTGCGCGGTCCCGGACCTCGCCCAGCGTCGGGGCGCTTCTTCTTTCCCTTGTAAGGCGCTTTGGTGAGCGGCTTGCGATAGGGCTTTGCACCGTGCGGCGGCGGCCCAGAGCGATGATCGGGCCGACCGCCCTTCCGGTTTTCGCGTGCGCCTTCGCGCGGCCCGCCTTCCGAATATTCTATCGTTATGCCGCTTTCATCGTCTCCGTCTGTGCCGGGATTGGCTGTGCGGGCAAGCGCATCCTGAAACTTTTTGGCGACGGCGCGAGGTACCTGGAAATGGGTTTCATTGGCGGCAATACGAATGGCGCCGATTTCGTTCTTCGTGATATGGCCCCTACGGCAAAGAAGCGGCAATATCCAGCGCGGATCGGCATTCTGGCGGCGGCCGATGTCCATGCGGAACCAGAGCGTGTCCTCAAATCCGGGACGATGCCGATCCTGCTGAGCGGCGCGACGGCCTTCCGGCGTATTCTCGATCAGTTCCTCGGGCTGCGGCATGGCCGCGCGGTGCGCCCGGACAAGCGCAGCGGCGATGTCCTCGGGCGACCGTTCCGCCATCAGGCGCTTGGCGAGCGAGCGGTCTTCCTCGTCATAGTCGGTGGGTTGCAGGAGGACGTTGAGCAAACGCTCGCGATCCTGTTGACGGATGGCCTCAGGGGTAGGCGCATCGATCCACTGCGCATCAATCTTAGCGCCGCGCAGCATCGATTCCACGCGCTTGCGGCGCGGATAGGGGACGATGAGGATCGCCGTGCCCTTTTTCCCGGCGCGCCCCGTGCGGCCTGAACGGTGCTGCAAGGTTTCCGCATCGCGCGGAATTTCGACATGTACGACGAGGCTCAGGGTCGGCAGGTCGATACCGCGTGCGGCGACATCGGTAGCGACGCAGACCCGTGCACGACGATCTCTTAGTGCCTGCAGCGCATGGTTGCGCTCCGACTGCGAATGCTCGCCTGAAAGCGCGACAACGCCAAAGCCGCGCTCCTGCAGGGTCGCGTGCAGGCGGCGTACGCTCTCACGCGTTCCGCAAAACAGCATCGCCGTTTCCGCCTCATGAAAGCGCAGGACGTTCACCACCACCCGTTCAATCTCGGAAGGGGAGACAGTCACCGCCTGATAGGCGATATCGCCATGACCGCGATCTTCGCCGACAGTAGAGATGCGCAGCGCATCGCGCTGATAACGTTTCGCCAGTGCGACGATAGGCTTGGGCATTGTGGCAGAAAACAACAGGGTGCGCCGCTCTTCCGGCGTAGCATCGAGTATTTCCTCCAAATCCTCGCGAAAGCCCATGTCGAGCATCTCGTCCGCCTCATCGAGAACGATGGCCTTGAGTTCGGACAGGTCCAGAGCACCGCGCTCCAGATGATCGCGCAGGCGCCCCGGCGTGCCGACAACGATATGCGCGCCCTGATTGAGCGCCCGCCGCTCCTTTGACGGATCCATTCCGCCGACGCAGGTCGCGATGCGCGCGCCTGCCTTGCCAAAGAGCCAGATCAGTTCGCGGCTGACCTGCAGCGCCAGTTCCCGGGTGGGCGCGATCGCCAGCGCTATCGGCTTGCGTGCCGGCTGCATCTCATCTTTCGGTCCCAACAGCTCTTCCGCCAGAGCCAGGCCGAAGGCCACGGTCTTGCCCGATCCCGTCTGCGCGGAAACGATCAGATCGCGACCGGCAGCCTGATGTTCGAGCACGGCGGCCTGAACCGGCGTGGGCCGGACATAGCCGCGTTCGGCAAGGGCTTGGGCGATAACCGGCGGAACATTGGAAAAGGACATATATCTCGCAAATCTATTTGGCCGAATATGCGGCGATGAAAAAAGTCAGAGCGCTTGTCCGGCGGCCCATCCGCTGGCCCAGGCCCATTGGAAATTATATCCGCCCAGCCAGCCGGTCACGTCGACGGCTTCGCCGACCGCATACAGCCCCGCAACGCGTTTGGCTTCCATTGTTTTCGAAGAAAGCTCGGCGGTGCTGATCCCGCCTGCTGTAACCTCCGCTTTTGCAAGGCCCTCCGTGCCATTGGGATGGAATTGCCAGTCGGCCAGTTGCGCCTCAGCCTGCGCCAGAACCCTGTCGGGCAGATTGGCGAGTTCGCCTTCTTGTGCCAGACGGTCGGCCAGTGTCATCGCCAGCCTGTCGGGCAGCGCATCGCGGAGCAAGCTGCGCAGCGTGGCGCGCGGCTGGGCGCGCTTGGCCGCTATCAGCCAGCCCGACCCGCGCGTGGGGAGGAAATTGATCGCAACCGGCTCGCCATGCCGCCAATATGAGGAAATCTGCAAGATCGCCGGGCCGGAAAGGCCGCGATGGGTGAACAGGGCAGCCTCTCGGAATGCGGTTTTTCCGGTTCGCGCTACCACATCCGTTGCGATACCCGACAGCTCTCGAAACAGCACTTCCTCGCCTCCCAGCGTCAGCGGCACCAGCGCCGGGCGCGGCTCCACAACTTTCAGGCCGAAACGCCGCGCGAGATCATAGGCAAGTCCGGTCGCACCCATTTTGGGTATCGAGGGGCCGCCGGTGGCGATCACCAATGCAGGCGCTTCTACATCCCTGCCAGAGATTGCGATGCGAAAGCGCCCATCGCTGTGCAGTACGTCATCAACATCCTGGCCGCAGACAAGCTCGACGCCACCCTTCGCGCATTCGGCGAGCAGCATGTCGACAATTTGGCGCGCCGAACCATCGCAAAAAAGCTGACCCAAAGTTTTTTCGTGCCAAGCAATGCCGTATCGCTCTACCAGCACGATAAAATCCTGCGGCGTATAGCGGCTGAGCGCAGACCGCGCATAATGCGGGTTGGCCGACAGATAGCGATCCGGCGCGGTGTGGATATTGGTGAAATTGCAGCGGCCGCCGCCGGAAATCAGGATTTTCTTCCCCGGCCGTTCGGCCCGTTCGATCAGCAGCGCCCGGCGGTCGCGCTGCCCCGCAACCGCGGCGCACATCAATCCGGCCGCGCCGGCGCCCAATATGATCGCGTCATAGCGGTCGATCATGGTCGCGTGCAGGGCAATTCACCGCAACTTGGAGATGGAGAGGCCGTCTGCTTTGGCCCGGTCCTTTACCGATTCCTCGCTACGGGTCAGCGCCTTTGCAATGGCCTTCAAGGCCATGCCCTTCTTCGCGAGCTGATGCAGCTTGTCGATCTCGTCCGCCTTCCAGGGCTGCTTGTGCCGTTCGAACCGTTCCTTCATGCCGCCTTCTCCTCATCGCCCGCGAGATTTTCCACCGCCTCGCTGGCGTCCATCCATGCCTGCTCGGCGGCTTCGATCTTCGTTTCCAGACCAGCGCGGCGCTTCATCAGCTCCGTCATGGTCAGACCGGCCAAAGAGGCATCCGCCGATGATGGATCGAACATCGCCCGGTCGATGGCGCTGCGGGCCGCCGTGAGGTTCGCCAGAACCTTCTCAGCTTTCTTCACCTCCGTCTGAAGCGCCTTGGTGCGTTCGCGCAACTGGGCGGCGGCGCGCTTGTCGGCCTTGCGGTCGCTTTTAGCGGGACTGTCGTTCGCCAGTGTCTTGCCCAGTACGAAATCGGTATAATCTTCCAGCGAGCCGTCAAAGGGTTCGGCGCGACCGCCATCGACCAGCACCAGCCGGTCCGCCACCAGTTCGATCATGTGCCGGTCGTGGCTGACGATCACGACCGCTCCACTATAGCTGTTGAGCGCCTGCACCAGCGCCTCGCGGCTGTCGACATCTAGGTGGTTGGTCGGCTCATCGAGGATCAGCAGGTGCGGCGCATTGCGGGTGATGAGCGCAAGCGCGAGCCGGGCACGTTCGCCGCCCGAAAGCGACCCGACCTTCTGCGTTGCCCGCTCGCCCGAAAAGCCGAACCGCCCGAGCTGCGCCCGCACAGCGCCGGGAGTCGCGCCCTTCATCTGGCGCGTCATATGATCCAGCGGAGTGTCGGAGGCATCGAGCTCCTCCACCTGATATTGCGTGAAATAGCCGACGCTCATCTTGCCTGACGCATTCATCGCCCCGTCCATGGGTGGCAGCTGCGCGGCCAGAAGACGCGCCAGCGTCGTCTTGCCGTTGCCGTTCTTGCCGAGCAGCGCGATGCGATCGTCCGGGTCAATGCGCAGGTTCAGCCGCTGTAGGATCGGCCTCTCGTCATATCCCACCGCTGCCATATCGAGCGTGATGAGCGGCGGGCGCAGCGCTTGCGGATCGGGAAAGACGAAGGACAGGCTGGGGTCCTCCAGCGCGGCGGCGATGGGTTGCATCTTCGCGAGCGCCTTGGCGCGCGACTGGGCTTGCTTGGCAGTGCTGGCCCGTGCGCTGTTGCGCGCGACATAATCCTGCAGCTTCGCACGCTCTGCATCCTGCTTTTCCTTCGCCGCCGCAAGCTGCGCCAGCCGCTCGGCGCGTTGTCGTTCAAATGCGTCATAGCCGCCGGGATAGAGCGTCACCTTCCCGTATTCGAGATGCAGGATATGGTCGACGACATTATTCAGCAGGTCGCGCTCATGGCTGATGACGAGGATCGTCGCGCGATAACCCTTCAGGAAGTTTTCGAGCCATAGCGTCGCTTCGAGGTCCAGGTGATT
>CAYOZY010000084.1:0-11033 GCA_964408525.1 uncultured Sphingobium sp. | reverse complement strand
GAGAACAGCGCCAGGTTCGGGTCGCCCAGCCAGCCGCAAACCGCGCGAAACGCGGCGTTGAGCGGCAGATAGGCCGCCGTCCAGACAGGGTCCGCGCCGAAAGGAGAAAAGAATTCCGGCATG
Source organism: uncultured Sphingobium sp. (assembly GCA_964408525.1). Lineage (GTDB taxonomy): Bacteria > Pseudomonadota > Alphaproteobacteria > Sphingomonadales > Sphingomonadaceae > Sphingobium. Next base: position 10,910 of record CAYOZY010000084.1, on the reverse strand, counting down.
ATCGCCCGGCGAAAGTCGATCCATTCAGGCGGTATGGGCCGCCCTAATAAGCCGTCACGCATCGCCGCAGCCGCGAATTCCGCCATCTCCTCATCGCGTGAAAGCGCATAGTCGGACATCAGCCAATAGCGCCCCGCCCATGCCGCCGCCGCGAACAGGAGGATCAGGCCACCCACAATTCGCGGACTACGCGCCCAGCCAAGCCGGAGCGCCGGCGCCCAGCGCACACCAAAGGCACCGATAAACAGCGCGCTGCAGCCTATCGATAAGGCGGGCAAATCCTGCGCGGTAAAGAGATATTTGGCGAGAGTTCTGACGGGGAGAAAGTGGATTTCAACCACCCAGGTTACAACCACCCACAGCGCTATACCGATCGTGCCGAGCAGCATCAGCCAGGAAATGCGCCGCCGCTCCATCAGGCACTCACCGCACCTTCGCCAGCCAGGTCGGCGCGCACGAAAATTCCGTCCATCTCGACCAGCAGCGGGAAATGTCCCTTGTTGTTCGCGAATATCGCATTGGGCAGAAAACCGCGCTCGAAGAGCAGATCGATCATCGAACGATAGTCGCTGGCGCCCTCATATTGCGGGCGCACGGCAAGCTCGCTCTGAAGGCCGATCATCTCCGCCAGCCGCCTCCCCGCGCCATCGCACACAGCGCGGTCATGCCCTTGCGTATCCATTTTTAGGAAGGGGCGAGAAAGCCCATGAGGCACGAGCAACTCGTCCAGCATGCTCTCAAGGCGGCGGCATGGCATCTCTACCACCCGTTCCACCTTGTTGCGTTCGGTAAAGACAGGGTCCAGTCGGTCCGCGGGCTTCGCGATGGAGCTGAACTGGTTGGCGGCCATGATGTTGAACGACACCGTGCCGTCAAAATCCGAAAGCGCCATGTTGAACACATGCCATTTCGGATCGCGCGCGGCATTGCGAGCGAGAATAGCGAACACATCGGGGTTGGGTTCGAACGAGAAGATATGTCCGGTATAGCCTGCATCACACCGCGCCATGGCCGCATATTGCCCTTCATTGGCGCCGACATCGATCAGCGCGTCGATGGCGAAGGCCGACAGAAAACGCCTGAGCGCCAATATTTCGGGATATTGATAGGCCCGGCCAGCCACAGCCAGCCTTACCGCCAGCCAGCGCTGCGAAAGTTCCCGCGCCACGCGCCCTGATGTCATGCCGCCCTCGCCCTTTCCCGCGCAGCTTCATAGACGGCAAGCGTTGCCGCCGCCGCATTGCTCCATTGCCCCATCGATGCGCGCAACGCCAGCGCGCCAGCGCCCAGCCGCCCACGCTCCGCTTCTTTGCATATTAACTCGCGCAGCGCATCGGCAAGCGCGCCCACATCGTCGGGCGACACCAGCTTCACGGCTTCTTCAGGCAGCTCTGCGAACATGCCGACCTTGCTCGCCACCATGGCCTTGCCATAGTGCAATGAGGAGAGAAACGCCCCGCTGCTGTCGATATGGCGATAGGGGAACGCAAGGATGCCTGCCTTGCGCAGATGCGCATCGAGCCGCTGTTCGGTGAGGAAAGCAAGGTCGAGGATCAGCCGCTTTTCGGACCGGACCGGTGCCAGTACGGCCTCAACGTCCATGAAAGGCTTGCCGGCAACCGCCAGCTCGAAATCCAGCCCCTCGGCCCAGAGCCTTTTCGCCGCATCAATCAGCAAGTCGAAGCCCTTATAAGGGCGGATCGTGCCGAAGAAGAGGATGCGAGGGCGCTCCGCCTCCGACACTGTGGCCAAATCGCTCTCCCCCGCAACGGCGAGTTCCATCGGAGGGTGGGGAATGACGTGCATCATCTCCTCCGCCACGCCTTGCGCCCGCAAGGCCGCGCGCGTCGCCTCGCCGTGGACGATCAGGGCATCGAACAGGTCGAACGCAGAACGATAGCCCCTGCCCTGCACTCCTGCATCGCCGTGAAAGGCCGAAGCATTATGGACGGTATGAACAAGCGCCGGACGATGGGCAATCCGACGCAAACGCTCCAGCAGGGCGACATCCGCAGCCGGAAAAGGCAGCCATTGGACATGCACAACATCGCTTTGCACGAGCGCCCTGAGCGACCCCATATGCGCGCTCGCCAGATATTCCGCCGCCTTTGCCGCACGAAAGACCGCGCCATCGCCCATCATCCCGCGCAATCTCTCCGACGCGGCAAAAAAATGCGGTTCATAACTGTAGGTCGTAGGAAGGATCGCATCCGTCTCCCGCATGGGGCGGCCCAGCAGGTGCACCTCATGCCCTGCCTCCCCAAGAGCATGGCACAATCCGTCATCATAACGCCCGGTAAAGAGCGACGGGTCGAGCATGGCTATCTTCATGCACGCGCCCGCAGCCGCCCCAGCGACCACCAGTGCACCATCGCCACGCTACTGAACAACATGGCATATAGCGGCATGAAAACGAGCCTGTCGGCGCCCGGCGAGAGCATCGCCGCGCCGGCAGGAACCAGCAGCGCTCCCGCAAGGAAAGGAAGCGAAAGGCGCAACAATTGACGAAAGCGGCCCAGCGCGCCCTGAATATAAACCGAGACGCAAACCACTGCGAGCGACGGGAACAGCAGGCAGAGCAGCCATGTCTCGCGTATCCAAAGATGGTCCGTGCCATGATAGAGGATTGAGAATAGCCGACCTCCAATAGCGAGCAACACCATATCCGCGCACAGCGCCACTCCGATAGCGACCAGCGCGGCGCGCGTCAGGGTGGAACGGAAAGCCTTACTTTCTCCCGCGAACCAGTGGCGCGTCAGACGCGGCAGCGCGCCTTCGATGGTCGCCCGGATCGTGGTAGAAACCGCACGGATCATCTTGAAGGCGAAATCGAAAATGATGAGCAGCGCAGGATCATGCGAGATGCCCGCGATCACGAAATAGGGGCCATTATAGGCGGTGATCTCGCTTGCCGTCAGCCCGACCGATGCGCCGATGTCACGCACATAGCTGCGCCGCACATGCTCGCCGCCGACGCGCAACGCGAACCATTGGCGCAACGTCATTCCCGCACGCCTGTGGATGAGCGCCATGCCCAAACATGCGAACACCAGATTGAGCACGAACTGAACGGTGACCGACGCAAGCAATGACACTCCGGCCAGAACCGAGAACAGGATTGCGAGGCTGATCACCCGGCGACCGATGTCGAGCATCTCCCAGAGAAGATTATGATCGAGCGCAGCCAGCGCCCGCTTGGCCAGCAGCAGCATCACATTGAGCGCGGAAGCGAAGAAGAACAGCAGGAATACCGCCGGGAACGCCGTGTCTATCCACCCGATGGCGATAGCCAGCGCCACAAGCACGCCGGCACACAGAATCAACCCGGCGAGAAAAAGGAACAATACTCCGATTTCTTCCGGGCGAAAATCGTCTGCCGCGCTTTCCGCGCCTTCCTGTTCACGCCCCAGCCAGTGCCGACGCAAGCGGGAATAGATGATGTTGGTCATCCCGAATTCGGCGGATATGGTGAAGTTGTTAAACGCCACGAGCAACAGGAACGCGCGGAATTCATCGGCGGGCAACGCCCGCACGAACACAAACGTTACGGCAAAGCCCCAGAGCATCGTCAAGGAAACATTGACGAGCTTTGCCAGGGTCAGCACCCGCGCCGAACCTTCTCCGGCCGCGATGAGACGCCTCATGCCGACACCTCAGTCGTTACCGAGCGGCTTGCGTGCGCGGAAGAGCACATCGTCGAGCGCCATGCGCTGAACATCCGAGGCAGCGCAGTCCTGCGCGCGAACCAGCTCCACTTCAAACCCCGCAGCGCGGACGCGGTCGGCAAAATCGAGCCCATAGTGCCGCACATGATCCCACTGCCCGAAGCGGCGCTCCCGCTCCCCGCCGCTCATTTCCGGGGCACCATCCTCGGTCGGCTTGTCCCATAGCGGCACAATCAGCCAAGCCTCGCCTCCAGGCTTCAAGCAAGCAAGGATATTCCGCAGCACCCGCGCATCGTCGGGTACATGCTCCATCACATGGCTGGCGTAGAACAGATCGAAGCGATCCCGCGCGCCGATCTCCATCAGGTCCACGCGAGTCACGCCCGGAACCCTGTAGCGCGAAGGATCGATGTCGGCGGGAACATATTCCCCAGCCACCTTGCCGAAACGCGCGACAAGGCTCGCCTCGTTGGGCGCCATATGCAAAATCGCGCCATCCTGCGGCAGGGCAATCGAACCCGTATCGACAAGATGATTGACCAGCCTCTCGCGCGGCGACGCCTTGCAGGCGGGGCACCCCCATTCCGCCGTCTCGCCATAGCGGAAAAAGCCGACAACATCGCAACCGCAGGCCGGACAATGACGATCGGCGCGCGCGCCAAGGCCCGCCTTCACCGCCAACAGCCCGCGCGAAACATGCTTCCCCGCCGCTTTCATCGCGCGCTGCGCGGTAATCATGTTCTGTCTCCCATGGCGTTGCAGCCCAGTTGCGCGACCAATCCTGCTATGCCGGGCAGTGCGCCAATATCAATAGGCTTTATCGTGGATAACAACCCGCATCGTCGCAAAAAGGATGCGCAGGTCGCGCCATATCGACCAGTCGGTCACATATTCGAGGTCCGACTGGAGACGCAGGATCAGATCTTCATGCGCATCGGTGCTGCCCCTGTGACCGCGTATCTGGGCAAGGCCGGTGATTCCGGGCTTGATGCAGTGGCGCGCCCAATATCGCTGGTCCACCTCCCAATAGAGCGCATCGGCTGCTTTCGCTCCGGCCGCATGGGGGCGCGGCCCGACCATGCTCATGTCGCCTTTCAGCACGTTGACGAGCTGAGGCAGTTCATCAAGGCTGGTGCGGCGGATGAACGCTCCGACGCGGGTCACGCGTGGGTCTTCCCGCCGCGTCAACTGGTCAGCGCGCTGGTCGCTGGCCTCCGCGCGCATCGAGCGGAACTTGTATATCTGAAACGGGCGCGCATCGCGCCCGATGCGCGACTGGCGGAACAACGCCGGGCCGGGACTGCTAAGCTTCACCGCAATCGCGATCGCCAGCAATATGGGCGAGAGCAGAAGGATCGCCGCGCCCGATACCAGAATATCGAACAGCCGCTTGATGATCCGGTCGCGAAAGCCGAGCGGCCCGCCCGCGACGATGATCGTCGGCTGATGCTGGAACGTGCCTCCGCGCACGGGGGCGAAGCGCGCCATTTCCGGCACGAGTATTTCGCCGCGTGCCGAAAGCGATTTCAGGGCCACGCTCCAGTCGCCTATGCGCTCGCTGGGGCAAGCGACGAACACATGCTCCGCTCCGCGCACCGCATGCGCCAGCCGTTCCGCCATCGCCGCGTCATGCTGGGAAGGGTCTATGCCCAGCTTGCGCGCATTGATGACCGCCATATGCGGGGGCAGATGCGGCGGCTCCACCCCATCATAAATGAACAGCTCCATCACCGGCACAGCGCCCAGCATCCGGCGCGCCAGAGAGACGATTACCATCCGGCAGCCGATCAGGCCCAGCGCAGCGATCACGCCGCCGACGAGGAAGGTCAGGCGCGAGAGCTGTTCGGCAATCTTGGCGAGAAACACGAGGAACAGGGTCAGCAGAACCGCCTGGGCAAAGGCGAGCAACGCATGGCCCGCGCTTACCCGCACCCTGCCCAGCATCCGCAGACCATAAGCCCCGCCGTTGATCGCAAGCAGCGCATATATCGGCGCAACCATGGCGAAGATGACGATACCATGCGGCTTCCCCGGTTCGCCCCAGATGGAGCCGAGGACCAGCCAGTTCGCGAGCAGGAAGCTGCCGAGCATCGTCCACATATCCAGCACAATGCCGAGCAGATAGAGCCGCAACCGCGCATTTTCCTTGCTGACGGCCGGTGCCGGAGTGGGTTGGGAGGAAGATAGTGTCACGCTCTGATGCTTCGTCTGTTGCAAGCCGCCCCTTTACACAGGCAATGTGTCACATCAAAGAGCGTTGATGATGATGCCATCCGGTCGATCGCCATTGCGCTGGCTCGCCCTGCCCTGGTGGGTGATGCAGCTTTTTACTGGTGCGAAATCCTTTCGCGACAACCCGCTCATCGGTTCGAAACGGCTCAATCGGTTGGGCTTGTATCGCTTCCGGGCGCGTCTCGCTCATTGGCTGGCGGAAAGACGGCGCGCGCGAATGGCGCGGCGGCTGAGCGCGGAATACTGCGAGCAATTCGCAAGGCAGGGCTATGTCGTCGTGCCCGACCTGCTACCGAAGGCTGAGTTCGAGAGCCTGCGCGACGCGATTCTTTCCCGGCCCTCACCCGCGCGGGAAATGATTCAGGGCGACGCCATCACCCGGCGCATCGCTATCGACACGGATATGCTGCGCGACATCCCGGCTCTGCGCGCTCTGTTGCGCCAGCCGCGATGGGCTTCGCTCATGCGCTATGTCTCCGGCTTCGACATCGAGCCGCTTTATTATGTGCAGACAATCCTGACCCATTGCTTCGATGCCCCGCCCGACCCGCAGACGACTCTGCACGCGGACACTTTTCAGCCGACGATGAAGGCATTTTATTTCCTCACCGATGTGGCGGACGAGGACGGCCCCTTCACCTATGTGACGGGGTCGCATCGCCTGACCGAAGGACGCCTGCAATGGGAGCAGACGAAGGCCATGAAGGCGCCGGAAGGGGTCGATTTCCTCTCGGCCCGTGGCTCGATGCGCATCGAGCGATCCGAATTGCCCTCCCTTGGCCTGTCCGATCCGGTGCGCTTTGCCGTGCCCGCCAATACGCTGGTGGTCGCCGATACCTGCGGCTTTCACGGGCGGGGAGAAGCCACGCGTCCTTCGATGAGGATCGAAATATGGGCCTATAGCCGCCGCAATCCGTTCATCCCGTGGCTGGGGCTGGATCTGCTGAGCCTGCCGGGTGTAGCGGAGCGGCGCATCCCGGCCCTGTGGGCGCTGCGCGACAGGCTAGAAAAGTGGATCCGCCAGCCGTGGAAATATGTCGGCAGAATAACGGCAAATAGCAACGACACGTCGAAAAATTAATGTCGTATCAACATATTTGCCGCACCACTGGCGGCGCTTGATGCTCCCGGCCTACGCCGCTGCACAAGAACCGGGGACCAGAGGGCGACAGGCGATGGAAAGAACAGCCGATCCGGCTCATTCTCCACTGCTTCGCATCCCGCCCTTTCCCGGCGTCAAACCCGTATCGATGACGCGCCACGCCGACCTCAGCGCCGCAATGACCGACGACGAGGCGCTTCGGATAATCGCGGCGTTGCGCGAGCATCGGGTGGGCGGAACCTATTGGGCCAGGCAACCGATTCTGCCCCCAGGAGAGCACTTGGTGCTTCACCCGAATGATGACGCCATGGCGGCGGAGATGCTGGCTCAGGCCAAGATCCACGTCGACGACGGGCCCTCGCTCCTCTGGCTAACCGAAGCGAGTTCTTCGACGATTCAGCCCGACATGCGGGTAGTTTGCGGCGATTGCGATCCATGGCATATGCTGGAAGGCGCGAGCGAATTCTGGGCAGGGGCGGACGATGAAAACGCTCTCATCGCCGCCCTGCTTGGCGTGCCGCTCAGGCTGTTCGGGCAGGGGCGCTTTGCCGCTCTTGCGCAAGCCGACCATCGGGCATTGCCCGATATCATCCGCCGGGAGCTGGGCACGGCCATCCTGTGGTTTGATCCTTTCACCGGCGCGCTCACGTCACTGGAAGCGATCGTCGGTCATTGCGCGGCGTGGAGAAAGCTGATCGACGCCAACCGGCCTGTTACGGCGGCCTTCGGCTTCGGCCACTGGAAACAGGGCACGGTCGATGCGTTGCTGTGGAATGGCTCGACGATGCGCACCCCCTTTCTTCCCGCGCAGAAGGAACGGCTGGACGCGCTTCCCGAAGATGCCGGAATCGCCCTATGGAAAGCCCGTGTCCCGGCCGATTTCCTGAAGAAATGCGAATCTGGGCAGCGCCCGCTCTTCGAAGTGGAGGATGGCTTCATCCGCTCTGTCGGTCTTGGCGCGGATTGCGTTCCTCCGCTCTCGATCATCGTCGATCCGGTCGGCGTTCATTACGATCCGTCCAGCCCAAGTTCACTCGAAACGCTCCTTTCGGAGGGCGATTTCGCGCCGGACCAGCTGGCCCGCGCTGCCATCCTGCGCGAGCTGATCGTGGAAAGCGGCATCAGCAAATATTCGGTGGGCGGCAAGCCACTCTCCCGCCCCGGGGGCGCGAGACGCCATATCCTCGTGCCGGGACAGGTCGAAGATGATCGCTCCGTACTCGCGGGCGGCGGGAATATTCGCAGCAACCTCGACCTGCTGAGACGTGTGCGCGCCGCGGAGCCGGATGCCTATATTCTCTACAAGCCTCATCCCGACATTCTTTCCGGCCATCGCAAGGGCCATGTGCCCGAAGCCGATGCGCTGCGCCATGCGGACTCCATCGTCACAGACAGCGGCATTTCAGCCCTGCTCGACATGGTCGACGGAGTGCATGTCCTCACTTCTCTGGCCGGCTTCGAGGCTCTGCTGCGCGGCAAGGACGTCACGACGCACGGCGTTCCCTTTTATGCCGGATGGGGTCTGACGCGCGATCTGGACACGATTCCTTCGCGGCGAGGGCGCAAGCGCTCGCTCGATGAGCTGGTGGCCGCGACCCTGTTGCTGTATCCGCGGTATCTCGATCCAGTGACCGGCCTGCCCTGCCCGCCCGAAATATTGATCGAACGGCTCAAGGCTGGAACGCGGCGGGAAAATCGCGCCATCGTCATGTTGCGCCGCACGCACGGCAATTTACGCCGCCTCATTTCCGGTTTAGGGCTTGCACCATGAAGCAATATGGTCCGCTGAAACGCAATTTCCTGTTTCTTCAGGGGCCGCCCGGGCCGTTTTTCTGGCTTTTGGCACAGGAGTTGAATCAGCGCGGACACAGCGTTTTCCGGATCAATTTCAACGGCGGAGATCGTGCCGACTGGCCGGGAGAAGCAACTCACTATCGCGGCGGTCAGGCCGGCTGGACCCGCTTCATCGACCGCTATATCCGCGACAACCGCATATCCGACATATTGCTGTTCGGAGATTGCCGCCCGCTTCATCTCGCCGCGCACGGCATGGCAAAGCTGCGCGGCATCAGCATCCATGTGTTTGAGGAAGGCTATATCCGTCCGCACTGGATCACCATGGAGCCGGATGGGGTCAACGGCCATTCCAGGCTTCCTCGCGATCCGGAGCTGTTGATCGAACAGGCCAGGACGCTTCCGCCCATGCCGCCCGTCGTCCCGATCAGCGCGAGCTTCGGCCGCCGCGCGCGCGATTCCCTGCGCTATTATACCGCGGTATGCGTCAACCGCTGGCGCTACCCGTTCTATCGCTCTCACCGCCCCGGCTCGCTGATTCTCGAAGGGCTGGGCTGGCTGCTGAAATTCGCACGCCAGCGGCTTCATTCGGCACGCACCGCGCGGACAGTGGAGCAGATCGGCACCGCTCCCTATTTCCTGTTCCCGCTGCAACTCAGCTCCGACTATCAGATCCGCACCCACTCGCCCTTCAGTAGCATGCGCGAAGCGGCGCTCCATGTGCTGGAGAGCTTCGCCCGACATGCTCCCGATACCGCCAGACTGGTGGTGAAGGAGCATCCACTCGATTGCGAATTTCGGAGCTGGCGTCGCTTTGTCGAGCGGAACTCGCGGCGACTGGGCATCGAAGAGAGGGTTATTCATGTCGCGGGTGGCGACCTTGAGGAAATGTCAAGGCAATGCCTCGGGATGGTGACGGTCAACAGCACATCCGGCACGCTAGGGCTGGCGGCGGGCATCCCCGTGTTCGTTCTGGGCAACGCTATCTACAGTATTCCTGGCATAACTCATCTGGGCAGGCTGGATGGATTCTGGGCCGCGCCCCAGCCTCCGGACATGAAGAAATATGACGCGTTCCGCCGCGTTCTCCATGCCCGTTGCCTGATTTCCGGCGGGCTCGCCAGCCAGTCTGCGATTGGCATCCTGATCCGCTCCACGCTACAACGTCTGCTCGAGGATCCGGCACATATTCCCGCCGGAGCCAGCATAGATCTTGGGATGGACAAGCTTCTGGCCGATCAGGCTGCGGCCGAAGCCGCCGCCTTGGTGACATCCTCCGCCGGGGACTGACGGATCAGATAATCGAAGGCCGAAAGCGCCGCCTTCGCGCCGTCCCCCATCGCGATGACCTCTATCTCGCCGCGCGGGCTGAGCGCGATAGCGCCCTTGAGCCATTCGGTGTTCGGCACCAGCCCGATCTGCACGAATATGCCCTCAAGATCGAGCCTGTGCACTTCGTCATTGGCGCGATCCTTGTAGCTCAGGCCGGTCACTTTCTCGCCGTCGCCATGCACTTCGCTCGTCAGCGCGGAGACGATCACGCTGGCGTTGGGTAGGCTCGCCAGCTTGTCCTGCAACACCGCGTCGGCGCGAAGCTGGCTGTCGAATTCGATCAAAGTCACATGCGAAACGATGCCCGCGAGGTCGATCGCCGCCTCGACGCCGCTATTGCCACCGCCGATCACGGCAACGCGTTTGCCCTTGAACAGCGGCCCGTCGCAATGCGGGCAATAGGCGACGCCCTTGTTGCGATACTCGTCCTCACCCGGAACGCCCATCTGCCGCCAGCGTGCGCCGGTCGAAAGGATAACGGTCCGCGCTTTCAGGGACGCCCCATTCTCCAGCTCGACGCCGATAAGGCCGCCGTGCGCGCTGGCGGGAACCAGTTTCGTCGCCTTCTGAAGATTCATGATGTCGACATCATAATCCTTCACATGCGCTTCGAGCGCCGCCGCCATCTTCGGGCCTTCGGTGTGTTGCACCGAGACGAAATTCTCGATGCCCATTGTATCGAGCACCTGTCCGCCGAAGCGTTCGGCAGCGATGCCTGTGCGGATGCCCTTGCGCGCGGCATAGATTGCCGCCGCCGCGCCCGCCGGACCTCCACCGACGACCAG
>CAYOZY010000083.1:0-11056 GCA_964408525.1 uncultured Sphingobium sp. | reverse complement strand
ACCTCAAGGGCAACTGGAAGGCGCTGTGGAACGGCGAGATCTGGAAGAACAACACCACCATCGGCCAGTTCTACCATGCCGCCTTTCGCGCCCGGCTGCAGGCGATCGGTTACGAGACGGAGAGCACAGGCAAGCATGGGGCCTTCGAGATCAAGGGCGTGCCTGCTGCCGTCATCAAGGCTTTCTCGACCCGCACCGCTGAGATCGAGGCAAAGATCGCGGAGACCGGTGCCACGAGGCTGGCCACCAAGAAGCAGATCACGCTCTACACCCGCGATCCCAAGCTCGATGTCGCCGACCGGCAAGCTCTGGTCGAGGGCTGGCAGGCGCGCGCGGCGGAACTTGGGTTTGATGGCAAGCCGCTGGTTGCCGAGGCGCAGGAACGCGCTGCCGCGCTGGCTCGCCCCACGATGCGCGAGACCGCCAGTGCTGCCTTTGCCGAAGTCGCCACCCGTATCAATGCGGCGCTGCGAGCGCCGAGCGATCTCGCCGTATCCGGCCCCGCCGCGCTGTTCCTTTCGGCAGGTACGATCAAGGCCCAGCATGCGACCGCCTCGGCGATCCGGCACCTCTCCGAACGCGAGGCGGCATTCAGTCCGCATGCGATTCTCTCCGCAGCGCTGGGCTTCCAGATCAAGGGGCTTGAAGGCGAGGCAGTGATCGAGCGTATCGGGCAGCTGATCGATAGTGGGCATCTCATTTCCGGCAAGTCCGGCCGGCTCGACGGGCATTTCGACCTGGTGACGACGCCCGAGGCGCTGGCGCGCGAGCAGCAGATCCTCGACCGCATCGATGCCGGTGCCGGACAGGGCCGCGCGTTCATGGCGCCCGACGTGGCGGTCGAGCGGTTGCAGCAGGCCGCGCGCGAACTGGGACGCGAACGCGCGGGTTCCGAGGACTGGCAACTCAATGCCGGGCAGTTGGCGGCGGGCGTCGCGGTCCTGTCCGGCGAAGACCGTTTTCTCAACATGCAGGGCGTGGCCGGCGCGGGCAAGTCGACCCTGCTTGGCGCAGTGGCGAAGGTATTGACTGAAGACGGGGTGCGGCTTGTCGGCCTGGCCTTCCAGAACAAGATGGTTGCCGACCTGCGCGGGGGTGGCTCGCAGGCCATGTCGGTCGACGAGATGCAGGCGGCCGGCATCGAGGCCTATACGATCGCGCGTTTCGTCAGCACTTATGGTTCGGCCGCCGCGCGCGGGGAAGGCGAGCGTTTCGAGGCGGCGAAGGTTGCGCTGAAAGACACCGTCGTTGTTACCGACGAGAGCTCGATGGTCTCCTCGCGCGATATGCTTTCGGTGATCGCGATCGCCGAGCGGCTCGATCTCGCCAAGGCCCCGTTCATGGGCGATCGCCAGCAATTGTCGGCGATCGAGCAGGGCAAGATGTTCGCGGTCTCGCAAAGCGCGGGCCAGGCGACGGTGCGCATGGACGAGAACATCCGCCAGAAGAACTCTCCCTTGTTGCTCGCGGTCGCCGGGCTTTCGAACGAGGGTCATGCCAGCCTCGCGCTCGATCTGTTGGCATCGCATGGCAAGGTCACCGAGGCGGGCAAGGACCATATCGCGGCGGCGGCCGATCTCTGGCTCTCCTTGCCGCCCGATCAGCGCGGGCAGACCGCGATCTTTACAGCCGGGCGCGACGATCGGGCGCAGATCAATGCGCTGGTCCAGGCGGGCCTGCTGCGCGAAGGCGCGCTCAAGGGCGAAGGCGTGGCGCTCAAGGTGCTGCAAAGCGCCAACACCACCCGCGAAGAAATGCGCTTTGCCTCGACCTACCGCGCGGGGCAGGTGCTCGAAGCGCGCATGGAGGTGCGCGAGCTCGGGCTGGGCAAAGGCGAATACACCGTCCGCGAAGTGCGCCGCGACGGCAAGGTCCTGCTCGAGCGCGGAAACGCAAGAAAGCTCATCGATCCCGATCGGCTCGATCCGCAGCACCGCTTCGACCGGCTCGGGCTCTACGAGCAGAAAGACCTGAGGCTGCACGACGGCGATACCGTGTTCTGGCGCGACAAGGATGCGAGCCGTGACATTGCCAAGTCGACTTATGCCACGGTGCTGGCAGCAACGAAGGATGCGGTCACGCTGGAGCTTGGCGACAGGCAGCAGGTCACCCTGCCCGCCGGCGATCCGATGCTGCGCCGCCTTGACCTTGGCTATGCCCTGAATGCCCATATGGCGCAGGGCGTGACCATGGCGCGGGCGATCGAAGTCATATCCTCAAGCCAGCGCAACCTCGCCACCCAGCGCACGCAGAACGTCCTCAACACGCGCGCCACCGACGATATGCATGTCGTCACCAATGACCTGGCTGCGCTCAAATTCCAGCTCGACCGCACGCCGGGCAACAAGACTTCGGCGCTCGAGGCAACTGGCCGCATCGACGTCGACAAGCCGCCCGCGAACCCGACCGATGCCCGGCAGCTGCCAGACCTGAAGATGAGCCCGGAGCTCAAAGCCAAGCTCGATGCGGTGCTCGGTCCCCGGCCCGAACCGCAAGTGCGCCAGCTTCCCGTTCCCGAAAAATCGCTGGGGCTCGACCTGTGAAATTCGCCCCTGCCCCCAAATCCCCCTACCTACCAAGGAGACCTCAAGCCATGTCCTACGACCATCAGGAAATCGGCGATTTTGCCAGCGAAGCCGATGCGCGCGACTGGGCCGAACGAAACGGACTCGAACTACGCGACCTGCATTTGCGCACCCGCGGTGAGCGCAGCGTGACGCTCAGTGTGCGCCGTTCAGCGCTTGGCGATACGGCGCCGAGCGACCTCTCCTATGGGCGGCGCACCGGGTTCTTCTGATGCGCGCATTTCTCCCCTTCCCTTTCCGCCGGGCAGGCCTTGCGCCGCGCCTGACCGGAACGGCGCGGTCCGGGTCGCCTCCCACCGGGCCGCGCCGACCGGGCGGTGGAGAGAATCGCGTAATGATCGCTTCGGATCGCGTAGGGTGTGCCGGGTCAACCCGGTTTCAAATTGCGGCGAGTGGACCAGAACAGTGGCAGAAAGTGATCTGGCATTTTACACCGGATTTCCGCAGATTTGCGCGCCAATAGCGGCATTCGAGCGACAAATTTCTTTGTCTCTTCCCCACCCTATCCGCACCGTTGATGTCCTGTTTTGTTCTCAATTGGGGACCAAATAGCCATCTCTGTTTTGCCATCTTTCATGCACTCCGCTTGCATCTGGTAGGCTGACGGCGAACAATCTCTTGTTGGCAGTTTGATGTGCTGCTTTCTGCTTCACTTCACCTGCCGCTAACGACGGAATTGGATGCATCAGTGCACTAACAGTTCCGGCTTAACACGGTGGCGCCAAAAGGCATTTTGCGGTTGAGTTGTCGCCGTCGATCGTACAGCTTTCAAACCAACAGCCCCCGTCCTATCTAACGGGAAATGCAGGTAGCGGTAGATTACCGGGGTAAACGAATGCGTCCTTTGCAACACCTAATGAACGCGCTCGCCTGCATGGGTCTGGTGGCGTGCAATCCACCCGAAGCAGCTAAGTCACCGCCTGCGGGAACCGAAAATGGCCGGACCGAGCTTTCAAAGCTGCTTACCGCCGAGGCAAGGCAACCCGGTTCCGAACGCGAACTGCGCATTGCCCAGATTTATGGCCCCAGCCCTGCGAGCATCGGACCTAGCGGATTGCCGCATGGCAGCATTGGCCCGGATGGGGTGGCGGTCGATTACGGTCTGTCCATGCAGTGGCTTCGCCGCGCGGCCAGCCATTGCCATGATGGCGGCGCCACTCAGGCGCAATTCCAGATCGGAGACCTCTATGCTTATGGGGCAGGCGTCAAGGCCGATCAGGTTGAGGCGCTCACTTGGTATCTCATTGCAACCCGACTCAGCGCCAGCGGCATGGGCGGCGAATACGTTGCGGAAGCGAGAAGCGCGACCTCGGAGTCGCAACAGCGTATCGCCGAACAAGCAGCCCGCGACTATCTTGCCGAAGCACAGCGGCGGTGCGGACCTGCCTGACCTGCAAGACCTCCGGTGGCTTCACACTCCACAAGTCTTGACCGAAAAACGGGTGGGTACCCCTATTCGATTTGTGCCTCATCGGCGTAGGGATCCGTGCATAGCCCCTTGGGACGGCTCTCGCAAAGTCCCTGCCACCAGACATCGGTAGCGCCGACCCCGATCTCGTCTACCCGCCACACACCGCGCTTGCGGGACAGCAGCGCCTCTGTGTGACAGCAATCGAAGAGGTAGATGTTGCCTTCGTCGCGTATCATCTGGCGGCCAATCGGCGTATTTTCCGGCACGATTTGCCCGCCTCCAGGGCGCTGAGGCTGAAGCGTGACGAACGCATGGTCACCCGAAACCCGCAGCGTGCCCACGACAAATTCTATCGGCGCGCCGAGGTCTTTCTCAACGCGCGGGCGAACCGCTGAAAGTATCCCGCGCCTTTCGGGCGAACCATTCGGAGGCGTGTAAACTTCGTCCCGTGCCTTCGATGACAACACCGTAGTCATGCCGAACGAGGCCATCGCAGCAATGCACAGACCCATGCGAAATAAGCGCATCATACCGTCTCCGTACCTGCTTGAACAAAATTCGAAATTGGCAGTTGCGCTAAAGCGAAATCGGTTGCGGGAACCATCAATTAGATAATATTCTGGGAACAACCCTCCTGGCAAGGTATTTGCGGATGCTGACAAGATTGATCCTGGCGATGATCGGAGCGGCGCTTGCCATTTCCAACTGGTCCGCCATGGCGCAATCCCAGCCGGCGTGGAACCCGGCGACGTTGAAGACAGCGTGTGACCGCAACGATTACGATGCCTGCCTCAAGCTGGGACTGCTCTTCGCCTACGGGCAGTCGGTAGCAGTGGATAGGACTGCGGCTGCAAGGTTTCTGGCCAAAGCGTGCGATGGTAACGCCAGGGTTAACTGCACAACCTATGGCCTGTTCCTGCAAGGAGCAGCTGGCGGGACGGCCGATTACGACGGAGCCAGGGCAGCTTTGGGCAAGGCATGCGATGCTGGCGACGGCGATGGCTGCAATAAACTGTCAAATCACTTCTACTATGGCTGGGGTGTCGCCAGGGACATCGAACGGTCAAGCCGGCTGCTCACCCGTGGCTGCGAACTGAACGATGGCCAGTCGTGCGGCGTGCTGGGAACGAGGCGGATGACTGCGCACGACGCACCACCGACTCCCGAAGCGCTGCGCTTGCAAGAGCGGGCGTGCAAACTCAACTTCGCCACCAGCTGCGGCATTCTCGCCGGATGGTATTATGCCGGCCTTGGCGTTCCGCAAGACAGCGACTGGGCCTATGCGATGGGGTTGAAAGCCTGCTACGAAGGGGACCGGGCCAATGGCTGCTATGTCGCGGGACTGGTCAGCAAAGACGGCGGGAAGCGGCAACCGAAGAACCCGGCGGATGCCGTAGCTCTCCTCTCGAAAGCGTGCGAGCTAAAAAGCGTTGGCGGCTGTGTGGTTCTGTCCGGTATGTACAGCAAGGGCGAAGGGGTTCCGCGCGATCCCACAAAGGCGGCAAACTATGCGCGGTTGGCCTGCGAAATCGACAAGAGCCAATGCCCGGCAGCGGCGTCATCGCCGACTGCGCTACCTTCTCCGCCACAACAGGCCTCGCCCTCCCCGAGCAACCAGAGTCTGTTCAGCATATTCGGCGTGCAGCTGGGAGCTGATCGCTTCGACGCGGTCAAGGCGATGCTAGAACGCAACCGCGCCAGTTTCTTTGATTATTTTGACGGCACATCGGCCTTGAACGAGGCGACCAGGAAGCAGGTCTCACGACGTCTCGTAGTGAGCGACGCGCGTTTTCCCGGTGTCGGGTCGCAAGGTGCGCGGGTGTGGTTCGACTTCGCGAATGGGGCCGATCCAGTCCTCTCCACGGTCACTGTGCTTTACGGTCCCGGCTCAACGGGGTTGCAGGCCGACCGCATCGCCGCGCTGACCCGGCAGTACGGAGCAGACGATGGAAAAGGTAACGCCGCGCAATGGCACCGCACTGTCCCCGGGGCCGATATCGCGCTGTTCGCCAACCCCCAGACAGGAGCAGTCGATGAGCGTTATGCCTATTCCATGGCACGGTCCGGCGGCGGGAAGCCCACCAAAGGGGTCTGCCCCGCGATCAAGGTCACTGTTGCATTCTATAATTCCACCGCAAAGATCATCGCCTTCAACGCTGGCTCGGGGTCATCGGATGGACTGTTCAACTGGACAGTGTCGGCAGGAACCATTACTTCCGGGCAGGGCACCTCGAACATTTACGTATCGTCTTCAGGGCTGGCGAGCGGCACCACGACCACCGTCGAAGTCGAAGTTGCGGAAGTTCCAGCCTGCGGTGATCAGGTAAGGAAAGCGTCGCTGACAGCAAAGCTGCCATAGCCTCACGCTGTCTCTTGACCGGGAGACAATACAATGGATGAAAGTGGCGGTGGAAATGTGATCTGGCTAGTGATCGGCTTGGCCGTGCTGGCATTGATTGCCGGACGGTGGCTTCGCGGGCACATGTTACAGAAGCGCGCCGCGAACTGGCCGATGGCGACGGGCACAGTTGAAACCGCCGAAATTCGGCTGGAGAAGCGGAGCGGTACCCAGTCCGCCCATGTTGCCACTATCGCCTATATCTACGACGTTCTGGGGACGGCGTATCGCGGTGAGTGGAAACGCAGCACGATGCTCCATGGCAAGGCGCAAGGTTGGATCGACAGACATCCGGCGGGCACCGCGCTCATGGTCAGGTACGATGCCGACAATCCGGCTTCATCCATGGTGCTCGAAGCCGATCAGAGCTGACTATACCTCCCCGGCACTCCCACAGAGTTTCATCAGGACCAACCAGAGGAAAGACGATGACTGATCGCTACACCAAATTCGTCCTTACCATCATCGCGATTTTTCTGGGCGTCATAGCAGTCCAGAATCTTGGTGCGACTCCGGCGAATGCTCAAGGCCAGAACGCTCCGGTGCGCGTCCAGATATGCGACGGTGCCGGACGATGCGCAGCGATCTACGATGGCTCCTTGTGGGTCCGTTCAGCTAACTGATCGGTCGACACGGGATCGTGGTGACCGAAGGCTTTGAGCCCGTGGATTGCAATGGGCTCTATACCTCATCTCCAACTGGCGGCGCTTCCCGCTTCGCTTTGTCGAGGAATGGCAGCATGTCGCTCGGTCGCGCCTTGCCAGCACGGCGCTTGAGGAAGTCGGACGCGGTCTCGACCACGCCAATCTTCTGCGCGATGGCGACCGCGATCCACTGATTCAGCGAAACGCCGTCTTCCTTGGCAAGTCGGGCAGCGGCTTCCTTGACCGATGCCGGGAGCTTGAGCGGATAGGCTGCCTTGCTCATGACCGTAACTCCTTCAATAATTCTCCGGGCCTCAACACCCGCAAGCCAAATCTTGCCGCGCCCTTCGCGAAGTCGCGCACATTGTGCGTGACGAGGGCATCGGCACGGCCATTGACCGCCGTTTCCAGAACCATTTCGTCATTTGGATCCGATAACTGCGGCCGCCACTGAAAACTCACCTCCACCGCCTCGCAGCCGCTTGCCAGCGCAGCAAGGAAGCGGTCGATGTCGCGCAACTCCAATCCATGTGCGAGACGCTGCTCGGGCCGTTTCAACACTGCCTCGTATTCGAGGAACAGTGCAGGTGTTACCAAAGGCGTGAGCCGCCCATGTGCGGCCTCGCGTAGGACTGCATTGCTGCCGCCGGTCGCGCTCCTCAACGCCGTGACGATGATGTCGGTGTCGAGAACGATTCTTTGCATATCCTATAAGATATCACTTTCCATGCGATGTTTCAACGGATCACCCATCAGCCGTTCCACAGCGTCCCCGACCTGTTGCGCCGCATCGAGCAAGTGCTCGTCATCGAGATGCGCGTAGCGGGCGGTTGATTGGTGGTTGGCGTGGCCGAGCAGCCGTCCGATCATCGGCAGCGTTTCCTTGTTCATCGCCGCATGGCTGGCGAAGGTATGACGCAGATCGTGGATGCGCAGCTTGCCCAGATCAGCCTGTTCCCGAACGGCTTCCCACATATACTGCAAGGATCGTATCGGCCTGTGATACTGCGTGTTCCAGAACAGCCATGGAATTCTGGCACGGCGTGGCAGACTCTCGATCACTTCGCGGGCCACCGAACCCAGCCAAACGGTGCGCGGACCGGTCTTGCTATCACGCAAGAGCAGGCGGCTACCCTTCACGTCCTGCCACTGCAGGGTCAGAATTTCCCGACAGCGGCAGCCTGTCAGCAAGAGAAGCGTGATGGCCGCGCCGCTCGCGCGAATCGTTGGATTGTCGTCGATGCGTAACTGCGCAAGTACATTACCGAGGCGGGCCAATTCATCAGCAGACATGAAGCGTTCGCACTGCCTGCGCTTGTTTGGCCGGACCGACCGGCAGGGATTGGTGTTCTCCAACCGGTATCCCCATGCTTCCGCTTTGTTGAGCAAGTTCTTGAGAATTTCGAGCGTCCGGTTCGCCGCGCCAGGGCCTGCGCGGTTGTTGAGGTCCGAGAACCACTTGGCGACATCGGCCTCGTTCAGTTCGTCGATGAAGACGCCCTTAAAAGCGTTGTCGAGGTAAAGGCGGCGATAGCCGTCGTGCGTCGCCAAGGTCGATGGCTTCCACTGCGGCGACCAGCGGGTCCAGTATTCCTTGAGGAAGTCGTCGAACCTCGGCGCTGAGCGGATGCGTTTGCGGTCGGTCGCTGGATCGCGCCCGACTTGCGCGTAGGCAATGACGCGCCGCGCGACCATCTGCGCCTGGTGTCGTGTCAGCACCGAGGCCGGTCCGATGGTGACCGTCCGCAACCTCCCAGCCATGCGCGTCTGGACGATGTAGACATTGCGCCCGCTGGGGTAATGGCGAATGCCGAACCCATGTTCGATCCCGAGCCAGGTCGTGGACCGCGCTTTGCCCTTCGGCACGAGCAGGAAGTTGACGTTCGCGCCCACCTCGGCAAGCGCCTCTTCGACAATCCGTTTGAGGCTGGCGGCAGTCATGAGCGCAGTCCGATCGCCTGCGCCAGTGAGCCGGAAATGCGATCAGCCGCATCGCCGATCACATCGTCCGACAAGTGCGCGTATTTGGCGGTAGTCTCAGGCAAGACATGACCGAGCAGCTTGCCAATGGTCGCAAGCGGCACGTTGTCCATGATCGCGGTGGAAGCAAAGCTATGGCGCAGATCATGGATACGGACATCAGGCAAGGCGCAACGCCGCCGGAAAGGCAGCCACCAGTTGTCGAGAATGATCGGCTTCGCGCCGGACTTGTTGGCGAAGACAAGTTCAATGCCATTGCGCCTGTCGATGCTTTCCAGCACTTCCAGCGCCTGACTGTTGAGCCAGATAGTCTTTGCTCCCGTCTTGCTGTCGGGCAGCAGCAGGCGCGGTGGCTGCACCCATTCCCAACGGAGGTTCACTATCTCGCCCACGCGCGCGCCAGTGAACAGCAGCAACCGGATAATCGCGACCTGTGCCGGATAGGCATCTTCATCCTCACGCAATGCCGCGCCGATCCGGCGATACTCGGCAGGTGTCAGGTATCGCTCCTTGGGTTCGCGCCAGTAGCGCGGCATGCCCCGACAGGGATTGGAACCCTTGCGACGCAGCCGAAGCGCCTCGGCGTATTTGAGCAAGGCCGCCAAGACCGGCACCGAGCGGTTAAACTGTCCCTCTCGCGTGCCGGCGAAACTGTCCCGCCAGCGGTGAACGTCAGCGGGAAGAATGTCGGCAACACGCATTGAGCCGAACTCTGGCGCAATTACATTTTTCCATGCATGCCAGTTGCGACTGGTCGTCGAGCCTTTCCAGACCCTTGAAAGATCGTCCCAATAGGTGTCGACAAAGTCCGACAGGATTGGCGTCGCCTTGACCACCGCGCGCTTGGGCAAACCATCGAGCGCCACCTCGGCGAGCAGTCGCCGTGCCTGTGTTCGCGCAAGGTCGGCGGCGAGTTCGTCGGATCGTCCCAGGGTGATCCGGCGATGCTTGCCGCGATGTCGCAGACGGACGAACCAGTAGTAGTTGCCGCTTGGCCTGATCCGCAGTCCGAAGCCAGCCAGTTCGGTATCCCAGATGCAGTATTCCGTTTCGCGCAGCGGCAGCTTGCGCCGCGCAAAATTGCCGTCGAGCAGTGCCCGGCGCCCGGGCTTTCGCCGCCTGGGGACCATATGGCCATCACAATTATCAGAACTGTCCTGAAAAGTCGTGAAATTCCGGTCATTTGCGGGGACCAGGTGGCCTTCAACGGCACACCCTCTGCCCAGTAGTCCCAGCATCTCGCGCACTGATTTTACGGCATTTTTACCCATAACAAGGGCGGTTTACCGCGTACCGTGTGGGTTGGCAGTTCGCGCGCCAGCGCCTCCAGCGCGCTGATCGACGCGCCGACGTCCATGCGGCCTACCAGTTCGGGAATGGCCAGGGAGAGCGAGACTTCCAGCGCTTCGAAACTGTCGCGCTGCTGCCAGGCACCTGCGGCGTCATTGCCGCGTGCACTCTCCGTCATGGCTTCGCTCAGAGCGGCGCGGTCGATCGGAACAGCGAGCAGCAGCTTGGCGGCAAGTGTGCGCGCAGCGCCGAGAATGGCGCTGGCGCGCGGAATCGTTGTGGTCATGCGGTGAACTCCTGAGCTCGTGCCGATCAGCGGCACGCCCGCTCCAGCCCCCCTCTCCTCACCGCTTCAGAAGCTGCGCCCAGTCGTTCATGCGGCCCGGCGGCCATTCGGTCTCGATAGCAAGGCCGGGGCGTCGGTAGGATTCGGATGCCCGATCGCGCGCCCGCCTGCCTTCGGCGTCGTTGTCGGCCAGCAGGATTATGGTTTCGACTGAGGCCGGGATGTTGACTTGGTGGAAGCGTTTGGCGCCCATGGTCGCCCAGGCCTGGATACCCGTGAGCGACGTATAGGCAGCCGCAGTCTCGAACCCCTCGCAGATGCCGATGGTCTTGCCTGGCGGGCCGTTGGTCCATGCAGCGCCGATAGCCTGGCCGAGGACGCGCTTCTCGGTGTAGGTCGATGTCAACTGATCGAGGAAAATCCGCTGGATCGCGGCGATCGCGCCCGCTTTGCGCATCGCAA
>CAYOZY010000082.1:0-11095 GCA_964408525.1 uncultured Sphingobium sp. | reverse complement strand
CAACACCTTCCGCTACCTGCTCGGCGCGCTCGCGGATTTCGACGAGGGCGAGAAGGTTTCGGTCGACGACATGCCGGAGCTGGAGCGCTATATGCTGCACCGGCTGGCGGAGCTGGACGCGGTGCTGCGCGAGGTGGTGGAGGACCGGGCGAGCGACAGCTGGCTGGAGTTCAGCCGCTATACCCGCGCGCTCAACGATTTTGCGAATATCGACCTTTCGGCCTTCTTCTTCGATATCCGCAAGGATTGCCTCTATTGCGATGTGAACCCGGCGACTGGCAAACAGACGGAGAAGCGCCAGGCTTACCGCACGGTGCTCGATGTGCTGTTCCACGCGCTGGTGCGCTATGCTGCGCCGATCATCCCGTTCACGGGGGAGGAAGTGTGGAAAGCGCGCTTCCCGGACGCCGACAGCGTGCATCTGCTGGAATGGCCGGAGGTGGATGAGGGGTGGCGGGATGAAGGTCTACAGAGCAAGTGGGATAGGCTCCGGCATCTTCGCATGAGGGTTACTATGGCGATTGAACCCTTCCGCAGAGACAAGACCATCGGATCTAGTCTCGAAGCGGTCGTACATGCGCGGACACAAGACGCTTCGATGGAACAGGCGGCACGGGCTCTCTCTCAAGAAGAACTAGCAGAGCTATTTATCGTGTCTGAGGCGAACGCTACAGGTACAAATGCAGGAGACGAGTCGGTTGATGTAGTGGTTACACCCACCCCTCACCACAAATGCGGGCGCTGCTGGCGGCATCTACCCGAAGTGAGTGAGGATGGCGCGCTGTGTGGTCGCTGCGAGGACATTCTTAAATGAGCGGTGCAACCGGCTTGCCGCCCATCCCCCCTCAGCGCCACCGGCTGCTGGGGCTTGGCGTCGCGGGCGCGGTGTTCCTGCTCGATCAGCTTATCAAATATATCGTCACGGTGCCGCTGATGCTCGAATCGCGCGGCGAGGCGGGGCTGGAAATCGCACCGATCTTCGCGCTGCGCTGGCTCGAAAATCATGGCATTTCCATGGGCTTCTTTCATGCGAGCACGGACACCGCCCGCTGGCTGCTGGTGGGCATGACCGCCGCGATTGCGCTGTTCGTCGCCATCTGGCTGTGGCGCGAACGCTCTCGCCAGGATGTGTTCGCGCTCGGCCTCGTGCTGGGCGGCGCACTCGGCAATATCCTTGACCGGGTGCGGCTCGGTTTCGTCGTCGATTATGCCGATCTGCACTTTGGTGAATGGCGGCCTTTCCTCGTTTTCAACCTCGCCGATGCGGCAATTACCATAGGCGTGCTGATCCTGCTTGCGCGCGCGCTGTTGCTGGGCGAAAAGGACGCAAAGACGGAGAGTCATGAAAATGCGTAAACTGACGATTGCCACCTGCCTTGTCGGCGCCCTTGCCAGCCTTTCGGCCTGCGGATCGCGCGGGGTTTTCAACCGCGACCGGCCCGATGAGTTTGCGGTGTCGCGTCAGGCGCCGCTGGTGATCCCGCCCGATTTCGCGCTGGTTCCGCCCGCGCCCGGAGCCGCTGCGACCGTCACGCCCGAAGCCAGCCGTCAGGCGATGGAAGCGATGTTCGGTCCCCCCTCCGCGCGTTCGGCCAGCGAAACGGCCACGCTCGACGCTGCTGGTCGTGACCGGGCGATGCCGGGTATCCGTTCCTCGGTCGGCGATCCGCAGACCAACCTCGTCGAAAAGGGCGCAACCACGCGCGATATTCTCGCCGCGCCTGAAGGTGACGGCCAATATGGACGCGCCGTCGCGAACTGATCGAGAGGTTTAGTCCGGCAGGCGCCAGTCGATCGGTGCCTCGCCATGCTCCGCCAGAAAGGCGTTGGCACGGCTGAACGGGCGGCTGCCGAAATAGCCGTTATGCGCCGAGAGCGGCGACGGATGCGCGGATTTTATCACAAGATGTCGCCCGCCTTGGGCGACATCCTTTACGAACGCCGCCTTCTTCTGGGCATAGGCGCCCCAAAGGATGAACACGATCGGGCGCTCCTGTCTCGCCACTAGCGCGATGACCTCGTCCGTGAACTTCTCCCACCCTCGCCCCTGATGCGAGGCGGCCCGCCCCATCTCGACCGTGAGCACGCTGTTGAGCAGCAGCACGCCCTGCTCCGCCCAATGGGTGAGGTTGCCGTGGCGCGGCGGGTCTATGCCGCAATCGGCCTTCAGCTCCTTGTATATGTTGACGAGGCTGGGCGGGGGGCGGACGCCGCGCTGCACCGAGAAGCACAGGCCATGCGCCTGTCCCTCGCCATGATAGGGGTCCTGCCCCAATATCACCACGCGCACCTGCTCCAGTGGAGTAAGATCGAGCGCGCGGAAATATTCGCTTCCCTTGGGGAAGATGCGTTTCCCATCGGCTTTTTCAGCATGCAGGAATTGGCGCAGGCCGGACATGACCGGCCCCGCGAACATCTCCGCCAGCGGATCGGCCCAGCTTGGGTCCAGCTTCGGGGCGGGGCGCGTGGCGGTATCGGATTCGGGCATGGGTGTGGATGTTAAGGAATATGCTACAGGATGCAAAGCCTTGCTGACCCGTTATGTCCAAGCGGAAACGACCCTATGCAATTCGCCGCCCACTTCGAGGAAATCATCGATCTTGCCGCGCTGGAGGCGCGCTGGCTGGCGCTGGAAGGGCAGGCGGGCGAGGGTGTGTCGTTCTTTCTGCGCTGGACATGGATGGGAAGCTGGCTGAAGGGGCTTCAGGCGGCGCAGATCCCTCTGCCCAGGCTCTTGTCGCTTGCTCATGATGGTGCGGATATCGCGCTTGCCCTGATTGGCGAGGGACTGGCGCACCGGAAGCTCGGCAGCGTGCCCGCGCTCTTGCTAAATGAGTCGGGGCACAGGGACGGCGACCGGCCGTTCATCGAATATAATGGCCTGCTCTGTCGCAGGGAGGATAGCCTTCATGTCGCCCATGGTTTTTGCGGTGCCATGGACGCGCGAAAAGACTGGCGCGCGCTGCATGTTTCCGGCGTGGCGTTCGCATCGCCTCTGCCCGATGTCGCGCATGTACGGCGCACCGTGCTGCGCGACGCGGCGCCCGTCTATTTCGTCGACCTTGGCCGGGTGCGCGCGGCTGGCGGCGATTATCTCTCGCTACTCTCCGCCAACACGCGCGGCCAGATCAGGCGCTCGCTGAAAGAAGGACCGGGTGAACCATCTGTCGAGGCCGCCGATGATGCGGCGACCATCGAAGCGTGGCTCGCGGACATGCAGCGATTGAACACCGGGCGCCACAGCGACAATGCGTGGGAAAACGCCTTCTTCCGCGATTTCGCCCGGCGCATTGCGCTGGCGGGGCTGGCCGACGGCTCGGTCGAGCTGCTGCGAATCGTCAGCGGTGGAGAGACGCTTGGCTATCTGATGACCTTCCTCTGGGCAGGTCGCGCGATGAACTATCAGTCTGCCTTTGCGGAGCCGCACACCACCCGGTCAAAGCCGGGGCTGATGTGCCATGCCGCCGCCGTGGGGCGCTACGCACAGGCGGGCATGGAGGAATATTCGCTTCTCGCGGGGCGCGACCGCTACAAGCAGAGCCTTTCCACCGGTGCGCATGCGATGGAATGGTGGGTGCTGGAGCGGTTCGACTGGCGGCTGGAGGCGGAAGCGGCGCTGCGGAAGATATTCCGGCGGTAGTCAGGCCTGCCAGCCCAGCCCGTTGACTGCCCGGAACAGTGCGCGGCCGAACCATTGCCGTTCGGGCTGACGCCCTACTGTCACCAGCGGCAATCCCTTGGCCCGCAACCGCGCGTTGAGGCTATGCAGCTCGCCCTCCGCCACGCTGCGCGCCGAGCGCCATGTGATCGAGAAGCTGACCGATACGCCATCGCCATTTTTCACGAAATGCGGCGCCTTGACCGGCATGTGCACGCCCTCGCCGGGGTCGAGATGCACCGCCATCGCGCGTTCCATGAAGCGATCCTCCCAGACGAGGTTGCGATGCCCGCCACGCGCGAAGCTCTCGCTCTTTTCCGGCGGCACGGTTTCTTCGTCATGGGTGGGGAACACGCTCATCACCTTGTCCGAGCGGATTTGCAGCAGGATATTATGTTCCGGGTCCATGTGAAAGGGCGTGATGCTGCCCGGAGAGGTGATGAAGATAAAGGCCTCGCGGTGAAGCATCGGCCCGGTGCGCGCCTCGACTAAGGGCTGGATGTCCGCCAGCGCGGCATCGAGCAGCGCGCCATAGGCAGCGTCGCGCTCGACATTTTTGAGCACCGCCCAGCTCCCGTTCGTCTCGATGGTGCGGATAGTGTCGCCTAGTGAAAGGCCGTTTGCGGGCGTGTCTTCCGGTCGGATGCCCAGTGGCAGGTCGCCGCGATTATATTCGACGCTTGTATCGGGCATGCGCTCGGCGAGCTGCGCGAGCGAGGACAGGGAGAGCAGCGGATGGCCGCTGAGCAGGTGGTTCAGCCGCGCCGGGCGATCGGGATAGGCGGCAGCGAATGTGGCGCGCGCCTCCGCGTCAAAGGCGGTCGGATACGAAGCGGCGTCGGCGCTCCGGGCAATGGTCTGGTGCAAGCTCATGCGCTCTTTCCTTTAAAGCCTTGGATGCCCCGTTCGGCAAGGCCGATGGCCGAATAGACCGCCCGCCGTTTCAAACCGCTTAACACGCCGCCGCGCAGCGCGACCCGGAACTGGCCGATAGTCCGCCGTTCGGCCCATATGCCGTCGATCATCGGGTGGTTGGGCGCGGCGCAACTGTCCATCCATTCAAGGCCGGGGTCGGACAGGGAGGCGCGCAGGTTGTCGATCTCGATCAGCACGCCGGGGGAGAAACGGGAGTATCGTTCGTCGAACGCGATCTTGTAGCTGAACGCGCCCGCGCCCATGCGAAAATTGACCAGCATGGTGAGAGGAACGCCATCAAGGTCGATCCGCAGCATGTCGAGCATGTTCGCCTGCGCGGCATTGGCGAGCGCGGCGGTGAAGTAGGCGCGGGTGGCCCCGCTGCTTCCCAAGGCGGTGCCTTCCTCGCCCTTCCACCCCGATGCTTCGAGCGCGAGAAACTCCTGCGTCCATCCTGCAAGGTCGTCACCGGGGCCGAAATGGCGATGCGTCACGGCGCCCAGCTCCTCCAGCCGGTTTATGAGGCGGCGTATCTCCTTGCGTTTCTTCGCGCGGACGTGCGTGGTCCAATAATCATCTGCCGACAGTCCTGAGCGCAGCAGCGCCCGTTCATGCTGTGCGATGAGCGTCAGATGCCGCCCCTGCTCCGCGCAACAGGCGCGCAACGAAGCGACTACCGGCCCTTCCATGTCCAGCCCGTCGAGATGCAGGAACTGGCCGGCCCAAGGCGCGGTGTCGAGCTGCTTGAGCATCGCTGCCCATGCGGCCACCTCGCCACCCATGCGGAGCAAGGGCGCGCCGAAGAAGCATTGGCCATGCATCCAGTTCATCGCATGGCGCACCCGATAGCGGCTGTGGCGGGTGCGGGCGACAAGCGGCAGCAGGCCGATCAGCCGCCCGTCCCCATGAGCCTCGATGACCTGCACCTGCCGCGCCGGGTCAAGATGCGCGATTGCGGGGCGCAGCATGGCCGGATGGAAAAAGGGATTGGGCTCCGCGGCGGCTTCGGCCAGTTCGCGCCACTGCACGCCATATGCGTCATGGTCGCTCGACCCTGACGACAGTTCATCGATTCCGACTTTTCCGGAGGTGGCGGCGAACATGTTCATGCCGTCCTCTTATACGCGAAATATTATAAAATTGTTTGATGCGGGGTTTCAGGCGGTCCCGCCAGCGACCGGCCTCCTTGTTCCCACGTCCACCATCTCGCCGATGTCGGTGAACTTCTCGCGCGGGGCGCCCGATGTGGCGCGGGCGATTTCCGCCGCGTCGATATTCTGCCAGTCGCGGAATGTCACGATTTCGACGCCGCGTTCGGCGAGTAGCGCATCGAGGCCGGAGCGGCCCGCCTTCCCCGCGCCTTCGTCGATGTCCCCGGCGATCTTGTCGGCGATCATGACGCCGTCGGGCTTGTTGGTGCCGATGGTGCCGGTGGGACCGCGCCGCGCCCAGCCGACGCAGTATAGCCCGGGCAATATACGCCCCTCATCGCTGGCGAAGCGCCCCCGCCCATGCTCATAGGGCACGCCTTCGATCACCGGCGTCTGATAGCCGATGCACGTGATGATGAGCGATGCCTCGATGCTGTAGCGCTCGCCTGTGCCATGGCTGCGGCCCATATCGTCCAGCTCCGTGCGCTCGACGATGACCCGCTGCACATGCCCGTCTCCCTCGATCGCAACCGGCATGGCATAAAAATCGAAGTCGATCGTCACCGGCTTGGCCACAGGATTGGCGGCATAATCGCGCAGCAGCGTCACCGATTTGCGGATGCCCGGTTCGAGCAGCGCATCCGCCCCTTCCTCCGGTAGATCGGCGGGATCGACGCGCGGCGCGGCGCGCTCCAGCTTGCCCAGCTCGCCAAGCTCCTTGGGTGTCATGGCGATCTGATGCGGCCCCCGCCGCCCCAACAGGCTGACGTGGCGAACATGCGATTGCGCCAGCGCCTCGCGCGCGTGGGCGACGATGTCGCTGCCCGCAAATTCTTCCGGGGTCTTGGCCAATATGCGCGCAACATCGAGCGCGACATTGCCGTTGCCGATCACCACTGCGTGCGCGCCGTGAAGCGACGGATTGAGCCGTGCATAATCGGGGTGGCCGTTATACCAGCCGACGAACGCTGCGCTGCCGACCACGCCGGGCCGGTCGGCGCCCGGAATATCGAGCGCGCGGTCATTTGGAGCGCCCGTGGCGATCACCACGGCGTCATACAGCGATTGCAGCTCGGCGATGCTGATGTCCTTGCCGATGGAAACATTGCCGACGAAGCGCACCGTATCCGTCAGCGCCACCGCCTCATAGCGCCTGGACACCGCCTTGATCGACTGATGATCCGGCGCGACGCCCGTGCGAATCAGGCCGAAGGGCACAGGCAGCCGGTCGATAATGTCGATCCGCGCGCCCTCGGCGAACAGGTTCCGGCATGCTTCGGCGGTATAATATCCGGCCGGACCCGATCCGATAATCGCGATATGACGCATCCTGCTCTCCGCTTCTTTTTTCAACATGCTAACCGGGAAACGTTCAACCGCAAGCGCGAAAGTGGATGAGCAAGAAAACTCCCAAATTCCGCTGATTTTTTACAGGTGATAAATGGCTTGGTAAGCATTTTTGGGCATGGCGGAGTGTATGTCGGTATCACGTCAGAGAATAGAAAGCAGCGCCCCCCCCCTCGACCGTTCCTCGGTGCTCGGCGTCCTTGGGCTGACCGATTCCAGCGGCGATGTTTCGCCTGTCTGGGTTGCCCAGTCCGTCCAGTCGGTGTCGACGCTGTGGCCGCTGTTCATGCTGGCGAAGCTGTGCCTGCTTGTGGGTGCGGTGAACATCGGGAAAATATTCTCCTACCCCGACCATCTACATCTCTTTGCGCTCGGCCTGACGATGGCGGTCGACATGGTGATATGGCGTGTGCCAAGGACCATACTCGTTCGCAAGATGGGGCCGCACCGGCAAATGTGGATGATGATGGCGCTGGTGTTCCTGTCCGGCGTCTCGACGGTGGCCTGGTATCATCTTCTACCCCCCGCCATCGCGACAGGCTTCGTGCCGCCGATGCTGGGGCAGTTCGCGCTGGCGCTGCTCGCCATGTGCATCTTCGGCCATCAGCGCATATTGGGCTTCGTCTACTGCCTGGGAGTCGGTGCCTGCGCCTTCGGCCTACACGGCGGGAACGAGATTCTCCTGTTCGGCGTGATCCTCACGACCATCACCATTTCCATGATGACGCAGGCCCGGTTCGACCGCAAGCGCCTGCTCGCCAATCAGGACGAGGACCGGCGCAGCCGACGCGCGCACGGTCTGCTGACGGAATATGAAGAATCCGGGCGCGGCTGGTTCTGGGAAACCGACCGGCATGGCGCGATCACCTATATGTCCGACACTCTGGCCCGTTCGATGAAAGTGGAAACCGAGTCGTTGATTGGGCGTCAGCTTACCGAGCTGGTGGTGACCAGCCTTGCGGGCGAGCGCGGCGGCGAGGGCGATCGCACGCTCGGCTTTCATCTCTCTTCGCGCAGCGCTTTCAACGAAATTGCCGTGCGCGCGGCGGTGAGCAGCGACGAACGCTGGTGGGCGATTTCGGGCAGGCCCATCATCAATGAATATGGCCAGTTCCACGGATTTCGCGGCAGCGGTTCCGACTTGACCGACATGAAGCGCAGCCAGGCCGAGGTTGCCCGCCTTGCCCAGTTCGATTCGCTTACCGGCCTCGCCAACCGGATGCAGATGTCTCGCCATCTGGAGCAGAGCATCGCGAACCCGCATGGCCGCCCCAATGAATGTGCGCTGTTCCTGCTCGACCTTGACCGCTTTAAGAGCGTCAACGACACCATGGGGCACCCTGCTGGCGACGCGTTGTTGCGCGAAGTGAGCCAGCGTCTGGCGCGGGTTGTCGGAGACAAGGGGATGGTGGGCCGCCTTGGCGGTGACGAATTCAAGGTCGTGCTGCCCGGCGCCTATGACCGCGCCAAGCTCGGTGTGCTCGCGGACGCGATCATCGCCTCCTTGTCCCAGCCCTATGTCATCGAGGGCGCACAGGTCATTATCGGGGCGTCGGTGGGCATAGCCCTGTGCCCGGACAATGGCATAACCGCCGAAGCGCTGATCCGCAACGCCGACCTCGCGCTCTATGCGGCGAAGGGCGACGGGCGCGGCGTTCATCGCTTCTATTCGTCCGAAATGCTTGCGCAGGCGGAGGACCGCCGCCGTCTGGAGGACGACCTGCGCGTCGCTCTGGCCGATGGGGCGCTTCATCTCGTCTATCAGCCGGTTGTCAGCGCCAAGACGGAGAAGATCACCGGATTCGAGGCGTTGCTGCGCTGGAACCACCCGGTGCGCGGGGCCATTTCGCCAGCGCTGTTCGTGCCCATCGCAGAAGATGCGGGGCTGATCGGATCGCTTGGCGAATGGGTGATGCGCACGGCCTGCGATGCTGCGGCGAAATGGCCCGATGGCACGCGCATCGCTGTCAATGTCTCGCCGATCCAGTTCGCCAATCCCTCCCTTCCGGGCATCGTGATGAACGCGCTAGCGGCATCTGGCCTTGCGCCGGAGCGGCTTGAGCTGGAGATCACCGAGAGCTGCTTCCTCAACGAAGGCGAAACGACCGACCAGATGTTCGCGCAGTTGAAGGCCATCGGCGTCCGCCTCGCGCTCGACGATTTCGGCACTGGCTACTCCTCGCTCGGCTATCTGAAGAAAGCGCCGTTCGACAAGATCAAGATCGACCAGAGCTTTGTGCGCGGGGCGGCCATGAAGGGCAATCGCAACGCCGCGATCATCACATCGATCGTCAGCCTCGCCGAAGCGCTGGGCATGGACACCACGGCGGAAGGCGTGGAAACGCATGACGAGCTGGCGTTGGTGCGGTCGCTGGGCTGCTCGCAGATTCAGGGCTTCATTTACGGCCAGGGCGCACCTGCCGACGAGGTTGACGCGCGGTTCGCGGAACAGGGCGTGGAGGCGAGAGCGAGCGGATTCAAGTCGAGCAGGCCGCCGCGCATGTCGATGCTGCGATCGGTCGCGATCTTCCATCAGGGCCAACGCTATGTCGGGCGGGTGCGCAATATTTCGGGCGGCGGCGCCATGATCGAGGGATTGTGGAATGTGCCGCAGGACACGATGTTCCGGATCGAGCTAGCGGACGGGCTGACGGTGGAGGCAAAGACCCGCTGGTCGGTCGACGACAGGATGGGTGTTCAGTTCAGCGAAGCCGTGGATGTGCGCATGGTTCAGGCGGCGGCACCGGTCAGGCTGGCGGGATAAACGCGCCTGCCCCATTTTCCTGCTGAAGCCCCGGCAAAAAGAAACCGCCCGGACAGCGCCCGGACGGTTCCCGCAACATGATATGGCGCGATTACTTGGCCTGAGGCGCCGCTGCCGCCGCATTTTCCGGCAGGCCGCCCATTTGCGTCACCAGCTTGGTGTAGGAATCGAGATAGGCGAGCACGATCACCTGACCGATGTCGGTGTTCTGATAGCCGCCGCCGCCGGCCGCCGCTAGGCCGCCCATCCAGCCAAGGCCGCCGCCACCGCCGAAGCTGAGGTCGGACTTGCGGAAATAACCTTCGCTCATGATTTCTTCTTCGGTCGTGCGGGCATTGACGAGCGAGAGGGTGACGTTCGCTTCCTTCTTCTTGATCGAGATGCCGCCGAGGATAGCGCCGCCCAGACGCCCGCCGAGCATGCCGCCGAGCATGCCGCCAAAGGCATTGCCGCCGCTGTTGTTGTTGGTCGTCACGATGTCGGGCTGGAGGAAATAGTCGGCCGCCTTCACCTGACCCTTGCCGAGGTTCGATCCT
Source organism: uncultured Sphingobium sp. (assembly GCA_964408525.1). Classification (GTDB taxonomy): domain Bacteria; phylum Pseudomonadota; class Alphaproteobacteria; order Sphingomonadales; family Sphingomonadaceae; genus Sphingobium. Next base: position 724 of record CAYOZY010000082.1, on the reverse strand, counting down.
GACTGAAGTTCGCCGGAGTCCGCCATCGCGCGCTCAAGGTTGCGGCTCGCCATGGAACGGCCCCGGTTGACGAGGGTGAAGCAGCCCGATTGCTGCACAAACATCTTGATGATGGCTTCGGGGCTGCCGAGGCTCAGCTCGCGCCACCACTGGGTGTCCGGCTCGACGATAGCGACCGTGCCCAGCTTCTTGGTGCAGCGGGGGATCTCCATCTGCTTCTTGACTTGCGCCTGACGACCTGAGGAGCCCTTGTCCTCCTTCGCCATGACCGGCGCGCAAACCATAGCGAAAACGGAGCATGCGCCCACCAACGCCTTGACCATATTCATTGCCGAAACCCCTTCTCAGAACGAAAATCCCAACAGTTTGCCGACCCTGTCGACAGACCCTTTGCAGGCCAGCTATCTACCACAAGGCCGCCAAATCTCAAGCGCGTTCACCATGAAGGTTTGTCTCGCCTTCCGCCTCTTGCCGCGCCCTCGTGACAGCGGCCTTCGCCCCTGCTATCGGCGCGCCATGACAGAGCTTTCGCGCATCCGCAATTTTTCGATCATCGCCCATATCGACCATGGCAAATCGACGCTGGCGGACCGGCTGATCCAGCGCTGCGGTGGCCTGACCGACCGTGAGATGACGGCGCAGGTGCTCGACAATATGGACATCGAGAAAGAGCGCGGCATCACCATCAAGGCGCAGACCGTGCGGCTCGATTATACGGCGCAAG
>CAYOZY010000081.1:681-11106 GCA_964408525.1 uncultured Sphingobium sp. | reverse complement strand
ATAGGCGCGCATGCGCAAGACGGTGATGCGTCGCCAGTTAACGACAATCGCCGGTGCGCCGTCCCTCCAGCGACAGGGCGAAGGGAGCGCCACCGGCAATGCCCTGCGCATCGATCTGCACCAGCCGGGGCGTTTCCACCCTGATATCCGTGCGTCCCTTGCCCGCGCCATTGCACTGATAGCTGACGACGGCACGATCCGGCGCATCGGCGATGACGAACTTGCGGCAGGCGGTGTCCCCATGTTGCACCTGCAACAGTTGCGCGGGATCATGAACGCAGATGCGGCGCGCAGGCGTGGACGGGCGCGGCGCCGGCGCGCGCTCGCGCAGCTCCCACTGCCCTTTTTCCAGACCCCGAAGCGCAGCCATGTTCGGCGCTGTGGGCGGCGCAACGCCTCCCGGCGACATCGCCGCGACATTCATCAGCAAGACCGCGCCCGACATGGCGAGACGAAGAACAAATCGGTTCATAAAACCCTATACCGCCCTGTTTCGACCGCCGCCCTTTCGGGTCGGACAGACCACACGCGTCCCCTAACGGATGGTTTAGCAAAAGATTGAGGCGAAATCAGGATGGATTGTGCGAAAAGAAAGTTAACGCGCCACACTGTCCTCCGGCATCGCTTGTGCGAGCCTTTGGTGTAGAGTGCCAACGCCATATTTCCGGCCAGACTCTCAAACCCCCTTCATGTCGCGCCATTCGCCGGGCATGCGCACGGTGAGCGGGTCGATCGCATCCGAAAGTGTGATCTGACAGGCAAGGCGGCTGGTGCGGGTGGCCGCTGCCGCGAGATCGAGCATATCCTCTTCCGCCTCGGCGGCCTTCGGCAGTCTCGCGAAATCTTCCGCAGAGACGATCACATGACAGGTCGAGCAGGCCATCTGCCCTTCGCACGTGCCTTCGAGCGGCTGGCCCGCCGCCTGAGCCACATCCAATAAACATTCTCCGGTTTTCCCAATAACCTCCTGAATTTCTTTTCCGTCAGTACTGATGAAACGGACAAGCGGCATCATGTCATCCCTTTGCGCAGGAAAGCTGGGCGTCGGCGGCACGATTGATGATTTCGGCGGCGGCTTCAAGCTCTTCCATGCTGGTATAGCGTCCAAAACCGAGACGGATGGACGAGCGCGCCTGAGCATCGGACAGGCCGAGCGCACGCAGCACATGGCTGGGACGGCCCGATCCGCTGGCGCAGGCGGACCCCAGCGAGAAAGCGACATCGCGACATTCGGACATCAACCGCGCGCCGTCCAGCCCCTCGCGGCGCAGGTTGAGGTTGCCATGAAAACGCGCCTCAGCACTGCCATTGAGCGTCCATCCTGCGAAAAGTTCGCGCGCCCGCGCCCACAACGACTCTACATGGGCGGAATCCGCCTCGCGCCGATTCTGCATAAGCCGAGCCGCCTCGCCCAGCCCCACGCACAGCCCGGGAGAAAGCGTGCCGGAACGCAAGCCGCCCTCCTGCCCGCCACCATGGATGAGGGGCGGAATGTCCAGTCCATCCCTCAGCCAGAGTGCGCCCACGCCTTTCGGCCCATATATCTTGTGCCCGCTCATGGCGATCAGGTCGGCAGAGGGCGGCAGGTCCACGCGCCCATAGCCCTGAACCGCATCGCACAGGAACAGCGCGCCCGCTGCATGCGCCTTTCGAGCCAGCGCCTCGACCGGCTGGATGGCGCCGATCTCGTTATTCACAAGCATAACAGCGAGCAGTGCGGTGCGTTCATCCAGCGCGGCCGCAAGCGCCATCCCGTCGATCTGGCCATCGGCTTGCACCGGCAGCATCACCGGATCGAACCCCTCTTCCCCCAGCGCCAAAATCGCGTCGCGCACGGCGGCATGTTCGGTATCCGGGCACAGCAGGCGTATGCGCTTCGGGTCGCGGGCGCGCATCGCCCGCGCCGCGCCGACGATCGCGATGTTAAGCGCCTCGGTCGCGCCGGAGGTGAATATTGTGCGCCCTCCCGCCGGCATCAGCGCCGCAACGCGCGAACGGGCCGCCTCTATTGCCGCCGCCGCCGCGCGACCGGGCTTGTGTGCGCTGTGCGGATTCGCGAAGTGATCGCGCAGCCAGGGCAGAATCGCCTCAAAAACCTCTGAAGAAACTGGTGAAGTTGCCTGATAATCAAGGTATATCATCGCCATGTCGCCATCGCTATGCCACGCCAGCGCGACAGGAAAGCGCACACTTCCCTCTCGCTTGTCTGCGGACCGAAGCTGACGCGGATCACCTCGTCGGCGGCCTTCGCGTCCCAGCGCAGCGCCTTGAGCACGGGGCTGGTCTTGAGCGTGCCCGATGAGCAAGCGGCGCCCGCCGACAGCGCAATGCCCGCCATGTCGAAACGGATGAGCTGCGCCCGCGCGGAAACGCCGGGCATATGATAGCTGGCGATGGTCGGGATTCGCGAGGCATCCCGCGCCACGACTTCTCCTCCTTCCGCAACAATGGCCTCATCCAGCATCGCCCTTAGCCGCGCGGCCTCGGCCATCCAGCCCCGATCCTGCTCCAGCGCCGCAGCCATCGCCATCGCTCCCGGCACATTTTCGGTGCCGCCGCGATAGCCCTGTTCCTGCCCTCCCGTCGGCTCCAGCAGCGTCATATCGCGCACCAGCAACGCGCCCACACCCGGCGGTCCGCCGAATTTATGCGCGGAAATGGCGATCATGTCTGCCTCTTGCGGAAGGTCGAGCTTACCCGCGCTCTGGACGCAATCGCAAAACAACCAGCCGCCGCTTTCATGAACCCGCGCCGCCAGATCGGCGATCGGCTGGATCACGCCCGTTTCGTTGTTCACATGCTGGATCGCATGGAGCGCGCCGGGAACCGTCTCCACCACCCTGCCCACATCGTCGACAGGCAGGCGCTTCGCTCCGGGCGCCATCCTTAACACAGCGTCATGCTCCACCGGCGACACCGCGATCCGATCCGCCTTCGTCCGTCCCAGCGCCATGGCAATCGCCTCGCTGGCGCCGGAGGTGAAGATCATCTCGCCATCCCACCCCAGCGTCGCCTTGATCCGCGCGCGCGCATCCTCCAGCGCCGCCCGCGCTCCGCGCCCTTCGGCATGCGGCGAGGACGGGTTGGCCCATATCCGCCACCCTTCCTCCATGGCCGCGCGCGCCGCATCGCAAACCGGCGTGGTCGCCGCATGATCGAGATAAATGCGTGTCGGCGAATGAGAATCTGCGGAATCTGGCAAGGACGGACTCTAATCGTTGCGAAAATGGCTCGCGATCCTATATAGGCGCTCTTTCCCCTGCCGCCAGCATAGTCTGTCGGCGGCCAACCCTGTTCTCTTGCCAGTCAGCCAGGTGCCATGCCCGACGTGATTTTCCCCGGCCCCGAAGGCCGCCTTGAGGGGCGTTTCAGCCCCCCGCCCCGCCCGCGCGCTCCGGTCGCGATGATCCTACATCCGCATCCGCAGGGCGGCGGCACTATGAACGACCGCATCACCCAGGCGCTCTACAAGACCTTCGTACGGCGCGGCTTTGCCGTGCTCCGCTTCAATTTCAGGGGAGTGGGCCGCAGCCAGGGCACGTTCGACAACGGCATTGGCGAGCTTTCCGATGCGGCGGCCGCGCTCGACTGGGTGCAGAGCTTTCACCCCGAAGCGCAGACGACATGGATTGGCGGCTTTTCCTTCGGCGCGTGGATCGCGATGCAACTACTGATGCGCCGCCCGGAAATCCGTGGCTTCATCTCGGTCGCGCCGCCCGCCAACATGTATGACTTCAGCTTCCTCGCCCCCTGCCCCTCTTCGGGCATCATCGTGCAGGGAACGCATGACGAGGTGGTGACGGCCGGAGCGGTACAAAAGCTTGTCGACAAGCTGCGCACGCAAAAGGGCATCACCATCCATCATGACGAGATCAGGGGCGCCAATCATTTCTTCGAAAATGAGCTGGATCAGGTGATGATGTCGGTCGACAATTATCTCGACATGCGCCTTTCGCCCGACAGCCCGATCAAATAGGTCAGATCGGCACGGCCCAGATCGCCACATTGCCGAACATCACCAGCGCGGCGACGATCATCAACCAGCCCTGCCTGCGCATGTCCGGTCGCCTGAGCAACAAATAAACTCCGCCCCCGCCCAGCGTGATCCCGGCGAGCATCAGCAGCGACAATATGGTGCCGGGCATGGTGGCGGCGGTCATTTTCGTCTCCTTTTCTCGCATCCGCATAGAGCCGCAAGACTGCGGTGGCAATTCCGTTGCATCCTCCCTAGATAGGCGGCATCACCGAATCGCCAGCACTGGAAACGCCGCCCATGCGCATCGCCATCGCTTCCGACCATGCCGCCATCGAGTTGAAGTCGCTGCTGGCCGACTGGCTGCGTGGAGAAGGTCATCAAGTGAGCGATCTCGGCCCGCATGACGGCACATCGGTCGATTATCCCGATTACGGCTACAAGCTGGCCGCCGCCATTGCCATCGGAGAGGCGGAGCGCGGCGTCGCGCTGTGCGGATCAGGCATCGGCATTTCGATCGCAGTCAATCGCAACCCGGCCTGCCGCGCGGCGCTGGTCAGCGAACCGCTCTCTGCCGCCCTTTGCCGCGAACATAATGATGCAAACGTCATCGCTATGGGCGCGCGCCTCATTGGCCCTGAAATGGCCAAGGCCTGCCTCGCCGCATTTCTTTCGGCGCCCTTTGGTGGGGACCGCCACCAACGCCGCGTCGACAAACTATCGAACCCCGCGCTCTGAAAGGACATCGCCCATGAGCAACGCCGCCACTCTCGAAGCCGCAAATGACATCCGCGCGGCCGATTTCTTCACCGCAGGCGTTGCATCGCGCGACCCGGCCGTGGCGGCCGCCATCGGCAAGGAACTCAAGCGCGAGCAGAACCAGATCGAACTGATCGCCAGCGAGAATATCGTTTCGAAGGCCGTGCTGGAGGCGCAAGGCTCGGTTTTCACCAACAAATATGCCGAGGGCTATCCCGGCAAGCGCTATTATCAAGGCTGTGCGCCTTCAGACGATGTCGAACAGCTCGCCATCGACCGCGCGAAAGAGCTGTTCGGATGCGGCTTTGCCAATGTGCAGCCCCATTCGGGCGCGCAGGCCAATGGCGGCGTCATGCTGGCGCTCACCAAGCCGGGCGACACGATCATGGGGCTATCGCTGGACGCAGGCGGCCACCTCACCCATGGCGCCAAGCCCGCCATGTCCGGCAAATGGTTCAACGCCGTGCAATATGGCGTGCGCGAAGACACCCACCTTATCGATTATGACGAAGTCGAGCGCTTGGCCATCGAGTCCAAGCCCACGCTCATCATCACCGGGGGAAGCGCCTATCCGCGCCACATCGATTTCGCCCGTTTCCGCACGATCGCGGACAAGGTCGGCGCGCTGTTCATGGTCGATATGGCGCATTTCGCCGGGCTCGTGGCGGGCGGAGTTCACCCCACACCCTTCGGTCACGCCCATGTCGTCACCACCACCACGCACAAGACTTTGCGTGGCCCACGCGGCGGCATGATCCTCACCGACGATGAAGCCATTGCAAAGAAGATCAATTCGGCGATCTTCCCCGGCCTTCAGGGCGGTCCACTGATGCATGTCATCGCCGCCAAGGCGGTGGCGTTCGGCGAGGCGCTGACGCCGGAGTTCAAGGCCTATGCCAGGGCGGTGCTGGCCAACAGCAAGGCGCTCGCGGCTCGCCTCGAAGCGCGCGGACTCGCCGTCGTTTCGGGCGGCACGGACACCCATCTCTCGCTCATCGACCTGCGCCCCTATGGCATCAGCGGCAAGGAGGCCGACGAGGCGCTGGAACGCAGCCACATCACCTGCAACAAGAACGGCATCCCCGGCGATCCGCTGCCGCCGACCAAGACCAGCGGCATCCGCGTCGGTTCGCCTGCGGGCACAACACGCGGCTTCGGCGTCGCGGAGTTCGAAGCAATCGGCGACATGATCGCGGATGTGCTGGGCGGGCTCAAGGACAAGGGCGAGGCAGGCGATCCGGCCATAGAGGCCAATGTGCGCGAGCGCGTTTCCGCCTTGTGTGCCCGCTTCCCGATCTACGAGGGATAAGCGCTGGTGCGCTGCACCCAATGCCGCGGCACGATCGAGCGCCCCAGCTCCATCTGCCCGCATTGCGGCGCGGCGCTATCGGGCGTGCAGAAACTGCGTTCCCGGATAGAGCCTTCGGGGCCAACGACCGCCGAACGGCCTGACGGCAGGCGCGCCACCAATCCCGACAGAAGCCCGTCTGACGCGAATGCACAGATAACCGAGTTATTCACTCAGGCGCGCGATTTCATCCTGCGCGATACCAAAACCACGATCCTCTCCGGCATGGTCGCCGGGGCTATAATCGGCAGGATAATGGGGCTCGGCTGGGTCATCGGTTCCATTTTCGGCGGCTTTGTCACCTTCAAGATTCTGGAGAAGAAATAGCGCATGCGTTGCCCCTTTTGCGGACATGAAGACAGTCAGGTCAAGGACAGCCGCCCCACGGACGACGGCGCAGCGATCCGTCGCCGCCGCCAGTGCGAAGCTTGTGCCGCGCGCTTCACCACCTTCGAGCGTATCCAGCTTCGCGACATCTGGGTGCTGAAAAGCAGTGGCGAGCGCCAGCCGTTTGACCGCGACAAGCTCGCCCGGTCGGTCGACATCGCCACGCGAAAGCGGCCGATAGACCCGGCCCGGATCGAAAAGCTCGTTTCCGGCATCCAGCGCCAGATCGAAACCGGCGGCGAAAACGAGGTCACGGCGCAGGCCATCGGCGAACTGGTGATGGAGGCGCTCAAGAGCCTCGACAGCGTCGCCTATATCCGCTTCGCCAGCGTCTATAAAGACTTCCGCGAGGCTCGCGATTTCGAGGACTTCGCCAGCACAGTGAAGGAAGTCGGGGGTGAATAACCCCGCTCCTGCCGCAAAACCCGTCATCGTCCTCGTCCGCCCGCAACTGGGCGAGAATATCGGCAAGGCGGCGCGGGCGATGCTCAATTTCGGCCTTACCGAGATGCGGCTGGTCGCCCCACGCGACGGCTGGCCCAACCCCGACGCCGGGCCATCGGCGGCGGGCGCGGACGCGGTGCTGGAAGGCGCGCAGGTTTATGGTTCGCTGGCCGAAGCGGTGGCGGATTGCGCGCATGTCTACGCCACCACGGTGCGCAAGCGCGGCGTGACAAAGCCGGTGGTCACGCCTGAACAGGCGGCGCGGGAGATTCGGCTGGCGCAAGGCAGAAGCGCCATCGTGTTCGGTCCGGAGCGCTCCGGCCTCGAAACGGACGATGTCGCGCTGTGCCGTTCGATCGTCACCGTGCCGATAAACCCGGATTTCGGTTCGCTCAATCTGGCGCAGGCGGTCATTCTCGTCGCCTATGAATGGTCGAAGGGCGAAGCACTTGCCTCTCCGCCGGAAGAGGAGCTGCTGCCCCCCGCCCCACAGGAGGAGCTGGAGGGCATGATCTCGCAATTCGACAATCTGCTGACCGATGCGGGCTATTTCTTCCCGCCCGACCGCGCGCCTGCAACCAGGCGCACCTTGCGCAACCTGCTGACCAAGCCGGGCTGGAACCATCTTGAGGTGCGCACCTTGCGCGGCGTTCTTTCCGCACTTGCCAACCCGCGCCCCAGATAGGCCAAAATGCCTTGACTTGGGCCGCCTATGCCGCCATAGGCCCGCCTTCGCAATTGGCCCCGCACCCCGGTGAAGCGGTGGCCCTGCCGGACGTGAGCCGGTCAGAGCGGAATACCGGGACCAACGTTGTAGCAATTGTAAGGAAAATCGCATGACCAAGCGCACCAGCGCCAAGTACAAGCTCGACCGCCGGATGGGTGAAAACATCTGGGGCCGTCCTAAATCTCCGGTCAACAAGCGTGAATATGGCCCCGGCCAGCACGGCCAGCGCCGCAAGGGCAAGATGTCGGACTTCGGCACCCAGCTGAAGGCCAAGCAGAAGCTCAAGGGCTATTATGGCGACATCACCGAGAAGCAGTTCAAGAAGAACTACACCGAAGCCGCCCGGATGAAGGGCGACACCGGCCAGAACCTCATCGGCCTGCTGGAGCGCCGCCTCGATGCGGTCGTTTATCGCGCCAAGTTCACGCCGACCATCTTCTCCGCGCGTCAGCTCGTTTCGCACGGCCACATCTATGTAAACGGCGTGAAGTGCAACATCGCCAGCCGTCTCGTTAAGGTGGGCGACGAAATCACGCTGGGCAAGAAAGCCCGCGAGATGGCGCTGGTGATCGAGGCGCAATCGCTCCCGGAGCGCGACATCCCCGATTATGTCGCGCCCGATGGCCCCGCCAAGGTGACCTATGTGCGCGTTCCGACGCTCGACGAAGTGCCGTATCCGGTGAAGATGGAACCGAACCTCGTCGTCGAATTCTATTCGCGCTGATCTTTCGGATCATTTCAGAATATGCGAAGGGCGGCCCCACAGCCGCCCTTTTCGTTTGAGGAAACCCCGCCCGATGACCATCCGCATGCCCGCAGAATGGGAACCGCATGAGTGGCTGTGGATCGGCTTTCCATGGAACGCTTCCGAATGGGACGACAGTAACACCCTCGCACGCGCTCAGGTCCAGATTTGCGCCTTTTCGGATGCCGTGCGCGCTGGCGGCGAGGGCGAAGAAGTGCGCCTCGTCTGCAATAGCCTCGACAGTGCGGCGCAAGCAACGGCGCTACTCAAAAGCGATACGCGGATCGTCGTCGAGCGCATCGGCGACGTCTGGTTGCGCGATACCGGGCCGATTTGCGTGGTGGCTGGCGCGGGCCAGCGCTCGCTCGTCGATTTCGCATTCAATGGCTGGGGCGGCAAATATCGGATGCCGGGAGACGAGGACATCGGCGCGCGCCTCGCGGCCACCACCGCCCTCTCCCTGCGCACTGCGCCCTTCATCTTCGAAGGCGGCGCGGTGGACACGGACGGCACAGGCCTGTTCGTCACCACCGAGGACTGCCTGCTGAACCCCAACCGTAATCCGGGCCTCGACAAGCGCCAGATCGAGACGCTGCTGGCGGGAACATTGGGCCTCACCGACATGCTCTGGCTGGGCGACGGCCTAGTCAACGATCACACCGATGGGCATGTCGACAATCTTGCGCGCTTCGTGGCACCCGGCATCATCGCCATTCCGCAGGCGACTACGAACGACGATCCCAATGCCACCATCTATTCCGACGCCGCCGCTCGCGCCAAAGCCCATGGCCTCACAGTCGCGCCGATGCCCTCGCCGGGCCGGGTCGAGGTGGACGGCGAAATCATCCCCGCCTCCTACATGAATTTCCTTATTGGCAATGCGGCGGTCGTCGTGCCGCTCTATGGCCGCGCGAACGATCAGGCCGCGCTCGATGCCCTGCGCCCCTTCTTCCCCGGACGGGCACTTGTGGGATTGCCTTCCGATGCTATTCTCGCCGGCGGCGGCAGCTTCCACTGCACCAGCCAGCAAATGCCTTCTGCGGAAACCGATTGATGACCCATGTAACCGTCGCGGCCCTGCAACTCGCGTTCACCGATGACATCGACGCCAACATCGCGCTCGTTTCGGATCATGTGCGCAAGGCCGCCGCGCGGGGCGCGAAGATCATCCTGCCGCCAGAGCTGTTCGAGGGGCCGTATTTCTGCACCGTGGAGGACGAGGCGCTGTTCGCCCGCGCCCTCCCCGTCGCCGAACACCCCGCCGTCCTCGCCATGCAGGCGCTGGCGGCGGAACTGCAAGTCTACATCCCCACCAGCTTCTTCGAGCGCGACGGCCAGCATCATTACAACAGCCTCGCGATGATCGACGATGCCGGCGAGATCATGGGTGTCTATCGCAAATCGCACATCCCTGACGGCCCCGGCTATGAGGAGAAATATTATTTCCGCCCCGGCAATTCGGGCTTCAGGGTGTGGCCGACCAAACATGGCGCCATCGGCGTCGGCATATGCTGGGACCAGTGGTATCCGGAGACCGCGCGGATCATGGCGCTGATGGGCGCGGAGATACTGCTCTTCCCGACCGCCATAGGCTCGGAACCTTATGACGACACCCTCGACACCAGCCGTATGTGGCGCCGCGCGATGATCGGCCATGCTGTCTCGAACTGCATGCCCGTGGTCGCCGCCAACCGCATCGGCAATGACGGCATTGATGGCGGCCAGAGCTATTATGGCCACAGCTTCATCGCCGACGAATGGGGCGATCTCGTCGCCGAAGTCGAGGACTGGCAGACCGGCGCGCTCGTCGCCACGCTCGACCTTGAGCGCGCGCGCAAGCATCGCGCAGGCATGGGCTTTTTCCGAGACCGACGGCCGGACCTCTATCAGCGCCTCGTGCAGGACATCTGATTGGCCAAGCAGGCTCGCCATATCTATGCGATCGCGCTCGGCTCCAACCAGCCGCGCTCGCGAGAGCTCACGCCGCGTCGGCTGGTCGAGGCGGCGATGGAGACGCTCTCGCACAAGCATTATCACTGCAT
>CAYOZY010000081.1:0-671 GCA_964408525.1 uncultured Sphingobium sp. | reverse complement strand
GCGCCGATCGGGCCATCGCGCCGCCGCTACGCCAATGCGGCGATGCTGGTGCGCACCGATCTCGATCCGCCGCGCCTGCTTAAGCGTCTCAAGGCGATGGAACACAAAGCGGGCCGCCGCCGCGCCATGCGCTGGGCCGCGCGGCCGCTCGATCTCGATATTGTCCTGTGGAATGGCGGCATCTGGGCCGATGCAAGCCTCGCTATCCCCCACCCCGCCTTTCGCGAACGCGCCTTCGTATTGGGTCCACTCGCCGGCATCGCACCGGAATGGCGCGATCCGCTATCTGGCCATAGCGTGCGCCAGCTTCTCTCGCGCCTCAAAAAACCGCGACCATGCGCCAAAGCCGGTTGACCCCGCAGAAGATGCTGACTAGGGCCACCCTGCAACCCGGCGCGGAACCTGAAGCGCGCCAGTGGGCCCTTAGCTCAGTCGGTAGAGCAACTGACTTTTAATCAGTAGGTCGCTGGTTCGAATCCAGCAGGGCTCACCATCCCCCTCCCTCCACCGATACGGCCGCCGGCTGCGTCGCTGCGATTACCCGTGCAGGGGAAGCGGCCCGCGGGACTTGATACTTTATATCATCACCGCTATTGCACCGCGGCATGGAGTCGCTTCGCGCGGCTCCGCCAACGATCTCGCCGCGCGCTCCGGGTCGCGCGCGATCGACA
>CAYOZY010000080.1:0-11163 GCA_964408525.1 uncultured Sphingobium sp. | reverse complement strand
AGGGCGACCTGGTCGAGGTGCAGGGCCGCCTCCACTACTCGAAGTGGACCGACCGCGAGGGCGTCGAACGCTACGCGGTCGAGATCGTCGCCGAGGAAGTTCTCTTCCTCTGACACCGAGCCCGGGAGGCGGCGCTGCCGCCTCCCACTGGGCCAAGGCCAGCCCCCCATCACTCATGTAGTCGCTGCGACGGGCGAAACACCGGTTGCGAAAAAGGCAACGCGTCGCGTTTATTTCGCACTTGCAGCATCAGTGTCCTGCACCCATATCAGCAGTGCCTTTCAGGCATCCTCTCCCAAAACTTTCCAAGGGGCCGGCTCACGCTGGCCCCATTTTTTTGCCCGCGGGGTCTGGGCTTACGCCTCTCCAGGCATGGCATCTGTGACACTTTGCCCTCGGGCGGAGTGTCATGTTGCATGGCCCGCGTGACAAGCGCTGAGGGCGGCCCGTCGATGTTGCCAGCCTGGGTCCCAGATTGGCCGAGAGATAAGGTTTGACGCGACTAGCCGTGCAAGTCCGGCGGCGCCGCTGGGCAAAGTGTCACGGGCGACAAACGACAGCGCAACGCACAAAGGGGATTCACAGGATTCACCTTTTGTGCTCAATACTGATCGATGGAACGAGCCCAAGAAATCACTGGCGTCGGTGGGATCTACGCGGTCCTGGTCGAAGCCCCGAACCGCCCGCGCTACGCGTTTCTCGTCCTCCAGCTGGTCGCCGAAATTGCCGATGGGCGCGGGCAGACCGGGCCCTTCGTCGCCCAGAGTGGCGTACCCGTGCTTCTGCGCGAATGGCTCTGCTCCCAGCTTCTGCCGATGAGCGCGCAGCCCGCCCGCCGCGCTGCGCTGCGCGCACGCGTTGCCGAGGGGCTGAAGGCCGAGCTGACTGGGAAGCCGGAGTTTGACGCGGCGCTGATCGACATCGCGGTCGAGGAGCAGGTCCAGGCCGTCGGCCGCGCCAATGTCAGCCGCGCGATTTCCGATCTGGTCCGCGCCGGGCTGATGAGCCGGCACTATGCGGGCTACGCCACCAACCACAAGAACCGCGGCGGCGGGCGCCACGCGGTCTATGTGGTCAAGCCGGGCGTCCTTGCCCTGCTGCGCAAACCTGCGCCGCTGCGGCGTCAGGGCCCGGGCGCTGCGAATCCCCAGGGCGAACTCTTCGCGGCCTGAACCTTCGCACTTCGAGCATTATGTCAGGCCTGGCGCTCCCCGGCGATGCTCCTATGGCGTGGTGACGAACTATCGCCTAGGAACCCCCGATCCGGGAATTGGAAAGGTCTCGCCCGCATGGAAAACGAAGCACTGCTGGATCATGTCGCCGATATCGTCTCTGCCCATGTCAGCAACAATGCGGTTGCGGCAGCCGACCTGCCGGGCCTGATCCAGGCGGTGTACGTTTCGCTTGCCGCGCTTGGACAGGCGCCGGAACCGGCGCTGGAAGAACTGAAGCCCGCCGTCTCGGTGCGTTCCTCGGTCAAGCCCGACGCCGTCACCTGCCTCGAATGCGGCGAGAAGATGAAGATGCTCAAGCGCCATCTTGGCACCGAGCATGGGATGACCCCGGCCGAATACCGCGCGCGCTGGAGCCTGCCTGCCGACTATCCGATGGTTGCGCCCGACTATGCCGCCAAGCGCAAGGAGCTCGCGGTCAGGATCGGTCTTGGCCGCAAACCCGGCCAGAGCCCGAAGGCTGTGGCCAAAGTTGCACCGGAAGCTGCGGCCGAGGCAGCACCCAAGGCGAAGCCCACGGCGGCCCCGGCAAAGCGCAAGAAGCTCGGCGCCGCCTTCGGCTAGCGCCTTGCCGCGGCCCGTGGGCCGACCTTGACATTTCGCGCTATATGCCGCATATACTGCCTCGTAATTCGGCAAATGGTGAGGCACATGGCAAGCGCGGCATTCCTGAGCGAAGTCACCGGCGAGAAAGGCGTCTCGCCTGACCGGCTGTCGGCGGCCTTGCACATCACCAAGTCCGAACTGGCTCTTGCGGCCGGACTGTCGCGCGATGCCGTCTCGAAAGCTGCCCGCAGTAACAGCGTAGTCACGCAAGCGCGGCTGCGCGAGGTGAGCGAAATCATCAACCGCGTCATCCCCTGGGCGGGCAGCGAACTGGCTGCCTATGCCTGGTACCGCTCGCAGCCGCTGCCTTCGTTCGGTGACGCCACGGCCGAAGAACTCGTCCGCCAGGGCCTCGGCGAGAAGGTCCGCGCCTATCTCGGCCGGATCGCCGCCGGCGGGTTTGCCTGATCGGCGGCAACCTCAAGGTGGCGCTTTTCTTCAGCCGGTTCGATGGCCTCGTCTACCGCGCGCATCATCCGGCCTGGGCCTACGATCCTGAATCCGGCGAAGGCGCGAAACTCCATGGCGGACGGTTCAACCGCATCGGCACGGCCTGCTTCTACGCGGCGCTGAGCCTCGAGACCGCGTGGCTCGAAGCCCAGCAGGGTTTCGCCTTTAAGGCGCAGCCGCTGACCATCTGCAGCTACCGCGCCGAGATTGCCGATGTGCTCGACTTGACCGATCCTGCGGTGCGCGAGCGCGCCGAGGTCACCCTCCCACAGCTGGGCTGCGCGTGGGAGCGGCTTGCCGCTGACCGCAAGCCCGTTCCGACCTGGGAACTTGCCGACCGGCTGATTGCCGCCGGCTGCGCCGGAGTTATCGTGCCGAGCTTTGCCTCGCGTGCGACGCCCGATGATCGCAACCTCGTGCTGTGGTCGTGGGGCCGCGAAGCGCCGCATCACCTTGAAGTGGTCGATGACGAGCAGCGCTTGCCGCGTGATCAATCATCGTGGCAGGATCGCCCAAAACCGGCCTAACCTATTGAAATCATTTAACATAAGAAATATTATCAATTCGGACTGTTGTGGCGCGTCGGCAAGATCGTGACATAGGGGTGATTTTATGGCATAGATCTCACGATATGCCCTATCTGTGCAATCCGGCACCGTTTGCGGGTTGATCAGGAGAACTGCCATGACGGTGCAAGTGACGATCACTCCCAATGGCCGGATGAGCCTTCCGGCCGATATCCGCAAGCGGCTCGGTCTTGCTGGCGGCGGCGCGTTGCTCGTCGAGGAAACCGAAGACGGTGTGATCTTGAGAACTGTCGCGCAGTCGATCGCGCACGCACAGGATCTGGCGAAGAAGTATACCGGAGAAAATGCCGAAGCTTCGGTCGATGCTTTCCTCGCCCGTCGGCGTGAGGAATCGGGCGAATGAGCCAAGTCGTGCTTGACGCATCGGCACTACTCACCTTGCTCCGTGACGAGCCGGGCGCGGGCAAGGTTGCTGAATCTATCGCAGACGCGCGGATGTCGAGCGTCAATTTCGCCGAGGTCGTCAGCCACTTCATTCACGTAGGCATGCCAGCCGATCAAGTCGACGACATGCTGAGGCCTTTGCCGATGGCGATCGTCGAAGCCGATCAGGCGCTTGCCACGATCGCCGGACGGCTACGCGCGGCGACGGCCGAGGCAGGCCTGTCGCTTGGCGATCGCTTTTGCCTGGCGCTCGCGCATCGTGACGCACTTCCCGCCCTCACCGCCGACAAGCAGTGGAGCACGGTCGCCGACGCTGCCGGCGTAACCGTCACGGTCATCAGGTGATCCGATGCAATCCGATGCCGCCTTGCGGTGGCCTCCGATGCAGGACTACTAAGTCACTATGACGCGGGCGGCAATTCATCCAGAGCTTTTCACTTGGGCGCGAGAGCGTGCCGGCTTGAGCGTTGAGGATCTGGATCACCGCTTCCCAAAACTGGCATTGTGGGAATCTGGTGAGGCTCAACCCACGATCAAGCAGCTGCAGTCCTTCGCTGCTGCAGTACATGTCCCGGCAGGTTACCTCTTTTTGCCTGCTCCCCCGCAGGAACAACTACCTATTCCGGATTTTCGGACCATTGACGGTCGCGGTGTGCACCGCCCGAGCCCAAACCTCATCGACATGGTCTACGCGTGCCAGGAACGGCAGGGTTGGTTCAAGGACTATGCCCGGACGGTGCGTCTGCCTGAACTGGCGTTCGTCGGCAGCGCCACGCTGAACGAGCGACCCGCTGCAGTCGCCGCTCGCATGGCCGAGGCACTGGCATTCGATCTTGAAGCGCGAGCGGCTTGCCGAACCTGGGAAGACGCCTTGCGCCTGTTCATCGGGCACGCTGATAGCATCGGCGCGTTGGTCATGGTTAGCGGAGTTGTTCTGAGCAACAACAACCGGCGACTCGACCCTGAGGAATTCCGAGGCTTTGCCCTCGCCGATCCCCAGGCACCGCTTATTTTCATCAACGGCTCTGACAGCAAGTCTGCGCAGATGTTCACGCTTGCCCACGAGTTGGCGCACCTCTGGCTCGGCGCTTCTGCCATCTCCAATGCCAGTGCGGCACCGGTCGCTGGATTTCGACGCGAGGAAGTCTGGTGTAATGCCGTTGCCGCGGAACTTCTCGTTCCGCTGGCTATCCTGCGCGCCGATCTGCTTGCAGACGAACCGCTCGAGAATGCAATCTCCCGTCTTACACGCCGATACAAGGTCAGCAGTCTCGTCATCCTGCGACGTCTGCTTGATGCGAATTGGTTGACGCGGGACGCGTTCGATGCGGCCTGGGCGGCAGAGCGAGCGCGGTTGCGCGCTATTGCGGAGCGGGGCGGCGGCAATTTCTATCGCACAACCCTTTCGCGCGTCAGCCGGCGCTTCGCGCGCGCGCTCGTTGAAAGCACACTTGAAGGACAAACCCTCTATCGCGATGCCTTTCGTATGCTGGGTGTCACAAAGACTGAGACATTCAACAATATCGGCCAAGAAGTGGGGGTGTTGCCTTGAGCCGCTACCTGCTGGACGCCAATGTCTTCATCCAGGGCAAGAACCTTCACTACGGTTTCGACTTCTGCCCGGCCTTCTGGGACTGGCTTGTCGAGCAAAATCAAGCGGGCGTCGTCGCAAGCATCGAGAAAGTCAGCGACGAATTGGTAGGCGCGGGCGACGAACTTGCCGACTGGGCAACCGCGCGAGGCCGACCGTTCTTTCTCGCCCCGGATGATGCGGTCTTGCCTGCCCTGGGCGAAGTGTCAGCCTGGGCGACGGGACAGAATTACGAACCAGCTGCAATCGCCACCTTCCTCCAGGTTGCAGACTACTGGCTTATCGCCCATGCAAGGGCTCACGAATTCATCGTCGTGACCCACGAGGTGCCTTCGGAATCGGTACGCAAGATCAAGATCCCGAATGCGTGTATCGGGCTCGGGATAACCTGCGTCTCGCCATATGAGATGCTGCGCCGCGAGCGTGCCCGCTTCATCCTTGGTGTAGCTGCCTAGATATCGCAATTATGCCGTTATGCTGACCACGTCGCATTGGTGACCCACCTGGAATACGGCGTTTACCCTACTAAACCCGACAATCCTTCGAATGCAGGGTAAATCCGCGTCAAACGCGATCTGCACTGTATGCAATCAATTGTCCTCGCCGGCATTTACCTCATCGAGCAGATCCATGAACCGGCGTGCCGCATCGCGGTCGCCAGCGTCCTCGAAGGCCGTATCGAGGTCCGGTGCAGCACCCAGCATGTAGAGCAGCGACCACATGGCGAACCTGCGCCCCTTGTCGGTCTCCAGCCCGAACTCGACCTGCATGCGCTCGATGCCGCTTGCCATCGCTTCGGGGGAAACATTCCCGAGGTCGTCTGTCCCGAAGAACCGCCGCATCTGATCGTCAAATTCCATGCGCCTGCTTCGACAAAGTTGAGCGGCCCTGTCA
Source organism: uncultured Sphingobium sp. (assembly GCA_964408525.1). Classification (GTDB taxonomy): domain Bacteria; phylum Pseudomonadota; class Alphaproteobacteria; order Sphingomonadales; family Sphingomonadaceae; genus Sphingobium. Next base: position 5,419 of record CAYOZY010000080.1, on the reverse strand, counting down.
ATACGGACGCACTCGGTCCCGCGCGCCTGTCGCCGCGCTCCTGCGGGTGCGGTGCTTCCCGCATTGGGCCGCCGGCACTCTTGCCTCCGGCACCGTCGCCGTCCCGCACCCGTGACAAGCACGGGGCCCGCGCGACGACTGACTTGCTCCGGCAAGGGGTCCGTCCCTTGTTGCTGGCCGCGCCGTCGTCGGCGCTGGCCAGGGCGATCCCGCCTGCCTTCCCCGAGCGGGCACATAGGTGCCCTGCGGGGAGGCCTGAAATGCGGGTCGCAGTCGATGCGGTGTTTTGCCGTTCACCCCGAACGCGCGCGCGGTTCGGGGGCAAAACCTTCTACCTCTCTCATCTCGGTAGCCGAGCGAAATCGGCATCGCCAAAGCATGACGCCTGGGAGCTGGCGGCCGTCAAGGATCGCGGGTGCCCCCCGATTTTGCGTGCCCTGCGGCATGCGCCTTGTGCGCCACAAAACCGGCTCCCCCCACGCCCGCTGCTCGCGGCGGCGTGGCCCAAGCCCCGCCGTCCTGTGACTGCCTGACTCCGGCGTCCTTCAAGGCTCATCTTTCATCGCGGTGATGAGAGAGACAGATCCTTCGGAGGACATCATGACGACACGTTTCTCGAACTTTTCAGACCTTGCCGAACACTATGCGCGAGAGATCGCAACGCCCGACTATGCCCGCGCCTTCATGGAACAGACCGAGCTCTCCCGGCTCTCGGTGGCAGACGAACCCAGCTCGGCTGAAATGCCCGATCCGGATGCCGCACAGGCCGCAATCGAGATGATGCTGGCAACGGTCTTCGACCTGTTTCGCGACACCCGCATGGAGGACTTCGCCAGCGAAGTCGCCTGGGGCGTGGCCAACAGCTTTCATGTGGTGGCCAAGCGCCTCGATGATCGCGAGGATGCCATGGCGAAAAAGCTCCAGGAGAAGCTTCGCGAATACGATCCGTCCGAGGTCTACGCCACCGACGTCGAGGACCTCACGATGCAGGCCAGGAGCCTTGCCGAATGCCGCGACGCGATGGAGTGCATGCGCGACCATGCCGCCTCGATCTACCTCGTCGAAACCGGCCGTCCCTTCTCGCCGGTGCGTGGTTCGCGGGTCTCGATGAAAAACAACGCCTCGATGATCGAAGCGCGCGATTATCTCGCATCGCAGCGCGCGCAGCGGCGCGAGCAGTTCGCCCCCTCGGGACCGGTCGTGGTGTTCTCGGGCGGGCAGCAATTCACCGATATCGGCCAGGTGCATGACTATCTCGATGCCGTGCACGAACGCATTCCCTCGATGGTGCTGGCGACCACCGCGCAGAACAAGGGCGCCGATGTCATCGCGGCTTCCTGGGCATCGCGTCAGGGCGTGCCGGTGATCCTGTGCAAGCCCGATGCATCGCGCGGTGCTTCCGCGCCCTATCAGCGCAACGCCCGAATGCTCGCGTTCAAGCCGGTCGAGGCGATCGTGTGCAGCGGCGGCGGTATCCAGGCGAACCTTGCCGACCGTCTGCGCGAGGCACGCATTCCGCTCCATATCGTGCGCGATGTGGGTGCCGACAATGAACCCGTGCAGCGCCAGGCGAAGGTCGCGGCGCAAGGCGGACAGCAAGGCGGACAGCAAGCCGCAAAGCGCGTCGCCAATGGGGACGATCTCCCGCCGTTCTGAGCGACCGACCCATCAACCCCACGGTTCTCGTAAAAGGGTGTCCGGCCTCACCGCCGGATGCCCTTTTCTGCTGTCGGTTGAGCTCTCCCCTGCCCGGCTCGCTCGCATGCTGGCCCCGCCAGTGACGGCCTATGGCCTGCTGGCGGGACGGCATGGCTCGCATCGGCCGGACTGGATGGATAGAGGGGTATTCCTTCTCGCAGACTTCCAAGCGTGATGACCGCCATTGGCACGCGTCAAGAAGGGCGGTTCCCCCAATTTTCACGGGCCCCTGCGGCTACGCCTTGAACCCGAAAAAATCGGCTCCCCCACCCCCGCTGGCGCGGCGGTCCTGCGGCCCGTTCCGTGACCCGCGCCAAGCGCGATCATCCTGCCTCGAGACCTCTTTTCGACGTCTCTCAATAGGAGGTTTTCATGAATGCTCTCGTTTCCCGTTTCGAAATTCCGGAATTCGATCATTTTGGTTACGACGCTGCCATTCGCACCGCAACCATGCGCGCCGCGCACAGCTTCTTCGACTGCCACGTGATCGAGGACGAAGACGGGTCGTTCCGCGTCATAGAGGAAGGCGACTACAACGCGCTGCCGATACACCTCATCGACCGGATCGTCCATACTGTGCAGGGACAGATGGCCGACGACTTCGACGAGGAGAACATCGCGCGCGCCGCCAGCTTCATGAGCGTTCTGATGGACGCCGACTGGGACGATGACTGCCCGTTCTGATGCACCGATCGCGATCAAGCCGGAGGGATCCAATGTGGGTCTCTCCGGCTTGTTCTTTTTCGGGAAGCAAAAGCGCCGCCGGACACATCGAGTGCCCGGCGGCGCTGGTCTCTTGCCGAGACCGGTTTCAGCTTGCCGACAAACGCTTTTCCGCCTCGTCGAGGCCGAGCTTGCCAAGCATTGCGAAGAACGCTTTGACCCGCTCGAACGGCGCCTTGCCAAGCGGGCTCTTGCGCATCAGCTCGATGCTCGCCTTTTGCTCGTTATCGCGCAGTTTCGCTTCGCGCGCTGCCAGCGCGTCGCGATCCTTTGCGATGGCTCGACGTTCGGCTTCAAGGCTTCCTTTTCTGGCCATGATCATACTCCTGGGTGGTGCTGAAACCTCCCGCGCGCGAACCTTGCCCGGGCATGCGCCCCTGGCAAGCCTTCTCGCATCGCCAGGTGCAAATTCATGACCAATTGGCAAAGTAAAATGCATCGGCGTCAGCACCATATCTTGCCATGAAGGCCCTTCACCATACCCTCGGAAATCCAGACAACTCCGCGAGCGACGGCATGGGTGGGATTGATTGGGAAAGTAGCAGACCGTACACTGCGGTGCAGTCTGATGATTGGCAGAAACTGGTATGTTTACGCCACGTGCATCTTGTATTCGTCCGTATTACATTTTGGCCCTAAGCATCCGGATCGGCAGATCTACGTCATTTCGGACGTAATACGATGTGATACGTGAAAGGCCCCTGACCTTTCGCTTGCCACCCTCCCGGCGATAGCCTAGATTCCTCCTCGCGCAATTCCCGCCAGGCCCTTTTCGAAGGGGTTGGCGATGACAGATACGGTTCTGATTTCGGTGCGGCTGCCCCGCGCGATTGCCGAGGCGGCAAAGGCTGTCGCCGAAGCGCAAAAGACTTCCCGATCCAATCTCGTGCGAATCGCTCTTGAGCATTTTCTCGAAGGCGTCGCGGGAGCTTCCGAACTCGACCGGCGGCGGCAGTTCTCGCTCGAGTATCTCTTCCTCGCGCTCGACCTCATCATCCAGCGCCAATACGCCGATGTACATGGCGAACTACTCGCCGAAGCCGAGGCCCGGATGGAGGCGCTTTGTGGCGCAGCCTGACACCTGGTCCGACCGCCGCCGCCCGGGCAAGCTTCAGCACCATTCGGCGCGCGGAACCATGCCGCGCAATGCCGGTGATTTCACCCGCGGATCGCAGCTCATCACCCACGAATTCCTGATGTGGTTCGCCTCCGCGCGGCTGCCGTTTCTCGTCTGGTTCTTCACCTTCCTCGCAGTGCTTTCGGTGGTTCTGGCGCTGCGGCTTTGCGGTTCCTTCCTGAAGGCAAGGAACCCTTCTCGATTTGCGACTGGATCCGCGATTGCGACCAGCCCGGATCGATCCTGTTCATCACTTCCTCGCACAACGAACTGGTCCTCAATCGCGCGCTCCTCTCGCTCTGGATGAACCTTGCCGTGCACACGCTGATGCGCTTGCCGCGCACGCGCGATTTGCGCACCTGGTTCTTCTTCGACGAGGTCCATGCGCTCCACCGCCTGCCTGCGATCGAGGACGGGCTGCAGACCGCGCGCGGGTTCGGCGGGGCCTTCGTGCTTGGCATCCACAGCTTCGCCAAGCTTGCCGAAACCTATGGCAAGGAAGGCGCACAGAACCTTGCATCGCTCGCGCGCACCAAGCTCATCCTTGCCGCCGCCGATCGCGACACAGCCGAGCATTGTTCGGATTTCATCGGCCACCGCGAAGTGCGCATGATGGATGAAGCATACAGCTACGGATATTCGAACATTCGCGATGCCGCGACGATCACCCCGCGCAGCGAAGTCCAGCCTCTGGTGCTGCCCGACGACATCATGAAGCTGCCGTCGTTGCGCGGTTTCCTGGTCTTCCCCGAAGGCTTCGATGCGGCACGGATCAGGCTTGCCTGGAAGGACTATCCGAAGGTCGCTGAAGGCTATGTGCTGCGCGAAAATGTCGAGCCGATCGAATTTGCCGAAGAGACCGACGAAGAGGATCAGGGCGATCCGGAAGCGGGCGGGCGCGAGACCCGCGATGCGCCCGAACCCGAGCCGGAGATGGAGCGGGACGACGACCGGGAGTCTGCTCTTGAGGCCCCCGCGGACGAGGACGAACCGGCCCAATTGGGGAGCCAGGACATCGGTGAAAATGTTCCCGTTGCCAGCAGCCTGTCGCGGGTGATGAGCTATCGTCCGGGCGCGCCGGATGCCGAAATGTCCGCAGCGCAGCGCGGCGATGAAGGCGCCCCCCGCTCGTCCACGAATGTGAAGCTGGCCGGAAACGCCAAGCAGGTCTCGCAGACTGCGCGCGAACTCACCGAGGCACTCGAACCCGAGCACGGCGTTGAACGTTCCGCAGGCGGTCCGGGCGAAGCCCAATTGCCCGGCCTCGACGCCGATGACGACCTTGGGTTCTAAGGGCCATGCATTCGATCGCACCGGTTCGCTCGGCGGGCGGCGCTGCCGACTATTTCGCGAACGACAATTACTACACGGCTGAAGAGAACGCGGAAAGCGGGGTCTGGGGCGGCGAAGGCGCGCGCCTGCTCGGGCTTGTGGGCGAAGTCGGGCGAGATGCGTTCGAGGCAATCCTCGGTGGCCGGCTGCCCAGCGGCCAAATGGTGGGGCAGGTCGAGGGGCGCAGGCTGGGACTTGATCTCACCTTCTCGATGCCCAAGTCGGCCTCGATCCTGGCGCTCGTAACCGGCGACAAGCGTATCCTCGATGCACATCTTTCAGCCGTTAAATCGACGATGAGCGAGCTTGTCGAGAAGCGCCTTGCCGAAGCGCGCAATTACGAGCGCAATCGCAATGGTGAGCCGGAAAAGACCGGCAACCTCGTCTATGCCTTGTTCGCTCACGACTCGAGACTCTCTATAGACCCATATGGCCATGTCCATGCCTTGGTAGCCTACCTGTCTTGCGACCTCAAGGGAAACTTGTATGCGCTGTGGAACGGCGTGATATTGAAGAAGCCATGCATCTTCAGACCCGGGCGCCAGATCC
>CAYOZY010000079.1:0-11232 GCA_964408525.1 uncultured Sphingobium sp. | reverse complement strand
TCGGGAAGTTGGGAGGCGCTGGCGAACTTGTTGATGATGGTGAAAATGATGCGCTCGCTGCCCTTGCCGATCCGGCGGGCAAGATCGCGTCCCGACGTCACCTTGGCATTGCCGCCATCTTTCTTCGCACCGATGTCAGAACCGAACGCGCCGCCGGTGAGGAAATTGCCTGCAAGTTGCTTTTCAAGGTCGCGCCGGTCGGTGACGACGATCACGCGGCACCCCTTCAAGGCCTCGTCGAGCAGGAGCGCCTTGCACAGATAGACCATCGTGAAGCTCTTGCCCGATCCGGTGGTGTGCCAGATGACGCCGCCCTGCCGCCCACCATCGGGACGAATCTCGGAAATGCGCGCCAGCAGGGCCTTGATCCCGAAGGCCTGCTGATAGCGGGCCGCGATCTTCTCGGCCTTGCGATCGAACAGCAGGAACAGCCGGATGAACTCCAGCAGCCGGTCCTTGGACAGCAGGCTGACCAGCAGGCGGTCCTGATCGGTGACAAGCTGCTCGCCGCCCCACAAATGGTTGAAGTGCCGTTTCACGTCCGAAACGCGGTTGGCCATCAATTCGGCGCGCGGCTCCACGTCCAACGCACGATTCTTGATTCCGGCGAACCAGGTCTCGTCGAACTGCTCCTCGTGCCATTTGCTCCAGAATTTGCGTGCCGTCTTGGTGGTGCCATAGCGGCCATCGGTCGCACTGATCGCCAGCAAGAGCTGGGCATAGGCAAAGAGCTGGGGAATCTCGTCCGCCTTCTGGTTGCGGATCATCTGGCTGATGCCTTCCTCAACCATCGAGCTGTTGGGATTGCCGCTGTCGGGCCGCTTGGCCTCGATCACGACCAGCGGGATGCCGTTGACATAGCCGACCATATCGGGCCGCCGCGTCCGGGTGCCGTCGCTGGTGACAAGCTCCAGCTCCTCGGTAATCAGGAAGCGGTTGCTGCCGGGATCGTGCCAGTCGATGATCGGCACGGTCACGCTGTGCTTCTTGCCATCGACAAATTCGGTGACGGTAATCCCCAGGGTCAGCGCATTGTAGAGCCGCTCGTTGGCGGTCAGCAGCCCTTCGTGCATCGGCGGCGAGGCAAGCTCGCGCACGATCTGGTCAATCGCATTGGTCGAGAGCGGGTAGCTCTGCCCCTTGTAGTTGAAGCGCCGCCGCTTCAACTCGTCCACCAGCACGGGGCGCAGCAATATGCCCTGATTGCCGCCGCGCATCTCCATGCAGGTGGCGGGAGAGAGATAGTCCCATCCCAATGACACGAGCGTCGCCAGCGCCGGAATCTGGGCGCTGTAAAGTTCTGCGGTGTTGGGGGTGATGGTCATGCCGCGCCGCCCCCCTTGGGCTTGCGCACTTTCTTTTTCCCGGCCGTCTTGGCCGACTGATCGCTGATGAAGCAAAATTCCGCCTCGATCCCCATGACCTTCAATTCCTTCATGCACCGCATGAGGCTGATCCGCGAAAAAAGCGGGAGATTGAGTGATTTGGGTTCCTTGTCCTTGTGGGTGACGATCTGGAAAACGACCTTCATCTGATCGGCCTTCAAGGGCGCGACCATTGCGTCAGGCGCGGCGGGAGCGACTTTCGCCGAAACCAGATTCTGCAAATTGGTCATGGCCTCCGTATCGGCCCGCAGCAGCTTGACCGAGTTGGTGCCCTGATTGAACAAGTGGCTGAGCTGCGCTGAAAGGGTGGAGATCTTCACATGGTGCAAGACGGCCTTGCCGTCCGCGACCTCGTAAACATCGCAAGGCTCGACCTGCTTCTGTCCGACCGGGGCAATGTTGGTCTTGTCGAGACAGACGCGCGTTGCCAGCGCCCCGACTGAGGCAAGGTTATATGCGGCTTCATCCTCGTGCGTGAAATCGGGAAATCCGGTATCCTTGCACAGCGGGTCGAGATAAGTCGTCAGGCGAGTGACGTAATCCGTGCTGATGGCATACCAGTTGCCCTCGCTCAGATGGTAGGCTTCGCCGCCCTGAACCAGCGTCGTGTCGAAGACGAGGCATTTGAAGATCGGCCAGCTATCCAGCACGGAGCTGCCGTCCTCGCTAGTCAGCGCCAGCCGGTGGCGATCGAGGTGCATTTTCTTGTCGATGCCATTCAGGTCGAAACCAGCCGCGTCGAGATATTCGAAATAACGGGCGATATAGATGTCGTCATAGATCAGCCCGCCACCCTCGCCGCTGAAGGTGCCCCAGATACCAGCGGCATAATTCTGGATTTCCGGGATCGAAAGCGAGACGCCATCGTCCTTGGCCTTGATCGCCTCGATGAGCTTGGCATTGAGCTGATCGACAACAACCGGATCGCGCACGGGTGAGATATTCTGGATGTCCGGGAACACCGTCTCGAAACTGTTGTCCTGATAGAGCGCAAGCAGTTTGCCGCACAGGTCGATCAGACCATCCGCCGCCACAGCGGATGAAATGCGAATGCTACTGGCGCCGCTGGCATGGCTGAAGGTCTTCTTATGCTCGGCCTTCACCTTGCCGGTCAGGCTTTTCAAGATGTTGCTGTCGGTGTCGATGTCGAACACGGTCAGGTCCGACGCCGTGGGGAGCTGGATGCGCTGCCGCTTCGAGCCGCTGGGTTCAAGCGTATCGGTGCTTTTCAGCTTGTCGGGATCGACCGAATTGAGCGTGACGCGCAAGCCGAAATCATATTCGTAGCTCTCGTCCTTCAGGTTGTGGGAGACATGGCCGAATGACAGGGCGAACCATCGCCCGGCAGCAGGCAGGAAGACAATCGACCCCTTGGAAACCTGCCGCAATTCCTTCTGGATGCCGAAATATCCGGCCCACCACGGGGTGTAGGGCGGATTGTCGAGGACATGAAGCACGGCCCCTTCGGGCAGGCCGTTGGCATCAATGCCTGCTTCGAGCTTGGTATCGTCCTTCAGCGCATTGGTGGCGTCAAAGGCCGGTTTCAGCAGATAGATGGAATATGAGCGGGTCTTGGTCATTTCGTCCCTCCCCACAATTTGCGGTCCAGCCAGTCAGAGGGGAAACCCATTTCGGCTGGCCGTCCGGTGGGTAGGGTCGCCATCAGGGCTTTCAGTCGGTCGCCCCAATCGTTGCCGGGTTCAGCGCGCGTCAGCAGATAGTGGAGCATTGCAAGGGTGTTGTAGAGCCGCTTGGGCAGGTGCCGGTTGACCGTTTCCGCCAGTTCCACCGGCTTCTTCTTTGGCAGGGTGTAGGCCACATCGAGCTGGCGGTTCCACAGGCGGCCATGATGCGCGCAGATGTTGCGGACGATGGCGAGCTGGTGGACGATGGTGACGAAGATGCGCTCGTCGATGTCGAACGGGGCCGCGATGGATTGACGAACCCTCGGTTCCTTCAGCGCGGCATACCATTGCGACAGCAGGCCGAACGACAGCAGTTCCGCCGCCATCCACACCGGGGGCCGCGCCGGCCCGGAATAATTCGCCTTGTAGTGACGAATGAAGGTGTCTTTCGACCGGCTGACCTCCCGGTCGAGCTTGGTGCAGTTGCTGGCGAATTTCTGGGGATCGGCATAGTGCGCGGCATCGACATAGCCGAATGCCCCGCCCAGCATGGCAAGCTGATAGGCCCAGCTACCCCGCACCGCGACTTCGATCCGCTCGATCGCATCCAGCACCAGCAGGCGAAGCCGCCGGTCAAAATCATAGAGCGCCATGACATCTTCAAAGGTCGTGCCGGGCTGGAAGCGCGGCCCGGCCTGGCCCTTCGGATTCTCGAAGGGCAGCCAATAGGCGCTCAGCCGGTAATAGCTGATATGCTGGAGGCAGTGTTCCGCGAGCGGGCGGTCGGCGATGGTCATGCCAAGGGCGACCAGCTTGTCGATCTGGTCCGCTATCGGAAGCGCCGGTTTGGCGTATGGCGGCTTCATTGGAAGCCTGCCTTGCCCGTGCTGCGGGCAAAAAATGACCCCCCTGGTGCGCTTACCGAAGCAGAGGCGTGGGGGGTTCTGTTACAGTTTAGGTAGGCTAAACGGGCGGCGCTGTCAACCGAAATCGCGCGGACGCGGGTGGCCGAAGCACCGCGCAAAGCCCGTAAAGCCCTGGTTTTATGTACTTTTGCGCGTCGCAAGGGCGATGTCGTCATCATGCGGCCTCCTTCAGCTTCACACGGCGTTTGCCGGTGAGAAGCTGTTGCATCAGGGCGGATTTTTCTTGGATCAGAGTGGTAAGTTCGGCCGCCAATCCATCAATGTGAAGGGTCGCGTCATCCAGAACGCTGGCAATTGCATCCTGCTCCGCACGACTTGGCAACCGGAATGTCAGCTTTGAAAGATTGGCTGCGCTAATGTGGACGACGGAATTGCCTTGGCCGAAGCGCCGTTTTTGTTCGGCTACGTCAGTGTCATTCAACAGATAGCCGAGGAATGCGGCACTATCGGCGGTGGGCGACAGAATGATAATGTCGCCCCCGGCATAGGCTTTCTCACTGCCAAGATAGGCGACGCACTTCCCGATTTCTTCGGCGGTTTCGCCAGAGCAGGTGAACAATATGTCGCCCGCCGAAATCGGTTCGCTTTCCGCCGCTGTTTTCGCGTCGATGAAAGACCGGAATTTCCGCACTTGCTCGTGGTGGTCGGTGTAGATTTCTCCGTAGCGAACGCACGGAAAGCCAACTGCGCGCACCTGATCGCGCTGAATGCCCTTACCTTTGCGGAGCTTGCCGATGTTGCCAAGGCATACGTTTCGCCATTCCCCCGAAAAGCCGGGGAGGCGTTTTTTGGGAGGGTGGGCGCCGGTGGGGAGGAGGGTTTGCATCAGCGCCTTTTTCTGGGCGCGGGCGTTGGCGATCAGCCGCTCCTGCGCGGCAATCGCCGCGTCCCATGTGGACAATATCTCCGCAATCTTCCGCTGTTCGGGAAGCGGTGGGAGCAGAATGGGAACGGTCGCCAAGTCGGCCTGGCCGATGTTCGAGCGGATTGCCCCTTGGCCCCGTCGTATCATTTCACGCCGGATGCTGTCCGCCTGAAAACCATAGACGCAGAAGTCTTGATCGAGGGCTTTCCCGCTCGGTCGGGCGCGAATGACGAAGCCGCCAAACACGGCTGGTTCAGTATCAAGATAGACTGTCGATAGCGCAATTTCGTCGTCGGTTTCCGACGTCCGGTTGAACAGGACATCACCCTGCTTGACGGCGAACTCGGTCAATTGCCTCGGCGACACCGCCATTTCGCCAACAATCTCGCTGTGCCTCAGGCGCGGACCGCGAAACACATCCATGACATTCACGAATTTCGCACCAGCCCCATAGAGGCTCTTCTCGCCGTTCAACCCGTTCTTGAAGTTGAACACGTCGCCAAGGACAAGGCTTTGCCAGCCCTCAGGAAGCATAGCCAAGCTCCCGCAGATAGCCGTCCATCTTCGCCTCAAGCGCGGCCAGTTCGGCCTTGAGCGCGATGCGCTCGGCGCGGACGGCGATCAGGTCGATCTCGGCCTCTTCCTCGAAGGTATCGACATAGCGCGGGATGTTGAGGTTGTAGTCGTTCTCCGCCAGTTCATCCGGCGTGGCGAGGTAGGCATATTTGTCCACGGTCGCCCGCGCGTGATAGGTTTCGACGATCCTGGCGATGTTCTCGGGCGTCAACTGGTTCTGGTTCTTGCCCGATTTGAAGGCGCGGCTGGCGTCGATGAACAGGACGTTCTTGTCCGCCTTGTTCTTTTTCAGGATCAGGATCGCCGCCGGAATGCCGGTGCCGTAAAACAGCTTTTCGGGCAGTCCGATCACGCAATCGAGCAAGTTCTCCTCGATCAGTTTCTGCCGGATGACGCCTTCACTGCTTCCGCGAAACAAAACCCCGTGCGGGGCGACAACGGCCATCCGCCCGGTCTTGGGCTTCATCGTCTCCACCATGTGGAGGATGAAGGCGTAATCGCCTTTGGTCTTGGGCGGCAGTGCGCGGCGGAAGCGGCCGAACTTGTCGGCGCTGGCGGTATCATGCCCCCATTTGTCAAGGCTGAACGGCGGGTTCGCCACCACCACGTCGAAGTGCTTCAACCGGTCATCGGCATCAAGCAGCTTGGGATTACGGATGGTATCACCCCACTCGATGCGGTGATTGTCCTCGCCGTGGAGAAACATATTCATCTTGGCGAGCGCCCAAGTGCTGCCAATCGATTCCTGGCCGTAGAGCGCGTATTTTTTGGAGCCGCCGAACTTGGCCTGCACCCGCTGGCCGCACTTCATCAACAGCGAGCCGGAACCGCAGGTCGGATCGCAAGCCTCCTCGCCCTCGTTCATGTCCATGATCTCGGCCATCAATGCCGAAACCTCGGGTGGGGTGTAGAACTCACCCGCCTTGCGCCCGGCGTCCGACGCGAAGTTTTTGATCAGAAATTCGTAGGCGTTGCCGATCACGTCGAGATTGCCGATGCGCGAGGGGCGCATGTTGAGCTCGGGCTTGTCGAAATCCTCCAGCAAGTGGCGGAGCAGGTCGTTCTTCTGCTTTTCCTCGCCCAGTTTGTTCGAGTTGAAACTGATGTCCTGGAACACGTCGCGCAGCTTGGCGATGTTGGCTTCCTCGATGGCGTGAAGCGCCTTGTCGATGCGCTCGCCGTTCCCCGCTTCGTGGCGCTGTGCGAACAGGCTGTAGAAGCTGGCACCCTCAGGCAGAACGAAGCGTTCGTTCTTCATCATCTCGGCGATCAGCTCGGGCGTGTCGCCATAGTCTTTGGCATAGCTGTCCATGTGGTCCTGCCACACGTCGCTGAGATATTTGAGGAACAGCAAGGTGAGGATGTAATCCTTGTAGATGTCGGCCGACACCGTTCCCCGGAAAGTGTCGCAGGCGGCCCATACCGCTTTGTTCACTTCCTCCTGTTTGATGGTGCCGGTCATGCGTGGGGCCTTTCAGTGGAATTTCGGGCTGATCGGTGAAGGCCAAGCGCGATGGCCTCGATCTGCTGGTTGCGGTTTTCGATGAGTCTGGTGAGCGCAGCCCGCTCGGCGCGGGCGGCATCCGCAATCGCGACGATCGCGCGTTGGGTGGCGAGTGGCGGGATCGAAAGCGGCAGGTTTTCGATCACCTCGCGCCGGATATTGAGAATGTGCGAGCCGGTCGCCTCGCGCTGGAAATATTCCTGGGCCGTGCGCTGATTGATCTGCCACGCCAGAAATGCGGGCGCGATCCGCTTGGTATCCAGAACCCGGATTACGAAGAAGTGCGGGGAGCAGACGGCCTCCCCTACCACAGTATCGAGCGCCAGCGCGAAATTGCGGGTGCCGCGCGTGGTGAAAATGATGTCCCCGACGGCAAGGAAGGCTGGCGGGCGTTTGGACGGCAGCGCGATCCGCTGCGCTTCGCCCCAGTTGACCCCGCTGTCCGCATCGACGTTCCGCATCTGGACAATGGCGACCTCGCCGCTGGCCAGCTCATCCACCGCGCCGCGAAGCGGGTATCCCGCTGCGATGGCCGCAACGTCGCCTAGCGACTCGCGTATAAATGCAGTATCGTCGTTCACGTTCTGAAAATGGGATTGTATCGAGATAATGTCAACCCTATTTCAGTGCATCAAGCCGCATCATGCAAATTTTGATGAGTCACGGGCTTGCCTATGCCAGAGAATGATCGATAGAATGGCTTTTTATCGATCATAATTCTGCTTGAACGTGATCGATAGGACGACAGCCAGACTCCGTTCACCGCCTAGACCTCAAAAAGTTGCACTGAGCCTTCCAAACAAGCCCTATATGGACGCTGCGCGCCGTTGTTCGCGGCGATGGCCGAATCCCGTCCGGGATTCCTGCGGCCACCATGACAATGCCGTTCGATTGTCATTTCGCGGAAGCGGGGCGCGGCCTGCGCGGGCCGCCATGCCCCGCTCGGGCATGACCCCGCCACCGTTCGGCGGCGTAAAGGGATCATGCCGAAGGGGGCTGGTGCGGACGGGGGGACTTGAACCCCCAAGGGCAATGCCCGACGGATTTTCTTACCCGCTACGGTTTTCACCGCCGCCCGCCACCCTTGATTGGGCTGGGGCGTTTGGGGTCTGGACTATCCCTTCACCGTGCCACGGCAAGCCGTGGGTTAGGTGCTGCCCGTCTAGTCTCTACACCTTCCGTAGTGCTTTCGCGCTGCGGCTTGGCTCGGGATTGCCAGTTGAGAGGTTTCCCCGAATTTGAGCAGTTCTGCATCGCGGGTTTCCCCGCGAGCACTCAAGTTTGGTCTAAGTCCGTTGCGTCTACCGATTTCGCCACGTCCGCATATCCAAGGCGACCTATAGAGGGGCAATGAATCTTAGCCAAGCGAGATAATGGTCAGCCATCGTCGCGCGATGTTGATTTTCTCGATGGCTTTGCCCGCGCCTTGCGAACATTGACTGCCGAAGCGTCAATAGTGTTTGTTAAATGGCGGGCGTAATGTTTCTCGATCATCTCGACGCTAGTGCGGCAATTCTTGGCAACCTGATAGATGTCGGCCCCTTCGAGCAAGCGAAGGCAGATGTAAGTATGCCGCAGACTGTAGCAGGTGCGGACATGACCATCGCGGTCGAATTTCAGGTTCAACTCGTCGAGCAGCGTATTCATTAGGTCGCGCGGCGTCTTCCCGAAAATCCGGTCAGTTGGCTTGAGTCCCTTGCGCTTGGAAATGCGCTCGAAAGGCAGGATCGCACCGGGCATCGACTTGCAAAAGCCGACGCCGCGCTTGCCGCGCACCTCTATTTCCAGGATGCGCTCGCCGGTCGATTCGTCCATCACGATCTTGACGTCGCGCAGCTCAAGCCGCGCGGACTCGTCGGGGCGAAGCCCGGTGTTGCCCATGAACAAAACATAATCGTGAAAATTCTCGCAGACCTCGCGCCAGCGGGGTTTGGGAGGGTTCTTCGTCCGCTCGCGCGTCGCCTCGTAGAGCATCTTGTATTCCTCGGGCGAAAACCAGGCGCGATGTTCGAGCTTGCCGGACGTCTTGTAGGGTGCAGACATATCCGGGAGCGCAGCGATCCAACCCTTGCGATTGGCGGTTTTCAAGACCTGCCGCAGCGTGACGATTTCATGGTGCAAGGTGGAGCGAGCGGGCTTCTTCGGTTTGCCGGTCTTGGGATCGATTCGCGACGTTTGACGATGAACCCGATACTCCTGCACTTTGCCGGCCTAAATTTCTTGAACCGGGGTATCGCCAAAAAACGGATTCAGGTGAAGGCGGATGATTTCGGATTTCGACTCGACATAGTCTGCATTGCGTTCGCCGAGCGTGATGACCTCGAACTCATCCGTGAACGCTTTGGCAGCGTCAGCAAAACTTGGACCGCTCGCCGCTCGGCGGCGGCGGCCATCAATGGGCGGCCCTGGAAGCACAATCTCGGGTTGGACGGGAACGCCCGATATTGCGACTCCGCCGCGCCGACGTTGGCGATCCTCGACGCACCGCTCCATATACCAATCGCGCGCGAAATCCTTGGCGGCGGCAAGGCTTTCTTCCTTGGTCGTCTGCCGATGGTTGCGGCTGCCAAGGTAGGTCGCGCATTGCCAGAATCGGCTGTTCTCACGTTTGTAAACGTGAAGCGCGCCATCCATCAAAACATGGCTTTCGATTGGCACTGTGAGAACTCCAAAATGTGTAAGACATGTGTAAGTCTTTTTTGGAGTCTCGACCTTACTTAAATCATTGGTTTTGCGTGGTTTTTGGCTTAGAAAAATAGGCTAAAGGCGATTTTAAGTCCGCTGCGTCTACCATTTCGCCACGTCCGCACGAAGCCCTCTGCCACCAATGAGAGAGAGACTGCCGGATGCACTGCATTGCGAAAGGGGCGCCGTCAAGCGCGAGCAACGGCAATGCCGATTTGCCAAATCCATGGCATCGAGCAGCCGTCGCATGGCGCGATGCCTTATTTGACGTTGAGGCGCTCGCGGATTTCCTTGCCGGGTTTGAAAAACGGAACCTTCTTGGCATCGATGCTGACAGATTCGCCCGTACGCGGGTTGCGCCCTGTGCGCGCTTCGCGCGCGCGCGAAGTAAACGCGCCAAAGCCTCTCAGCTCCACTCGCCCCCCCTTGGCAAGTTGCTCGGTGATCTCAGAAAAGAAAATGTCAACAATGCGTTCCACTTCCCCATAAGTGAGGTCCGCATTGTTTTCAGCCAGGGATTGAACCAGTTCGGAACGGATCATCGGTCCTCCTTAAGTCGGCAGCCCACTTATTGCCGACCACCTGTTCATTACGCAAATGTTCACCAAATGACAATCGCACAATTGACCCGCTGGATTTCCCATTTTCAGCGGTTTGACTTGGACATAATTGTAAATATTCGTCACTTTGACTGATATGAAAACCCCGCCGCAACTTGGTTGCGACGGGGCTATCCAATGCTTCCGATGCTGTCAGGCTTCGTTCTTGGCCTTGAGCGCTTCGCCCAAAATGTCGCCCAGCGAAGCGCCGCTGTCGGACGAACCATATTGCGCAACGGCCTGCTTCTCTTCGGCGATCTGAAGCGCCTTGACCGAGAAGTTCGGCTTCTTGCTGCGGTCGAACCCGATGACCATCGCGTCAAACTTCTGACCCGGCTGGAAGCGCTCGGTGCGCTGCTCGTCCCGGTCGCGGCCAAGGTCGCCGCGCTTGATGAAGCCCGTGGCGCCATCTTCACCGGCCTGAACCTCAAGCCCGCCGTCGCGCACCTCAAGCACGGTGACGGTAACGACCTGATTCTTGTTGAGGCCGCCGGAGCCGCCGCCAGAAGCCGCGCCTGCACCGGGCGCACCCTTCTCAAGCTGCTTCATACCCAGGCTGATGCGTTCCTTCTCAACATCGATGTCGAGCACGATCGCTTTTACCACCTCGCCCTTGCGATGCAGGTTGAGCGCGTCCTCGCCGGAGATGCCCCAGGCGATGTCCGACATATGTACCATGCCGTCCACATCGCCTTCCAGGCCGATGAACAGGCCGAATTCGGTGGCGTTCTTGACTTCGCCCTCAACCTCGGTGCCCACCGGATGCCTCTCGGCGAAGCTGTCCCACGGATTGCTCTGCGCCTGCTTGAGGCCAAGGCTGATGCGGCGCTTGTCGCCATCGACTTCGAGCACCAGAACCTCGACTTCCTGGCTGGTCGAAACGATCTTGCCAGGGTGCACGTTCTTCTTGGTCCAGCTCATCTCGGAAACATGGACCAGACCCTCGATGCCGGCCTCCAGCTCGACGAACGCACCATATTCGGTGATGTTGGTGACGCGGCCCGAAAGCTTCGCACCGACCGGATATTTTGCGTCCGCGCCCTCCCACGGATCGCTCTCAAGCTGCT
>CAYOZY010000078.1:0-11464 GCA_964408525.1 uncultured Sphingobium sp. | reverse complement strand
CCTGTCGTACCTGCTGCATCACAAAGGCAAGGTCGTGTCGCGCACCGAACTGATCGAACATATCTACGATCAGGATTTCGATCGCGATTCGAACACGATCGAGGTGTTCGTCACCCGCATCCGCAAGAAGCTCGGTCCCGATGTCATCACCACAATTCGCGGGCTGGGCTATAGCCTTGAAGAGCCTGTGGCGTCATAACACGGCGCTGTGACAGACAGCGACAATCCTTCCCCGATGCCGGTCCGTTCGACCGGCTCGCTGAGCCGCCGCATGATGGGCATAGCGGCGCTGTGGATCACGATCCTGCTGCTGGGCGGCGGGCTGGCGCTCGACAGGGTGCTGAGCGCGGCCATCACCCGCAATTTCGACGACGGCATGGCCTATGTTCTGACGGCTATGATCGCTTCGGCGGAAATCGGGCCGGACGGCGAAGTGTTTTTCAATCGTCCGCTTGCCGACCAGCGCTTTCTCGAACCCAATAGCGGCCTTTATTACCAGATCAGCAGCGGCAAACACGAGGACTGGCGCTCGCGCTCGCTTTGGGATCGCGCGCTCAAGCTTGATCCCGGTCGTCAGGGCAACGACCTCCATGTGCACGACAGCGACCAGTTCCCGGACGAGAGCCTGCGCGTGATGGAGCGCACGATTCTGCTGCCCGGCTCATCCGACCGCTGGGTCTTTGCGGTGGCGCAGGCGCGTTCGGGGCTGGACGAGCAGATCAGGACACTGCGCTCGACCCTGATCCAGAGCTTCGCGCTGCTCGGCCTTGGGCTGTTCGTGCTGGCCAGCCTCCAGACCCTCTATGGATTGCGCCCGTTGCGCGCCGTGCGGCGTGAAATCGTGCGCATGCGCGCGGGCGACAAGAGCAGGGTGAGCGAGCCGATGCCCGCCGAAGTGCTGCCGATGGTCGAAGAGCTGAACGCGCTGCTCGCTCATAATGAGCGGCAGGCGGAGGAGGCGCGGGCGCACGCCGGCAATCTTGCCCATGCGCTCAAGACGCCGCTCACGGTCATCATGAATGCGGCGACGGCAAAGGCTCCGGACCTCAATGAGGCGGTGATGCGCGAAGCCGTGACGATGCGACGCCAGATCGATCATCATCTCGCCCGCGCACGCGCCGTGGGCAGGCGCGGCATGGCTCAAAGCCGCGCCGAGGTCTGGCCCAGCCTACAGGCGGTCGAGAGGGCGGTGGCGCGGCTCTACCCCGATGTGCGCATCGACATGGATGGCGACGAGGCCGCTTCGGTGCGGGTGGAACGGCAGGATCTGGACGAGCTTCTGGGCAATCTCGTCGAAAACGCTGCGAAATATGGCGGAGGCAGCGTGTTCGCGACTGTTCGTTTGAATCCTGAGCGCGAGATTGTCGAGATAGATGTCGAGGATGATGGCCCCGGCATCCCGCCCGACGAACGCGGGCGCATATTCGATCGCGGCGTCCGGCTCGACACCGGCAAGCCGGGCACGGGTCTGGGTCTGGCCATCGTGCGGGATGTCGCGGAAATCTATGGCGGTTCGGTGGAGCTTGGCGAAAGCGAGGATCTGGGTGGCCTTCTCGCGCGACTTATTTTGCCCGCGGCAAAGACATCGGCACATTATGTAGGTTGATGAAGTGCTGGCGCCATCGCAACCGTTTCTGTTGTGGCGCGATACTCAGGTAATGAAGGACAGGGAGGGCCGTGCCCTCTTTCTCTTTTTTGATCGGGACAGGCGCGAGTACTGGCATCGACAACAAGAGTGTTAACCTATGGAGTTATCAGTCCCGCGCACCTGATATACTATATCTTCATTATTTGGTCTTATGAAACCCGGTCACGATTGCAACCGTGCACTGGATTATCATGGCCAAGGAAACACGCGCATATGAGCTTTTTCGTCCGCTGACGATCCTTTCGATCGTGGCGGCGATCATGCTGTTCATCGGCGGCCTGACCATGGCCTACACGGTGGATAATGCCGCCAAGGAGCGCGAGCAGCAGCTCGTCGCTAATGGCATCGCGGGCAAGATCACCGAGGTTTATAATCAGCTTGTTCCCCAGACGGCCTGGGACGACGCGCTGGGCCATCTGCAGGATCGCGATCTGGCATGGGTCGAAAACAATGTCGGTCAGTATCTCTATGATACCGGGAATTTCCAATACAGCTTCGTGCTGGATGAACAGAACCACCTGTTCTATGCCGCCGAGATGGGCAAGTCCGCGCCGCTGGACATTTATACGCGGTTCGCGGGCGGGATGCACAAGGCGATCAATGCCGTGCGGCAGAAGGAGGCCCACAGGCGGAAAATCGGCGCAACGCTCGGCTCGCTGAAAGCGCCGGTGCAGGAACACAACATCATACGGTCGCAGGGCAAGGTTTACATCGTCATTGCCTCGCTGGTTCAGCCAGACTTCGGCACGGTGAAGCAGCGCCACGTCATGGCGCCCATCGTAATCGCCGCGACGCCGATCGATGACGCCTTCCTCGCGCACTTTGGCGAACGCTATCTCCAGCCCGACATCAAACTCCGTCAGGTGCAGATGGAGGACATGGCGCAGATCGCTCAGGTCGACATTAACGACGACAAAGGCCACTATATTGCGACCTTATATTGGGCGCCGGGCAAGCCGGGCACCAAACTGGCCGTCAATCTCGCCTTGCCGGTGCTGGCGGTTATCGGCCTGTTCTTCGGAGTGCTTGTCATTCTTTACCAGCGCAGCTTCCGCGCCGCGCAGGAACTGATCGCCAGCGAGGCGCGTGCTTCGCATCTCGCCTATCACGACCCTTTGACCGGCTTGCCCAACCGCGTGATGTTTTTCGACCGGCTTGGCGTCGCGCTCGATCAGGTCCGGCGTTCGGGCGTTTCCGTGGCCGTGCATTGCCTCGATCTCGATCGCTTCAAGGAAGTGAACGACACATACGGCCACCAGATGGGCGACGAGCTGATCGTCGCGGCGGCCAAGCGCATTGCCGAGGTATGCCGCCGGTCCGACACCTTCGCGCGCCTTTCTGGCGACGAGTTCGCGATCGTGCAGGTCGATGC
Organism: uncultured Sphingobium sp.; assembly: GCA_964408525.1. Classification (GTDB taxonomy): domain Bacteria; phylum Pseudomonadota; class Alphaproteobacteria; order Sphingomonadales; family Sphingomonadaceae; genus Sphingobium. The sequence continues at coordinate 8,444 of CAYOZY010000078.1, read as the reverse complement.
TTCGCCGGTTGCCGCCGCCCGTCTCGCCGAACGCATCGTCAAGGCGATGGCAGAGCCGGTGGATCTTTCCGGCGGCCGCGTCCATGTTTCCTGCTCCGTTGGCGTCAATGTCGTCCCTGAGGGTGATGTTTCGGCGGTCGAGGCGCTGCGCCACGCCGATCTGGCGCTCTATCGCGCCAAGAATAACGGCCGGAGTCAATATTGCTTCTTCGAGCCGGAAATGGACGCCGCGATGCGGATGCGCCGCGAGATCGAGCTGGACCTGCGCGAGGCGCTGGCTACCGGCGGACTGCGCATGGTCTATCAGCCGCAGGCGGACAGGCTTGGTCGCATCGTCGGCGTTGAGGCGCTGGTGCGCTGGAAACATCCGGTGCGCGGCGATGTCTCGCCGGCAATGTTCGTGCAGATCGCAGAGGAATGTGGACTCATCCAGGAAATCGGGCTGTTCACGCTGCGTGAGGCCTTCAGGGCGAGCCACAAATGGGACGGCCTCAAGGTCGCGATCAACATCTCTGCGAGCCAGCTGCGGATGCGCGATTTCCATGAGCAGGTGACCGCGCTGGTGAAGGAATGTGGCGTCGATCCGCGCGATTTCGAGCTGGAGATCACGGAAGGTCTGCTGCTTGGCGACGATCCGGTGACCCACGATACGCTCATGAAGCTCCGGCAGACGGGCTTCTCGATCGCGCTCGACGATTTCGGCACCGGCTATTCCAGCCTCAGCTACCTTCAGCGCTATCCGATCGACAAGATCAAGATCGATCGTTCGTTCGTCGCCAACCTGGGGCTGGAGCGGGAATCCGGCGCCGTGGTGCAGGCGATCATCAAGCTCGCGCGCGCACTCAAGCTCGATGTCATTGCCGAGGGGGTCGAGACCGAGGAGCAGCGCGACTATCTGGTTGGTGTCGGATGCGAGGAAATTCAGGGCTATCTCTATAGCCGCCCGGTCGAGGCGAGCGAGATCGGCGCCATGTATTCAGGCAATAGTGCCGCTTCCGTACAGCGCGCCTGAGGCGCGGAACGCTTCGGCAATCGCCGCTCGCGCTTGACCGGCATCACCTGTCGGCCTAGCCGATGACACATGGATATTTCCGGTTCCATCCACAGGCTGTTCCTGCTTTCGGCGTTCGTCGTTGCGATGGTGCTTTCATGGGGCATGGATGTCCGCGCGCAGCAGGACGGCTATGGCGGCGGGGCGGGGGCATTGCCCCATATCACGGCATGGCTGGAGGCGGAGGATGCGCGGCCCGCGCCGGGAGAGAGTGTCGCCATCGCGCTGGTGATGCAGGCCGAGCCGGGATGGCACGGCTATTGGCGTAACCCCGGCGATGCGGGCAAGCCGCCGGAACTGAAATGGGATGTGCCGGCGGGGGTGACGGTGGGGCCGCCGCAATTTCCCGTGCCGCAACCGCTGGTCGTTTCAGGGCTGATGAACCATGTCTATGAGGGGCGTCATGCGCTGCTCATGCAGGTGCGCGTGCCCGAAGATGCTGCGCCGGGGAGCAGGTTTCCGCTGAAGCTGCGCGCCAACTGGCTGACCTGTTCCGACAGCTTGTGCGTGCCCGAACAGGCCGATCTGGCGCTGGTTCTGACTGTCGGAAACGGGGCGGCGGAGGGACTGGAAAATCGCGTAATCTTTGATGGTTACAGGCGAAAATTGCCACAACCTCTGGGCGGAGACGCCTATTATGAGCAGGGCGAGGACGGCACCATTCGCCTTGCCATTCCTTATCCTCGCGCGGCTTCGCTTCAGGAGCCGCATTTCTTTCCGCTGGCCGAGGGTGCACAAAGCTATGCGGCGGCGCAGGGGGTGGTTCGCGAACGCGACCGGCTTGTGCTGACACTCAAGGGGTTGCCGGACATTGGCGGCTCTCTCGAAGGTGTGCTGAAAATAGCGCCGGATCGCGGGCTGACGGTCACCGCCAGGCCGGGGCAGGTCGCCATGCCCGATGACAGGCAGGGCGCAGATGCGGCAGGCAGGCAGCAGGTGCTGCTCGCGCTGGGGGGCGCCATATTGGGCGGCCTCATCCTCAATATCATGCCCTGCGTCTTTCCGATCCTCAGCCTCAAGGCGATGAGCCTGATCCGCAGCGCTGCCTCGCCCGCCCATGCGCACCATGAGGCATGGGCCTATACCGGCGGGGTGATGCTCACCTGCATGGCGCTGGGCGGCGCGGTGCTGGGCCTGCGTGCGGGTGGAGAGAGCATAGGCTGGGCTTTCCAGCTTCAGAACCCGGCGGTCATTCTTCTGCTGCTGGCCTTGAGCGTGGCGATCGCGCTCAATATGGCGGGGATGTATCGGCTTGCGCCCTTGCAGCTCGATGGAAGGCTTTCGACCGGGCACGGGCTTATGGGCGATTTCTGGAGCGGCGTGCTGGTCGCGTTCGTGGCGACGCCCTGCACCGGGCCGTTCATGGCGACGGCGCTGGGCGCGGCCTTGCTGCTGCCGGTTCCGGCGGCGCTTGCGGTGTTCGCGGGGCTGGGGCTGGGCATTGCGCTGCCCTTCCTGCTGCTCGCCTATGTGCCCGCGCTGCGGCGCGCGATGCCGCGCCCCGGTCCATGGATGGAGCGGGCGCAGCGCTGGCTGGCGGTGCCGATGGCGTTGACCGCCGCTGCGCTCATTTGGCTGCTCTGGCGACAGGCTGGCGGAACAGGGCTGACCATCGGGCTGCAAATGGTGCTGGCGCTGGCGCTGATGCTCTGGTGGCTGGGCAGGGCGCAGCGAGGGGGTAGAAGGGGCGCGGGGTTGATAGCGCTGGCGTTGCTCGCAATTGTCGGCGCGGGCAGTGTATATCCGCTGATGCATGTGCGCCGCACCGAGCAGCCTGTGGCCGCCAACGCGTTTTCCGAAGCCGCGCTGGCGCGGGCGCGGGCATCGGGCAAGCCGGTGTTCCTTTATTTCACCGCCGACTGGTGTCTTAGCTGCAAGGTAAACGAGGCAGGCGCCATCGACCGTGCCGAAGTGCGGGGCGCTTTCGAGCGGGCGGGTGTGCGCACCCTCGTCGGCGACTGGACCAACGGCGACCCGGACATCACCCGCTTTCTCGAAGCGCATGGCCGCACCGGCGTGCCGCTCTACCTCTGGTATCCGACGGGCGGCGGGGAGCCGAAGGAACTGCCGCAGATATTAACTCCTTCGCTGCTGGTCGATCTGGCGGAGAAACCATGAGCAAGGGAAAGGTGCGTGCCGACCAGTTGCTCGTCGAGCGCGAGCTGGTCGAGAGCCGGGCGCGGGCGCAGGCGCTCATCCTCGCGGGCCTTGTCTATTCAGGGGAGCGCAAGGTGGAGAAGGCGGGGCAGGCGTTGGCGATGGATGCGCCGCTGGCGGTGCGCGGGCGCGATCACCCCTGGGTTTCGCGCGGCGGCATCAAGCTCGCCCACGGTCTCGCGCATTTCGGCTGGGATGCCGCGGGCGCGGTGGCGATGGATGTCGGCAGCTCGACCGGAGGCTTCACCGATGTGCTGCTGACCCATGGCGCGGCGCGGGTCTATGCGGTCGATAGCGGCACCAACCAGCTCGCGTGGAAGCTTCGCAACGACCCGCGCGTGATCGTGCATGAACAGACCAGCGCGCGCATCTTGACCGCGGACCATATCCCCGAACCGATAGACATGTTCGTGTGCGACGCGAGCTTCATATCGCTCTCCAAGGTGCTGGAACGACCGCTAGGCTTCGCGGCGTCGGGCGCGCGGCTCATCGCGCTTATCAAGCCGCAGTTCGAGGCGGGACGCGAAGAGGTCGGCAAGGGCGGGGTGGTGCGTGATGCGGCGGTGCATGAGCGAGTGTGCGGCGAGGTGCTCGCTTGGCTGGAAGGCACGGGCTGGGTGGTCGAGGGCATAGAAGCCAGCCCGATCACCGGCCCGGAAGGCAATGTCGAATTTCTGATCGCTGCGCGGTACTCCGCCGCCTGATCGGGGTGCCCTGTTTCGGGACGGCAACGCCCATCCTGCCCTTTTTGCCGACAATGACCTTGCAGTGCAGCGAAATTACCCCCAAAATCGCTCCGTGGGCGAGCGGGATTCGGAACGTGTTTTCTTCGTTCGCGTTGTTCCGATGCGTCAGCGGAGAGACCGGGTGGAATGAACGAAATAGCTTCACAAAGCCAGCTTCGCATGTCCTATGTCCGCTGGGCATTGTTCACTGTTCCGGCAATCATATTTCTGGGCTTTCTGTCTGGTCGTATAGCCAATAGCGGCTATGGCAACCGCTGGTTCGCGGCGCTGGCCAAGCCGGATTTCATGCCGCCCGCATGGGTTTTTCCGGTGGCCTGGAGCATCCTTTATCTGCTGCTGGGCCTTGCGATCGCCATGATCCTGCATGCGCGTGGGGCGAAGCTGAGGGCGCCGGCCATCCTGCTTTTCGTGGTGCAACTTCTCGCCAACTATTACTGGACGCCCTTGTTTTTCCGCTCGCATATGGTGACGGAGGCCTTCTGGCTGATCCTGTTCATGATCGCGGTGAGCGCGCTTACGGCGGTCCTGTTCGCGCGTATCCGTCTTGCGGCGGCGGTGTTGATGCTGCCCTATATCGGGTGGCTGATTTTCGCCGCCATGCTGACCTACAGCATCGACCAGCTCAACCCCGATGCATCAGGGCTTGAGGTGCCCAAGGGTCAGACCCATATAGATATGCGTATCTAGAAGGACGACATATCATGCAAAGCGAAAACCGCTTTTTCGACGATCTGGGCAGGATCATCAACGGAGCCGCCGGAACAATCGCGGGTATGGGCCGCGAGTTCGAGGCCAATGCCCGTGAAAAGGCGAAGCAGTTCGTCAGCGGCATGGATTTTGTGAGCCGCGAAGAGTTCGAGGCAGTGAAGGCGATGGCCGCTGCCGCGCGCGAGGAGGTGGAAGTTCTCAAGGCCCGCCTCGCCGCGCTGGAAGGTGGCAAAACCTCTGCGAAGGCCGAACCGAAGGCCCGCAAGCCAAAGAGTGGCGCCTGAGCACTTCAACTTATCGACACTTTATCCACAGTTTTCTCCACTGGTTTGCGGTATAAATCACGCCCGCAAAGTGATAGAGGCTCGTTTTGGCAAGCCGAGGGGCTATGATCCGAATTTATGATGGAAAATGACGAATTCGAGCAGGATGGCGAGGACGCCGAACCGCTGGATATGCTCGCGAGCTATTTCGAGGCGAACGGCTGGGCGTTCGAGCACTGCGGCGAAGATGAAATCGCGGCAAGCACGCGCGGTAGCTGGACCCAGTATGAAATCCGCGCGATCTGGCGGCCGGAAGATCAGGTGCTGCAGCTCCTTGCCTTGCCAGACATCCGCGTGGCCGAGGAAAAGCGCGCCGCTATTTACGAAGCCATCGGCCTCATCAACGAGCAGCTCTGGCTCGGTCATTTCGAGCTGTGGTCGAGCACCGGCGTTGTGCTCTTTCGTCACGGCACCCTGCTGGGCGGCGGCGACACGCTGAGCCTCGATCAGGCGCAACTGCTGGTGGAGGCCGCGCTCGACGAGTGCGAGCGTTTCTACCCGGTGTTCCAGTTCGTGCTCTGGGGCGGCAAGACCCCTGCCGAGGCGATTGCCGCCAGCATGATCGAAACCCGTGGCGAAGCATGATGGGTGTGCGGCATGACGGCTCTTGAAGGTTTCAACCGGCCGATCGTCATGATCGGCTGCGGCAATATGGCCGGGGCTATCCTGTCGCGCTGGCTCGCATGTGGGCTGGCTCCGTCATTGGTGACGGTTGTCGATCCGGGCCAGAGGCAAGCTGCCGAAGGCGTGAAGCTGCTTTCCGCGATGCCCGAAAACATCGCTGCAGATGCGGTGGTCCTGCTGGGCATTAAGCCGCAATTGCTGCCCGAAGTGGCGCCTGCATTGGCGCCATTGCTGCGATCCGGCCCTGTCGTCATATCGATGCTTGCAGGGGTGACGGTCGAAACCTTGCGCGCCTCCCTGGGGCATGATGCCCATTATGTCCGCATCATGCCCAATACGCCCGCCGCGCTGGGGCAGGGGGTCGTGGCGCTTTATGCCGATGCGCGGTCAGGAGACGATGCGCGCGCGCTGGCGCAGAGGCTCCTGTCCCCGCTTGGGCTGGCCGAATGGATCGCCGACGAGGGGGAGTTCAACCTTGTTACGGCGTTGACCGGATGCGGTCCGGCGTTCGTGTTCCGCTTTGTCGATGCGCTGGCGCAGGCGGCAACCGCGCTGGGCATGGAAGAGGCTCAGGCATTGCGTTTCGCCACAGCCACCGTGCAGGGCGCGGCCACGCTTGCCGCGCGATCGGACGAAGCTCCGGCGGTGCTGGCCGACAGGGTCGCGAGCAAGGGCGGCATGACGCGCGAAGGGCTGGATGTGCTGGATGCGGACGGGCGACTGGTCGCGCTGCTTTCCGAAACGCTCCGGGCCGCGCGCGACCGTGGTGTGGAGCTGGAAAAACTCGCGGGTTAGAACGATTTCCAGTCAAATGGCATCATTTGACGATTCAGAAATCACAGTAAAACAATGACATAGAGCGGTTGGTCTGATCCAATCAGATCGACGGCTCTAGGGCGCGCGCAAGCCTGCCACCATTTTCCGGTCCGCCTCCGGAATAAGGCCTTCGAGAACCTGCCAGAATCCGGCGACCGAACCTTGTCCCGCCTGCACATAGGCTGCGGCCATCTTGGCGCGCAGCGCGTCGAACAGCATCGCCTCCAACTTCGCGCCGTCGGGGGTGAGCCGCAGCAGCTTCTGACGGCGGTCGACAGAACCGGGGCGGGTTTCGACCAACCCGCGCTCGATCAGGTCATTCAATACGCGGCCCAGCGACTGCTTGGTGATAGCCAGCAATGCCAGCAATTCGCTGATGATGAGGCCGGGCTGGCGCGCAATGAAATAAAGCGCGCGGTGGTGTGCGCGGCCGAGGCCTTGCGTCGCCAGATCGGCATCGATCGAACGGGTCATATGGCTGTATCCGAAATAGAGCAGCTCGATGCCGCGGCGGATTTCGTCCTCGCGCAGGAACAGGGGGGATGCTGCCGAACCGGGAGTTGCCATGGCGCGCAGTGTTGGAGCCATTTCGGCCCTATTGCAAGCGCGAACGCGGCCCGCAGCCAAGCAGGTGTGGCGTTTGCGACAATTTCCAAAAGGGGAAATCGGATATTCCCTTTCGCGACACAGCCGTTATATGCGCTGCATCGGCGCGGATACGAACCCGGGCCGGGATGCTGGGGCGTCGCCAAGCGGTAAGGCAGCGGCTTTTGATGCCGCCATGCGCAGGTTCGAATCCTGCCGCCCCAGCCAAGTTCCCATTGGCCCGATTTCGCTTTAGTGCGCGGCCTTCTTCTTGTCGCCGACCTTGCCCGATGCAACGCCGGGCTTGACGTTGACCGGCACCGCGCCCGCGGGGAGCGATGTGCGGCCCATGTCCGCCGCCACTATGCGCTGCCGGTTAAGCGTTGCTGCATTGTCGCGCTGGGCGATTGAGGCCTTTTCTTCGGCGCTGAGCAGATCGTCGCCATCTGCTTCATCCTCGCTGCCTGCGAGGTCGTCGGGCAGGGGCGCGGAAGCGGTCCATGCGAGGATTACGGACATGCGCCGGTTGCGCGGGTCGTAGATGTCGCCCGCGATGAAGGGATCCCGATCGGCGACACCCTCGATCTTGGCGAAGCGCGCATTGGGGATGCCCTCGTCGGACAGCGCCTTGCGCGTTGCTTCGGCGCGTGACGAAGAGAGCAGCCAGTTGTTCATCGTCCGCCCGCTGGCATAGGGCAGGCCATCGGTGTGGCCCCGCACGATCACATCATTGGGCGCGCTCGCGACGACCTTGGCGACCTCGGCGACCAGCGCGCGCGCCTGCGGCAACAGCCGGTCCGTGCCCATGCCGAACATCGCGAAATCGGCCTCGTCGATGAGGTCGATGCGCAACCCCTCGCGCGTCTCGGTGAAGCGGATATTCTTCATCAGCTTCTTGAGCGCGGGGTTGCGGGCCATCTGCGAGGCCAGCTTCGCCTTGATCGCCGAGAATTTCATGCGGTCGTTTTCGCGGCGCTGCTTGTGGTCTTTTGCGCCGCGATCCTTCACGCCCGTCGTGTCCTTGGGGATGGTGATCGCGAGCGTACCCTGACCGCCGGTGGTCGGGTAGTTTTCTTTGCCCTCGATGCTGTCGCCGCCGAACATGCCGTTCGATCCGGCGCTGCCCTGCTTCAGCTCGACCAGAGTCGGGGTGAAATAGTCGGCGAGGCCCTTGCGCTGCTTCTCGGTGGTTGCGCCCAGCAGCCACATCAGCAGGAAGAAGGCCATCATCGCGGTGACGAAGTCGGCGTAGGCGACTTTCCATGCTCCACCATGGTGGCCGTGCCCTCCGTCGTCGCCGACACGCTTGATGACGACGGTGCCCTTGCCCGCCTTCTTGCTGCTCATGGGCGGCAGAATGCGGGGGCAGGCTTAACGCCCGGCTAAGCCGGGGAAAGGGAGCCCTCTATCAGGCATTCCAGGCAGTCCAGCACG